>NZ_JBEPPO010000001.1:0-410893 GCF_040547365.1 Pseudarthrobacter sp. PvP090
GGCGCGGCCGCCCCCCCCGGGCCCCCCCCCCCCCGGGGGGGGGGGGGGGCGCCCCCCCCCCCCCCCCCCCCGCCCGCGGGGGGGCCCCCCCCCCCCCCCCCCCCCCCCCCCCCCCCACCCGCTGTCAAAGAGTGCGTGTAGCTATTCGGTAACGCCGACGAGGCATTCCTTCAGGTTGGCAGCTTCAGCGGAATTGAGTTCGACCACGAGCCGTCCGCCGCCTTCGAGCGGAACACGCATGATCAAGCTTCGTCCTTCTTTGGTAACTTCCATCGGGCCGTCGCCGGTGCGTGGTTTCATTGCCGCCATAAGGAATATCCCCTCCATTAGTCCAGTGACATACCAGCCCGGCCGGGCTGCGTCCGCTTAGTCAATCAAGCTGCCCGGCGGCCGTGATGGGGTGCCATCAGGGCCATATACTCAGTTTGCTTCTTGTCCTTGCTTACCAACTATTATCGCGTAACAACGCGGCTGTAGCTAATCGTTGGACTTTCCGACGTGCCGCGTCATGCCGGGCCAGCAGCCGCCAATGGTGCTGTCCGTCACGGCGGATAGTCCCCTCCGCCGGGCAGCGGAGCCCAGGCCCACAGCCACACGATCCAGACAATCTGCAGCAGCACGAACATGACCACCACCGCGCCGCGGTACGCGCGGGACCGGGAGATGAGGGCCGCGGCGAGGGCCAGCGGGAACAACGGCAGCAGCATCCGGAACGTGCTGGTCTGAGGGTGCAGGAAAAGCAGCAGGTAGCCCATGTAGCAGGCGCACCACAGCCGCAGTTCCGTGCCCAGCGCCCGCACCGGGCGGCACGTCATGAGCAAGGTGAACAGGGCAACGAAAACGAACGGCGCCAGCACTCCCAGGACCGGCCCGAACAGCAGGATGCCGGTGTCGAACCAGGGTTTGAACGGCACCAGGTCGTGGCCGCGCCAGACGGTTTCGGTCTTGGTGTAGGCCCGGATATCCCCGGTGACAGCCCAGGCGATCCCCGGCCACATCAGTGCTCCCAGTCCGCTGACCGCCGTCAGCCCGGCGAGGGACCAGAGCTGGGTGCCGGTGTGCGGGACGACGCCGGGTTGCCCGCCGACCGCCGTGTCCGGGTCTTCCCCGCGTGCCGGGCGGCGGGACGCCAAGTAGTACTGCCACCCCCGGTAAAGGAACAGCAGCCCCGCCATCGCCGCGAACGGCACACCGGTCGGCCGGGACAGGCACATCAGCACGACGACGGGCAGCGCCCACAGGTAGCGGCGTGTCACTACGAGCAGCAGTGCCGTGGCCAGCAGGAGCAGGTTCAGCGACTCGGCATAGGGAACCTGGAGCACCGGGGCCACCGGAAAGGTGGAAACGAACACCGTTCCCCAGAGCGCAGACCGGTGCGATGCCTTGTGCCGGAACAGCCGGTAGATGACCAGCGCCGCGCCCAGCCCGCACACCATGGCGATGAGGGTCAGGCTGAACGCCGGGTGCAGCCCGGTCACGCCCGCGACGACCCGGCCCAGCACGGGGAAGAGCGCATAGAACGCCCAGGCGTTCTCCTGGACGTTCCCGGCCCCGTCGGTCGGAAGGACTTCCGGGTAGCCGTTCTGGAGGATCTCGCCGTACCAGCGGGCATCCCAGATATTGACGAAGGACCAATAATCCGGTTTGGCGGGAAACCAGGGGTTCACGCCCTGGTGCAGGGCGGCGGCCATGAAAATGCAGGCACTGAGGAACCGGGCGGCGACATAGAGGCCGCCCACCTGGACCCACCAGGGCCAGCGCGCCGCCCGGGCCGCAGCTGCCGAGACGCCGCTCCAGGCCGCGGCGGTCGGGCCCCGCGGCCCGGAAATGCCGGTTCCGCCTGCCGGCTCACTCCCGCTGTGCCGCTGCACCGCCGCGGGAACCTGCGCCTTTAGGGGGTCGCTGCTCACGGGGCCTGCTCCGGTTCCTGCCGCCGGCGTCCGAGTGCGGCGCCGAGGGCCGCGATTTTCCGGTCCTTGGCGGCGAGCTGGTCCCGCAGCTCGTCCAGCACCTGGTCCACCTGGTCCATCCGGTAGCCCCGCAGGCCCACGGCGAACCGGAGACGGTCGACGTCGTCCGGCTCCGCCTCGGCCGGCAGCAGCACCGGCGGGAGGTTGGCGACCGGCTGGTCGAAGCCGTCATCCAGGGCAGTCAGTTCACCGGCATCGGTTCCGCGGCGGCCGCGGAAGAAGTTCGACGCCCGGCCGCTGCCGAGGAGGAAAGCGGCGCCGACGAGCGCAATCGCTAGGAAGACCAGGAAAAAGCTCACTCCCCCATCGTGCCAGACGCCGGCGGGTCCGACGGGTGGCCCGTCAGCCCCGCGTGCCGCCGGCGGCCCCGGGGCTGGACCCGTTCCCGGTGGTGCTGCCGTTGGGGTTCCGGTGCCGGGCGGCGCCTTCCACCACGAGTTCCACGGCGAGCGCCGGATCGTCCACGACCTGCAGCAGGTCCAGGTCCTCCTCGGACATCATGCCCTCGGCCACCAGCGTGGTCTGGATCCAGTCCAGCATGGGGCTCCAGAACGCTGTGCCGATCAGGACTATCGGGAAGGAGGTCACCTTCCGGGTCTGGACCAGCACCATCGCTTCGAAGAGTTCGTCCAGTGTGCCGAGGCCGCCCGGCAGCACGATGAACCCCTGGGCGTACTTCACGAACATGGTCTTGCGGGCGAAGAAGTAGCGGAAGTTGATGCCCAGGTCCACCCACTGGTTCATCCCCTGCTCGAAGGGCAGCTCGATGCCGAGGCCCACGGACACCCCGTTGCCCTGCACGGCGCCCTTGTTGGCCGCCTCCATCGAACCGGGTCCTCCGCCGGTGATCACTGCCAGCCCGGCTTCGGCCAGCTGGCGCCCCACCTCGACGGCGAGTTCATAGTTGAGGCTGCCGGGCACGGTCCGTGCCGAGCCGAAGACGCTGACCGCCGGGCCGAGGTCCGCCAGCGCGCCGAAGCCTTCCACGAACTCGCTCTGGATCCTGAGGACGCGCCAGGGGTCGGTGTGGACGAATTGTCCGGGCCCCTTGGTGTCCAGCAGGGTCCGGTCTGACATCGTGACCTTGGCGGCTTTGCGCCGCAGCTCCAGCGGGCCCTTGTGCCGGATCCCGGCCGGGGCCGGAATGTCGCGGGTTTCGCCGGCGGTCTTTGCGGCGGTCTTCCCGGCTGCTTTACCGGTTGACGTGCCGGCTGCCTCTCCGGCTGTCCTACCGGCCGGGGCCGGATCCTCCTGTTGCTGCGGTTCCGTACTCATGCCCACAGGTTAGCGCGGATCCCCGCCCGCGCCAGTCCGGCACGGTGCGGGCGGGCGCGTGCCCACACAAGATGGCCCGGCCGGCACCGCAGAGCACCCGGGGACGCCGCTGGCAGGCTGACCTGCAGGTATCTCTTGAATCACGATCTGTAGGAACTCGGAGTGATTGCGGTCATATTCCGCGGATGTTCGCTAGATTCTTCTTATGACTACTCAAGTGCCCGGCGATGCCCTCGTCTCCCTGAATGCCGTCAATAAGCACTACGGCCAGTTGCACGTCCTGAAGGACATCAACCTGAATGTCCGCAAGGGCGAGGTTGTTGTCGTCATCGGACCGTCGGGTTCCGGCAAGTCAACGCTGTGCCGTGCCATCAACCGCCTCGAGACCATCGACGACGGCGTGATCAAGATCGACGGCAAGGAACTGCCCGCAGAGGGCAAGGAACTCGCCAAGCTGCGCGCCGACGTCGGCATGGTCTTCCAGTCGTTCAATCTTTTCGCGCACAAGACGATCCTTGAGAACGTCACACTCGGCCCGATCAAGGTCAAAGGCCTCTCCAAGGCCGAGGCCGACAAGGACGCCATGGCCCTGCTGGAGCGCGTCGGCGTCGGGCACCAGGCGCCCAAGCTCCCGGCCCAGCTCTCCGGCGGCCAGCAGCAGCGCGTCGCGATCGCCCGCGCCCTGGCCATGAAGCCGAAGGTCATGCTCTTCGACGAGCCCACCTCCGCGCTGGACCCGGAAATGATCAACGAGGTCCTCGACGTCATGATCCAGCTGGCCAAGGAGGGCATGACCATGATCGTGGTCACCCACGAGATGGGCTTCGCCCGCAAGGCCGCGGACCGCGTGGTGTTCATGGACGGCGGCCAGATCGTCGAGGACGCCAGCCCCGAAGAGTTCTTCACCAACCCCAAGAGCAGCCGCGCCAAAGACTTCCTCTCCAAACTCCTGACCCACTGATCCCTGACGAGTTCGCAACCTGGCCGCCGCAAGGCGGCCGTCCAATGAAAGGAATGTCATGATGGCATTTTTGACCCGAAGGAAATCCCTTCTGGTTGCCGCGTCCGCAGCTCTGGCCCTTAGCCTGAGCGCCTGCGGCGGCAGCACCTCCTCTTCCAACCCGCCCGTGGCCGAGAAGCCGAGCTTCGCTGCTGACACCACCATGGCCAAGCTGTCATCCGCCGGCAAGATCGTCATCGGCACCAAGTTCGACCAGCCGCTGTTCGGCCAGAAGGGCCTCGACGGCAAGCCCGTTGGCTTCGACGTCGAGATCGGCAAACTGATGGCCGCCAAGCTGGGCATCCCCGCGGACAAGATCGAGTGGGTTGAGACGGTCTCCGCCAACCGCGAGCAGTTCATCAAGCAGGGCAAGGTGGACATGATTGTCGCCACCTACACGATCAACGACAAGCGCAAGACCGAAGTCGACTTCGCCGGCCCGTACTACGAGGCCGGCCAGGCACTGATGGTGAACAAGGACAACACGTCCATCACCAAGCCCGAAGACGTCAAGGGCAAGAACGTCTGCTCCGTGACCGGTTCCACGCCGGCCGCCACGATCGTCGAGAAGTACGGAGCAATCCTGGTTCCGGCTGCCACCTACTCCGCCTGCCTGGAGCCGCTGCGCAACAAGCAGGTTGAAGCGATCACCACCGACAACGTCATCCTGGCCGGTTTCGTGGCCAAGGAGCCGGACGCCTTCAAGCTCGCCTCGGATGAGACCTTCACCAAGGAGCCCTACGGCATCGGCCTGAAGAAGGACGACACCGCCTTCCGCATGTGGATCAACGACCAGCTGGAGGCCGCCGACAAGGACGGTTCCTACAAGAAGGCCTGGGAAGACACCGCCGGAGAGGTCATCAAGACTGCTCCTGCCCTTCCCACGATCGACCGCTACTAGCCTGGTGTGGCGGTTGCCGGGGTTCGCGCCCGACGCGGCTCCGGCAACCGCCATTCCCGTCTCCCGCTCCACTTCCCTCAAGGCAGCCTAAGGAACCTATGGACGTCATCATTGATAACCTTCCCGCATATGTGGACGGTTTTCTCAGAACCCTCTTCCTGTCCGTGGTCTCGGGGATCTTCGCACTGATTTTCGGCACCCTGCTCGCGGCAGCCCGTGTCTCGCCCATCGCCGCCCTGCGCGGCTTCAGCATGACGTACGTGGAGATCGTCCGGAACACCCCGCTGACCATCGCGTTCTTCTTCGCCGCCGTGGTCCTCCCCCGGCTTGGGGTGACGTTCCAGCAGTTCGAGGTCGCCGCCATCATCGCCCTCAGCGCCTACACCTCGGCCTTCATCGCCGAAGCGGTGCGCTCCGGCGTCAACAGCGTCCCGGTCGGCCAGGCAGAGGCCGCCCGCAGCATCGGCATGAAATTCAGCCAGGTCCTCACCCTGATCATCCTGCCGCAGGCCCTGCGCACGGTGATCCCGCCCATGATCAACATCCTCATCGCCCTGGTGAAGAACTCCTCGGTGGCAGGCGCCTTCTACGTCCTGGAACTCTTCGGCTACGGCCGTCAGCTCGCCAACGCCAACGGCGACGCCGTGCTGTGGGTCCTGGTCGGCGTGGCTTTCTTCTACCTGCTGATAACCGTCCCGCTTGGCTACCTCGCCAACCTGGTTGAACGAAAGGTGGCGATCGCCCGATGAGCTCGGTCCTTTACGACGTCCCCGGCCCCAAGGCCCGCCGTGTCTCCCTGATCGGCTCCATCGTCGGCGCGGTCGCGATTGCCGGGCTGCTCTGGTGGGCGATCTCCATCCTCGCCCAGCAGGGAATTTTCGAACCCGAACGCTGGGCCGTTTTCCAGATTCCCGAGGTCTGGGTGCTGATCGGCAACGGCATCGTCGCCACGCTCACCGCCGCGGCCGTCGCCGCCGTCATCGCTTTCCCGCTGGGGCTGGTGCTGTGCCTCATGCGCATCTCCGACGTCGCCTGGATCCGCATCCCCACCCGGATTGTGCTGGAGTTCCTGCGCGGCATGCCCGTGGTCCTGATGATGTTCTTCGTGCTGCTGGTGTTCGCGACCGGCTCCTTCGTCGCCGTCGTCGCCGGCCTGGTGCTCTACAACTCGGCGATTTTCGCCGAGATCATCCGCGCCGGCATCCAGTCCCTGCCCAAGGGGCAGCGTGAAGCCGGCCTCGCGATCGGCCTCACCAGCTTCGCCTCCCGGCGCAGCATCGAACTGCCGCAGGCGATCCGGCGCATGCTGCCGTCCCTCGTGGCGCAGCTCGTGGTGCTGCTGAAGGACACCTCGCTGGGCTACATCGTGTCCTACGAGGAACTGCTGCGCAAAGTGCAGATCATGGCCGACTTCCTGGGACCGGACTACCTGTTCCCGGTGTTCTTCGTGGCCGCGGCGATCTACATCGCCATCAACTTCTCGGTCTCGCGGCTCGCGATCTGGATCGAGAGGCGCGGTTCCAAGAAGGCCGCCGGCGGCGTGGTGCACGTGCCGGTCGCGGGGATCCCGGTCAAGTAGCTCCCCGGCCGCGCAGCCTGCGCCTCACCCAGGCTGCCCTGCACGCAGAAAGGTCCGGAACCCCGCCAGGGGTTCCGGACCTTTTGTGTTGGCTGCTGCATGGCTTTCTGTGTTGCCGGCGGTGTTGCCAGTGTTAGGCCGTGAGCCAGCTCCGCAGGACCCGCAGGCATTCGCGGACCGCGTCGGCCTCGACGTGTTCGTTGTCCTTGTGTGCCAGCAGCGGGTCGCCCGGGCCGAAGTTCACTGCCGGGATGCCCAGTTCGCTGAAGCGTGCGACGTCGGTCCAGCCGTATTTGGGTTTGGGCGCGGCCCCCACTGCGGCGACAAAGGACGCGGCGGCGGGGTGGTTGAGCCCAGGCCGGGCCCCGGCGGCGCTGTCGGTGCGGACGACGTCGAAGCCCTGCAGCAGGTCGCGGACATGCCGCTCCGCCTCGTCGGGGGTTTTGTCCGGGGCGAAGCGGTAGTTGATTTCCACGACGCACCGGTCCGGAATGACGTTGCCGGCGGTCCCGCCGTTGACCTTCACGGCGTTGAGGCTTTCCCGGTAGTCCAGGCCGTCCACGGTGATGGTCCGGGGCTCGTAGGCCGCGAGCCGGGCGAGGATCGGCGCGGCGGCGTGGATCGCGTTGCTGCCCATCCACGCCCGGGCCGAATGCGCGGCTTCGCCGACCGTGGTCGCTTCGAAGCGGATGGTGCCGTTGCACCCGCCCTCCACGGTCCCGTCCGTGGGTTCGAGCAGGATCGCGAAGTCCCCGCCCAGCAGGTGGCCGTGGTTCCGCACCAGCCGGCCGAGCCCGCTCTTGACGGCTTCGACTTCCTCGTGGTCGTAGAAGACGAAGGTGACGTCCTTGTCCGGCTCCGCGCCGCCGTCGAACAGCCCGGCGGCCAGCGCCAGCTGGACCGCGACACCGCCCTTCATATCCGTGGCGCCGCGGCCGTAAAGGATGCCCTCGCCGGGCGACCCCGAGGGCCAGTAGGACGGGACGGTCCCGAGGGAGCCCTCCGTGGTGGGCAGGGGCACGGTGTCCAGGTGCCCGGCCAGGATGACCCGTTCGGCGCGGTCGAGGTTGGTGCGGGCGATGATCGAGTCGCCGTCGCGGACGAGCTCCAGCTGCGGGACGGAGCGGAGGGCATGCTCCACGGCGTCGGCCAGTTCCTTCTCCGCTCCGGAGACGCTGTGGATGTCGATGAGCCTGGCGGTCAGCAGCGCCACGTCCTGGCGCGGGTCCAGGCGGGCGGCGGCGTGGGGGCGGGAGTTCGGGCGTGCGTTCAGGTCCGGGGCAGTCACCGTCCCACTTTATCCGCTGGGCTCCCCCGCTGCTGTGCCGTCACGGGTTTCGGGGAGGGCGGGCGCCGTCTATAGACTTGGAGGCATGACTGAAACCGCTTCTTCCGCTGTGCCCGCTGACGCCCGCTCCGCCTATGGTTACGGGGTCGCCACGATCGCCACCGGCGACGGTGACGCCACCGTGCTGGACGTCTGGTTCCCGGCACCGGCCCTCGGCACCGCGACAGAGAGCCTCCGCGACGTTGCGAACGCGGACCAGTCGCTGCAGGACATCGCCGCGACCGGGGCCGACGCCGACCGCGGCACCGAGCAGAGGGTCGTGTTCGCCCAGATCCACCTCGATGAGGCCCCGGCGGACACCGCCGACGCCTACCTGCGCCTGCACCTGCTCTCGCACCGCCTGGTCCAGCCGAACAGCATCAACCTGGACGGCATCTTCGGCAAGCTCCCCAATGTGGTGTGGACCAACTTCGGGCCCGCCGCCGTCGAGGGCTTCGAACTGACCCGCGCCCGGCTGCGCAAACGCGGCGCCGTCACCGTCTACGGCGTGGACAAGTTCCCCCGCATGGTCGACTACGTCATCCCCTCCGGCGTGCGCATCGCCGACGCCGACCGCGTCCGCCTCGGCGCGCACCTGGCTGAGGGCACCACGGTCATGCACGAGGGCTTCGTTAACTTCAATGCCGGCACCCTGGGCACGTCCATGGTGGAAGGCCGCATCTCCGCCGGTGTGGTCGCCGGCGACGGGTCCGACGTCGGCGGCGGCGCCTCGATCATGGGCACCCTGTCCGGCGGCGGCAAGGAAAAGATCTCCCTGGGCGAGCGTGTGCTGCTGGGCGCCAACTCCGGCGTGGGCATCAGCATCGGCGACGACTCCGTCGTCGAGGCCGGCCTCTACGTCACGGCAGGAACCCGCGTCCGCGTGGTCGGTGCCAAGGACGCCGACGGCGAAGAAACCAGCCAGATCGTCAAGGCCGTGGAGCTCTCCGGCGTCCCCAACCTGCTGTTCCGCCGCAACTCCTCCACCGGTGAGGTCGAGGTGCTCCCGCGCAAGGGCCAGACCGTTGAACTCAACGAGGCCCTGCACGCCAACTAAGGTTGGGTGCGGACAGCAGAACCGTTAACAGCAAGGACCGGCCCCGGAAGGGCCCGAGGGAGTAGTTTCGTGGCACGCAGAGGCACCTGGCGCCGTCGGATTGTGCTGCTGCTTACCCTGGTCATGGTCGCGGGCGGGGTTTACACGGCGGTGGCGTTCGTGGAGCGCTCGGAAGTCCTCATCACCGAACGGTGCACGGCCGCGGGCGGCGGCAGCGCCCAGCTGGCCACCGACCAGGCGGCCAATGCCGGGCTCATTACGGCTGTCGCCGTCCGCCGCGGGCTCCCGGCCCGGGCGGCCAGCATCGCGATCGCCACCGCCATGCAGGAGTCCAAGATCCGGAACATCGGCCACGGGGACCAGGCCGGCCCGGACTCCCGCGGGCTCTTCCAGCAGCGCCCGTCGCAGGGCTGGGGCACCACGGCACAGGTGATGGACCCGTACCACGCGAGCAACGCGTTCTACGATGCCCTGGTGAAGGTCCCGGACTACCAGGCGCTGGAAATCACCGACGCCGCGCAGCGGGTCCAGCGCTCCGCCTACCCGGATGCCTACGCCCGGCACGAGGTGATGGCGCGCGCCTTCGCTTCGTCGCTGACCGGCCAGACCGCCGCGGGCCTCGACTGTTCGCTGCGCGACCCCGAAGCAGCCGGCGACCCTGCGGCCGTGCAGGAACGCCTCACCTCCGACTTCGGCGCGGTCCCGGCGTCCACGGAGGGCCGCACCCTCGTGCTGGAAGCCGAGGGCGACCGGGCGTGGGCCGTGGCGCAGTGGGCCGTCGCCAACGCCAAGGCCCTCTCCATCACCGAGGTCCAGGCGGAGGGGCGCAGCTGGACGCGGCAGGACCGTAACGGCTGGCAGGCCGCCGAGGTTCCGTCGGGACAGGTCAGGGTCACCGTCGCCGAGGCACCGGCGCAGTAGCAGGGTTTGCCCGCCCCTCCGGTGGCTCAGGCTCCGGCCAGCTCAGACCAGCAGGTCCACTACCGGCTGCACATAGCTGCGGAACAGTTCCGGCTGGGAGAGCAGGTCGGAGCTCATGATGATCTTGTCCGGCTCCAGGTACCAGGCCCGCGGTTCGGCGAGCGGCAGCTCGATGATGGTCAGGTTGAAGTCATTGGCGGCGCGCCCCACCTCCAGCAGCCGGTCGTCCACCATGTCCTGCAGCAGTTGCACCCCGCCGGCGGCTTCGCGCTCCGCCTCCAGGGCCAGGTATTCACCCCGGCGTTCCCTGGCCCAGGACAGTGCCGCACCGAAATGCGCCTGCAGCACACGCCGGAGGGCGGGGGAATTACTGAAGGCGCGGAAGCCGGGCGGACCCAGTTCCGGCGACATCTCGGGATGCGCCTTGAGGAGCTGTTCCCACCAGGCCTCCCACTCCGTCTTGAGCGCATTGATTCCGCCCACCTCCGAAATGAGGTGCGTGTGGTCCGCGGGCCGGATCTTCGGTGCCGCGTGGCAGAGTGCCGGGTGCCCCGCGGTGTCCAGGCCAGCGGCGTCGCGAACGTACAGTGCAATGAGCATGGGACCCGAAGTGTCCATCGTGATCCGCCAGCCCGGCCCGCCTGTGTGGTGCATCCAATTGCCTCCTTGGCAAGACGTACGTTTCCAGTGTATTCCCCAAGTTAACGCACGTTAATGTCTGCCAGCGTAGCTGCCCAGTCCGTTGAGGTGGGACTCCAACACATCACTGCACATCTGCGCGGTCATCCATTCGGGCTGCAGCAGGGCGTGCATGGTGAGCCCGTCAAGGGTGGCCAGCAGCCGTTCCGCCTCCGTGACCAGGCGCTGCTGCACCACGGCGGCGTCGGTGCCGGCCGTCTCGGACCCGGCCCCGGCCCCGGCCCCGGCCCCGGCGGACAGTTCCATGACGAGCCGCCCGACGATCGCGGCCACGGCGCGGTGGCTCCGGTCGGCTTCCGGGGCCAGGAACGGCTTGGTCCTGGCCGCGGCCTTGAACGCCATCCAGACGCAGGCGTCGACGGCGCGCTCCTCATCCAGGGGGAGAAATTCACCCAGCAGGGTTAATACACCCTCGTGGTGCTCCGGGGTACCGGGCTGCGCCTCCGCGAGGCGCCCATCGGCTGCCGTCAGCCGGCGGACCACCCGGTCCACGACGACCCCGAAGGAGTGGGCCAGGAGCTCGTCGCTGCTGGCGAAGTAGTGCCGGACCGATCCGACCGCCAGTTCCGCCTCGTCCGCGACTTCGCGGAGGGAAGCCCTTTCGAGTCCGTCTGCTGCGACGATCCGGAAGACCGCTTCGACCACTTCCTGGCGCCGCAAAGCGGCGTCGACAAATTTGGGCATTAGTCTTTTTTAGCACGGATGTGCCCCAACGCCGGCGGGCCACACCGGCGGAAGGGCTCCCCACCTGCGTCGATACCCGAAAGTCCCGTCCAGGCACCGTCCCAGGACGCAAGAAGACGCCGGCCGCGTCCCCCGAAAGGTGCGCGGCCGGCGTCGAACTGCTGTGATTCTGGTGAACTACACCGAGGGGTAGTTGCGCTCCGGTTCGCCGATGTAGAGCTGGCGCGGACGGCCGATCTTGGTGTTGGGATCGCTGATCATCTCGCGCCACTGAGCGATCCAGCCCGGAAGGCGGCCGATGGCGAAGAGCACGGTGAACATCTTTTCCGGGAAGCCCATGGCCTTGTAGATCAGGCCGGTGTAGAAGTCTACGTTCGGGTAGAGCTTGCGCTGGATGAAGTAGTCATCATTCAGGGCCTTCTCTTCGAGCCGCAGGGCGATCTCCAGGAGTTCGTCGTGGCCGCCGAGCTTCGTGAGGATCTCGTGGGCCGTGGCCTTGACAATCTTGGCGCGCGGGTCGTAATTCTTGTAGACGCGGTGTCCGAAGCCCATGAGCCGGACGCCGTCCTCCTTGTTTTTGACCTTCTCCATGTAGTCCTCGGGCTTGGTGCCGTCGGCCTGGATCTGTCGCAGCATCTTCAGCACGGCCTCGTTGGCGCCGCCGTGGGCCGGGCCGAAGAGGGCGTTGATGCCGGCGGACACGGAGGCGAAGAGGTTCGCGTTGGAGGAACCGACCAGCCGGACCGTGGAGGTCGAGCAGTTCTGCTCGTGGTCAGCGTGCAGGATGAGGAGCAGGTCCAGGGCCTTGGCGACGACCGGGTCCACCTCGTACTGCTCGGCCGGGAGTCCGAAGCTCAGGCGCAGGAAGTTCTCCACAAGGTTGTGGGAGTTGTCCGGGTAAAGCATGGGCTGGCCGATGCTCTTCTTCAGGGCGTAGGCGGCAATGACCGGCATCTTGGCCAGCAGGCGGTAGGTGGAGACTTCCACCTGCTCGGCGTTGAACGGATCCAGCGAGTCCTGGTAGAACGTCGACAGCGCGGACACGGCCGAGGACAGCACCGGCATCGGGTGGGCGTCGCGCGGGAAGCCGCTGAAGAAGCCCTTGAGCTCTTCGTGCAGCAGGGTGTGGTGGCGGATCCGCTGGTCGAACGCTTCCAGCTCCGTGGCGGTCGGCAGGTTGCCGTAGATCAGCAGGTAGGAGACTTCCAGAAAGCTTGAGTGCTCGGCGAGCTGCTCGATCGGGTAGCCGCGGTACCGCAGGACACCGGCGTCGCCGTCGATGTAGGTGATGGCGGAGGTGGTGGCCGCGGTGTTCATAAAGCCGGGGTCAAAGGCAACGGCACCGGTCTGCTTCAGCAGCTTGGAAACGTCGTAGCCTTCGTTTCCTTCTACAACCTGGATGCGCGGAAGTTCGAGCTCGCCGCCTGCATGGCGCAGGGTTGCGCTGGTGGTCTCAGTCATGGAGTCTCCTCTGAGGCGTCGGGGCCTCTGTAGAAAGCTGGTCCAACTTCTGGTGAAGCCGCCCACGGAACCTGTTTTAGTCACGGATTCCAACGGCTGCGCTGCGTTCTTGTGGAAAGCCACCATTGATAGTCAGTTAAAAACTACCGGCAGTTTCCGGGTGGCACTAATCCAAGGCCACCCGCGACTACCCAAAACGCATCAGTTGTGGCACGTGTCACAGCATTGTTACGGCCCCGTGGCCAGACGCGAGGCTGCGGCGTCGATCCGCTCATCGCTGGCCGTAAGCGCGACACGGATGAATCCGTTGCCGGCGTCGCCGTAGAACACCCCCGGGCCGACGACGATTCCGAGGTCCGCGAGCCGGCCGACCGTGTCCCAGGTGGCCTCGCCCGCGGTGGCCCAGAGGTAGAGCCCGGCCCGGGATTCGTGGATGGTCAGTCCAAAGCGCTCGAGTGCCGGCACGATCCGGTCCCGGCGGCCGCGGTAGAGGTCCTTCTGCGCCTGCACGTGGGCGTCGTCGCCGAGGGCCACCCGCATGGCTTCCTGGACGGGGTACGGGACGATCATGCCCGCGTGCTTGCGGCTGTTGACGAGGTTCGCCATGATGGCGGGGTCGCCGGCGACGAAGGCGGCGCGGTAGCCGGCCAGGTTGGACTGCTTGCTCAGCGAGTACACGGCCAGGAGGCCCTCGTGTGAGCCCTCCGCGACGAGGGGGTCCAGGATGCTGGGCACCGCGGCGCCGCCGCGCTGGACGTCCCATTCGCCCCAGCCGAGTTCGGCGTAGCACTCATCGGAGGCCACGACCGCGCCGAGCTCACGGGCCTGACGGACGATCCGGCGCAGGGATCCGGCGTCGCGCACACTGCCGGTGGGGTTGGCCGGGGAATTGACCCAGACCAGCCGCACCCGGGCGCGGGTGGCGGCGTCGAGCTCATCGAGATCGTCGGCAGCGATGTGCTCGGCACCGGAGAACGTGGCACCGATGTCGTAGGTGGGGTAAGCGACGGTGGGGCGGACGACGACGTCGCCCGGCTTGAGGCCGAGCAGGAACGGGAGCCAGGCCACGAGTTCCTTGGAGCCCACGGTGGGCATGATGTCCTGCGGATCCAGCCCGGGCACACCGCGGCGGCGTTCAAACCACGCCGCGATGGCTTCGCGAAGTCCGGCCGTGCCGTGGACCGTGGGGTAACCGGGAGCGTTCGCGGCTGCGCGCAGGGCCTCCTGCACCACTGCGGGAGTGGCGTCCACCGGGGTGCCGATGGACAGGTTCGCGACTCCCCCGGGGTGTTCGGCAGCCCTGGCCAGATACGGCGCCAGGGCTTCCCACGGGTAGTCGGGCAGGCTGAGGCCGAAGCTGCGCAGCGCAGAAGTCACCGACGCCCCGCCCTAGTTCTCTTGGTTCTGCGGCGGCAGGGCGGCGATCATCGGGTGATCGGTGTGGGTGTTGCCAACCTTCGCGGCCCCGCCCGGGGACCCCAGGTCGTCGAAGAACTCCACGTTGGCCTTGTAGTAGTCGGCCCATTCCTCGGGGGTGTCATCCTCGTAGTAAATGGCCTCGACGGGGCAGACCGGTTCGCAGGCCCCGCAGTCCACGCACTCGTCGGGGTGGATGTACAGGGAACGCTCACCCTCGTAGATGCAATCGACGGGGCACTCTTCAATACATGCCTTGTCCTTGACATCTACACACGGCTGCGCGATTACGTACGTCACGTCCCTGGCCTCTCCACGTTGGTTCCGGCGGATGCCGGATACTGCTCCCGGCCTGAGCGCCGGGCTGCTGACTTCTGAGCCTATTATCTCCCAGCCGGTTCCCGCGAACCTAGCCGGGCGTCACACGGGTCCGCACTCCGGGATCCAACCGACCTAGTATGAACGGGTGAGTTCCTCGAAGCCGTCGCCCCAAGAGTTCCTGGCCGCCGCTGAGCCCGGCACCCGGGTGGTGGTCCGGTACCGGATTGAGGGCGGGCTGACGGACGCCCTGGGCGAGCTGGTGGCGCGCACCACGGAAGGCTGCACCATCCGCACCCGGCGCTCCGACGTCGTGATCCCGCTGCCGCTAGTGGTGGCCGCCAAACAGGTCCCGCCCCCACCGCCTCGCCGCGCCCCGCGCCAGCAGCACTGAGCATTGAACGCCCGGCACTCCGCACCACCTCCCAACTCCCATCTCCCCCTCCCCCCCTCCCGATGGACATGCCCTCCCCTGGCTTCGGCCAATGGGCATATACCCACTATGTCCATTGGCCACGCCGCCCGCCGGACATGTCCCCGGGGTCGTGCCGGCGAACGCTGGACATGCCCAGTGGCGGCTGCCAACGCTGGACTTGGTGCAGCGGGTGAACCGCAATCCAGGAGGACATGTCCAGTGCTAGGCCGCAGCGGAGATCCTGTTGAGCGCGTCGCGGACCATGGCGATGAATTCATCGGGCCGGTTCAGGAGCAGCGGGTAGCTGACCACAAGCGTCGGGACGCCGAGCCGGGTTGTAACGTTCCAGCGGCGCCGGTCCTCCTCGAAGCTCGTCCGGTCCATGTGGAAGCCTGCCCCGTCGGTCTCAATGCCGAGCCGGCCGTCGACCATGAGATCAAGGTGGCCCATGCCGGGGATGTTGACCTGGGACTCCACATGGAACCCTGCCCTCCGCAGCCAGTACCGTGCCATGCACTCCATGATGGACTGCGGTTGCGGCACGATCCTGTCCACCATCCGGCGCTCCCTCGCGTCGTTGCGCCCGGACAGCCGCTGCCGCAGCCCCGCGAGACCTAAGCCTTTGACCACGACGGCTGACTCGGCAATGACGAGGCCGTCGAGTTCCGGCAGGCATCGCAGGCTTTGAACAACGGTGTCCAGAAGGGTGGGCGGCGCGGCGGATCGATGGCATATGAAGCCCGGATAGCTGCGGCTGTGGGAAACCGCAATGTGAGGTTGCCCGGGCGGCTCGAGTACCCAGAGGCCCTGGAATTGCGCCGCGGTGGCGCATGCGGGCTCCGCCGGAAGCGACCGGATGGCTATGAGCTGGGCATCGGCTCCGGGGACCGCGTATACGCCGCGGGCCACCCGGGAAACGGCGCCCCGGGCCAGTGCGGACTTGAGCTGGAAGTCCGAGACGCCTGCGGCAGCGAGGTGTTTGGCGCGGGCGACGCCGTCGTACTTCGAAAGTACTTCCATGATGTTGACCATGCGGACATCGTGGCGCCGAAACCTCCGGCCGGAACAGGGCCGGGCCCCGCTATGTGCAAAAGGGCATGCCCCGCGGACCGGGCCGGGTGTGGACATCTTCCGCGTCCGGGATGGTGCACACCTGCGGCCGGCAATGGGCATGTCCGCGGGCAGCGCGCGAGGCGTGGACATGTCCCCGGCTGCGGGCGGAGTGAAGACCGGGCATGTCCCACGGCACGCGCAGCGGATGGACATGCTGCCATTATGTCCACTCTTGGGCGCGAAGACTGGGCATGTCCCCCGGGGCGGGGGGCGAAGAAGGGGCGGGAGACGCCTAAGCCTTGTCCGGGCGGTAGCGCCGGCACCAGGCCAGCATGCCAATCGTGACCACCGCGATGCCGTAGATCCACAGGTTCCCGGCCAGGTCACCGATGATCAGGCGCTTTCCGTTCTCCAGCGTGGACCACCAGCCGGCCAGCGCGTAACAGAGCGCGCCGCAGACCGCCGTCGGGAGCGCGGAACGGAACGCGGCGCCGAGCCACAACTCAACGGAGCCGAGCAGCACCAGCGCGGCGGCGGCACCCCACGGCACCTCGACGCCCGCAAACTGGAAATCCTGCCCGTGCAGCACCGTGCCTGCGAGGGCAGCAAAAAGAGCTGCCGGCACGGCGGCGGCAATACCGCCTGCCGCGCCGGCAGCTCTCTTAGTCACAAACGATCCGTGGTTTCAGCGCAGGACGCGGAAACTAGACCTTCGCGCGGGCGCGGTTGGACTTGGCGCGCTGGTTGACGTCCAGGATGAGCTTCCGGATTCGGATGGATTCCGGGGTGACCTCGACGCACTCGTCTTCGCGGGCGAATTCGAGCGACTCTTCGAGGGTCAGGTCGCGCGGGGGCGTCAGGTTCTCGAAGGTGTCGGAGGAAGCGGCACGCATGTTGGTGAGCTTCTTTTCCTTGGTGATGTTGACGTCCATGTCGTCGGCGCGGGAGTTCTCGCCGACGATCTGGCCTTCGTAGACCTCGGAGGTGGGACGGACGAAGAAGGAGCCACGTTCCTGCAGGTTGATCATGGCGAACGGCGTCACAACACCGGCGCGGTCGGCGATCATCGAACCGTTGGTGCGGTATTCGATCGGGCCGGCCCAGGGCTCGTAGCCCTCGGAGATGGACGCTGCGATGCCGGCGCCGCGGGTGTCGGTGAGGAACTTGGTGCGGAAACCGATCAGGCCACGGGCCGGAACGATGAACTCCATGCGGCACCAGCCGGTGCCGTGGTTCGCCATGTTGGTCATGCGGCCCTTGCGGGCAGCCATGAGCTGCGTGACGGCGCCGAGGTACTCTTCCGGCACGTCGATGGTCATGTGCTCCATCGGCTCGTGGACCTTGCCGTCGACGATCTTGGTGACAACCTGCGGCTTGCCGACGGTCAGCTCGAAGCCTTCGCGACGCATCTGCTCGACCAGGATGGCCAGCGCAAGCTCGCCACGCCCCTGGACTTCCCAGGCATCCGGGCGCTCGGTCGGGAGCACCTTGATGGAGACGTTACCGATCAGTTCCTTGTCCAGGCGGTCCTTGACCTGGCGGGCAGTGACCTTGGCGCCCTTGACCCGGCCGGCCAGCGGCGAGGTGTTGATACCGATGGTCATGGAGATGGCCGGATCGTCAACGGTGATCAGCGGCAGCGGCTGCGGGTTGTCGACGTCGGTCAGGGTCTCACCGATGGTGATTTCCTCGATACCGGCGACGGCGACGATCTCGCCGGGGCCGGCGGACTCGGTCGGGACGCGGTCCAGCGCCTTGGTGGCCAGCAGTTCGGTGATCTTGACGTTCTTCAGCTCGCCGTTGGCGCGGGCCCAGGCAACAGTCTGGCCCTTACGCAGGGTGCCGTTGTAGATACGCAGCAGCGCCAGGCGGCCGAGGAACGGGGAGGCGTCCAGGTTGGTGACGTGCGCCTGGAGGACACCGTTCGGGTTGTAGGTCGGCGCCGGGATGTGCTCGATGATGGCCTGGAACAGCGGTTCCAGGTCCTCGTTGTCCGGGGCGGAGCCGTCGGCGGGCTGCTCGAGGGACGCACGGCCGACCTTGGCGGCGGCGTATACGACCGGGACGTTGAGGATCTTGTCCAGGTCGAGGTCCGGAACTTCGTCGGCGAGGTCGGAGGCCAGGCCCAGGAGCAGGTCCATGGACTCGTGCACAACTTCTTCGATCCGTGCGTCAGGGCGGTCGGTCTTGTTGACCAGCAGGATCACCGGGAGGTGGGCCGCGAGGGCCTTGCGGAGGACGAAGCGGGTCTGGGGCAGCGGGCCCTCAGAGGCGTCAACGAGGAGAACGACGCCGTCGACCATGGACAGGCCGCGCTCGACCTCGCCGCCGAAGTCGGCGTGGCCGGGGGTGTCGATGACGTTGATGGTGATGGTCTCGCCCTTGGAGGACGGTCCGTTGTAGGCCACCGTGGTGTTTTTGGCCAGGATGGTGATGCCCTTTTCACGCTCGAGGTCACCGGAGTCCATGACCCGGTCTTCGAGGTGGTTGTGGGCAGCAAAGGAGTTGGTCTGCTTGAGCATGGCGTCGACCAGGGTGGTCTTGCCGTGGTCAACGTGGGCCACGATCGCGACGTTGCGCAGGTCACTGCGCGATGCAGTGGCTACCGCGGTGTTGGTGGTGGTTTCAGACATGCGTTATTGCTCGATTCAGTGGTGAAGTCAGCTGTTGTATCGCGACATTTCCAACCGGAACGCACGACGGTTACGCCCCTTTGGCACAGGGCACCTTCATCCATTCTAAACGCTAGGGCATTTATTGGCCTAAAATCCCTCATTCGCGGCATACCGGCCGGGTAGTCAGGACGGGAGATCCGCGCCCCGCGTGTGAGTAAAGTCACTGGATTTTCCGGCGTCCATGCCCCATCATTGCTCTGACAGCAGCAGCCAGCACGGAGACATCAATGCGCAACACCTCGGCTCTGTCCCGTTTGGTCGCACCGATGATCGCCGTAGGCATCCTGGTTGCCGGCTGCGGACAGACACCCTCCACCCGCACCGCCGACGCCGGCGCCACCGCGGCGGGCGGCATCTACGGCCAGGCTGCTCCCGCACCCGCCGGGGCTCCCGGCGAGCCGATGGCCGCGGGCACGAACGGCAACCGGAAACTGACTCCGACGCCGGGCAGCATGCCGGCGGGCAGCGTTTACCGGAATCCCGCCAGCGGCCGCAACGAGGTGGTTGTGGAGGACATCGCCCGGACAGCCGTGCTGATCGGCGATTCCCAGTCGGAACCCATGTTTTCGTGGCCCCGGACGGCGTTGGCCAGCCTGGGGTACAAGGTCCACTTCTGCGGCCGGGGCGGCACGGGATTTGTTGCCTCCAACGGTGCGACCGGCAACTACATCGATGCCCTGCAGCGCGGCGACTGGCTGCTCCCCTACGGATCGCCGCCCCTCGTGGTCATTGAAGGCGGCGGAAACGACGCCTCCCGCGGCGCAACGGACCAGCAGATCTCAGCCAACGCCGAGCGGCTGATCGCCAGCGTCCGGCAGCGCTACCCCGAGGCCCGGCTGGCCATGATCGGGACCCTTGCCCGCGGCACCGCCGACGGCGGCGGGCGCCGTACAGAGGTGGACGCGCTGCTGGGCACTGTCGCCGCCAGGCATTCGATTCCTTTTGTGGGCGTCGGGGACTGGCTGACGCGCCACAACCTCACCAAACTGATGGCCGACGGCGTGCACATGGCTCCCGAGGGGCACGCCGCCCTGGGCGTGCTGCTGGCACAGCGGCTGGGCGGCTTCGGGTTCCGGGCGCCGGACCCCGGGCAGGCAGGGTCCGCGGCAAACCGCTGACAGCGGCTGGCCAGGAGAACCACCCAGCAGGCGGGCCGCCCGGACCGGATACGACAGGAGCCGGTGTCCACCCCGGGGGCGGACACCGGCTCCGGGGTCATGTCGGCTGGGTTCGCTCAGCCAGGTTCAAACAGCCAGGCTCATTCAGCCGGTTCACACAGCTCAGGCAACTTCCGGGGGCAGCATCAGGCGCGCGCCCGGGATGGCATGGAGCAGCGCCTTGGTGTATTCCTGCTGCGGCGCGTCGAAGACGTCGTCGGTCGAGCCTGTCTCCACCAGCTTGCCCTTCTCCATGACGCACACGTGGTCGGCGATCTGCCGGACCACCGCGAGGTCGTGGGTGATGAACAGGTAGGTCAGGCCCAGCCGGGACTGCAGTTCCGCAAGCAGGTTCAGCACCTGCGCCTGTACCAGCACGTCGAGGGCGGACACGGCCTCGTCGCAGATGATCACCTCGGGATCCAGGGCCAGGGCACGCGCGATCGCGACGCGCTGGCGCTGGCCGCCCGAGAGCTCGTTCGGGTACCGCTGCATGGTGGACTGCGGCAGCGACACCTGGTCCAGCAGCTCGCGGACCTTCTTCTCGCGGCTGGCCTTGTCCCCGATCTTGTGGACCCGCAGCGGCTCCTCGATGGTCCGGTAGATGTTGTACATCGGATCCAGGGAACCGTAGGGGTCCTGGAAGATCGGCTGCACCCGGCGGCGGAACGCGAAGATCTCCTTGCTGTTCAGCGCGGAGGTGTCGACGCCGTCGAAGATGATCTTGCCGGAGGTCGGCTCCAGCAGGTTCAGCACCATCTGGGCCACGGTGGACTTGCCGGATCCCGACTCGCCCACGATCGCCGTCGTGGTCCCGCGCTTGACGTTGAAGGAGACGTCGTCGACGGCGGTGAAGTCGGTCGACTTGCCGAACCCGGAGCGCAGCTTGAAGACCTTGCTCAGGTTCTGGATCTGCAGCACGTCTTCCGTCATCGACGGTTCAACGGCAACGGCTTCGGCAGGGGCCAGCAGCTCGTCCGTCGCCACGCCGAGCTGCTTGGCCACCTGGATGCGCCGGGACGCCAGTGACGGCGCCGAGGCCACGAGCCGCTGCGTGTAGGGGTGCTGCGGGTTCTGCAGCAGCTCCAGGGACGGACCGGCCTCGACGACGTTGCCGCGGTACATGACCACGACCTTGTCGGCACGCTCCGCGGCCAGGCCGAGGTCGTGGGTGATGAGCAGCACGGAGGTGCCCAGTTCCGAGGTCATCTTTTCCAGGTGGTCCAGGATCTGGCGCTGCACGGTGACGTCCAGGGCCGACGTCGGCTCATCCGCGATGAGCAGGCGGGGCTGGCAGGACAGGCCGATGGCGATCAGCGCGCGCTGGCGCATGCCGCCGGAGAACTCGTGCGGGTACTGCTTGGCCCGCCGGGCGGCGTCCGGCAGGCCGGCCTGCGCCAGGACTTTGGCGACGTCCTCCGGGCCGCTGGGGCGGCCGTTGGCCTTCAGCGTCTCCCTGACCTGGTCGCCGATCTTCCAGACCGGGTTCAGGTTGGACATCGGGTCCTGCGGGACCATGCCGATGATGTTGCCGCGCAGTTCGATCATGCGCTTCTCGGACGCGTGCGAGATGTCTTCACCGTCGAGCAGGATCTGCCCGCCGGCGACACGGCCGTTGCCGGGCAGCAGCCCGATCGCGGCCAGCGCCGTCGTCGACTTGCCGGATCCGGACTCGCCCACAATGGCGACCGTCTCGCCGGGCATGATGGTCAGGTGGGCGTTGCGCACGGCCTGGACCTCGCCGCTGCCGGTCTTGAAGGAGATCGCGAGGTCGCGGATTTCCAGCAGTGGCCGGTCGGCCGTGGTTCCGGCCTCGTGAATCGTGACGTCGGTCGTTGTCATGATTGCCTCCTTCATCGCTGACGGCTCTTCGGATCGAGGGCATCACGGAGGGCATCGCCCAGCATGATGAAGCTCAACACCGTGATGGACAGGGCTGTTGCCGGGTAGAGCAGAACAGCCGGGTTGGTGCGGATGGAGGACTGCGCGGCCGAGATGTCGTTGCCCCAAGACATCACAGAGCCGGGCATGCCGATTCCCAGGAACGAGAGCGTGGCTTCGGCGACGATGAAGACGCCGAGTTCCATGGTCGCGAGCACGATGATCGGCGCCAACGCGTTCGGGAGCACATGGCTGACCAGGGATCCCACCCGGGAGACACCGAGCGATCGGGCCGCGGTCACGAAGTCGGCGTTGCGGACCTCGATGACGGCGCCGCGGGTGATGCGGGCCATTTGCGGCCAGCCAAGCACCACCAGGACCAAGACCACGGTCCAGACTCCCCGGTTTTCACGCATTAGCGGGAGCTGGGTGAGGACCAGGGCGCCGAGGACGATGGGCAGGGCGAAGAAGATGTCGCCGAGGCGGGCGAAGAATGTATCCACCCAGCCGCCGAAGAAGCCGGCCAGGGCGCCGAAGGTGACGCCGATGATCAGCACGGAAATCACGGAGAACACGCCGACCATGAGCGATGCCTGAGTGCCGTGGATGATGCGCGAGTAGATGTCGCAGCCCTGGAAGGTGAAGCCCAGCGGGTGTCCTTCGGTGGGGGCACCGTTGGAGTTCGCCAGCTCGCAGCCGTTGTCCGGGGCAACCTGGGTGAAGAGCCCGGGGAAGACGGCCACCACGATGATCAGCGCGATCATGATGGCGGAAATGATGAAGAGCGGACGACGGCGGAGCTTGCGCCAGGCATCTGCCCAGAGGCTCAGCGGGGCCTCGTCGACCTTGACGGCATCCGTTGCCAGCAGAGGGGTTTCCTCGACCGGGGCAACAAAGTGCTCGAATGTTCGATTAGTTTTCATAGCGGATCCTCGGGTCAAGCCAGGCGTACAGCAGATCGACCAACAGGTTGGCGAGAACGAAGACCAGCACCAGGACGCTCACAATGGCGACGACGGTGGGGCCTTCACTCCGGAGAATGGCCTGGTAAAGCTTCTGGCCAACGCCGGGGACATTGAAGATGGCTTCGGTCACGATTGCGCCGCCCATCAGGCCGCCCAGGCTCGCGCCGAGGTAGGTGATGACGGGGATCAGCGAGTTGCGCAGGACGTGGGTCATGACCACCTGGCGGCGTGACAGGCCCTTGGCGGTGGCCGTGCGGACGTAGTCGGCGTTCATGTTCTCGATGACGGACGCGCGCGTCAGGCGCAGCACGTAGGCGAAGGAGACCATGCCAAGGACCACCGCGGGAAGGATCAGGCTTCCCCACGTGACATTCGACCCGACTGTGGGTTTAGCCCACCCCAGCTGGACACCGACCAGCAACTGCAGCGCGAAGCCGAGCACGAAGGTCGGGATGGCGATGACAACCAGTGACAGCACGAGGACCGTGCTGTCGAAGATGCCGCCCTTGCGCAGGCCGGCGACGAGTCCGAAGGCGATGCCGAAGACGCCCTGGATAATCAGGGCTTCGATGGCGAGCATCGCCGTGACGGGGAAGACGCGCGCCAGGGTGTCGGCAATCGGCTGGCCGGTGAAGTCGACGCCGAGGTTGAAGGTGAAGAGGTTTTTCAGGAACAGCCCGTACTGGACCCAGAACGGCTCGTCCAGGTTGTACTGCTGGCGCAGCTGCGCGATGACCGCCTCGCTCGGCGGGCGGTCGCCGAAGAGCGCGCGGATGGGGTCGCCCGGAAGGGCAAAGACCATGAAGTAGACGAGCAGGGTGGTTCCGAGGAATACCGGAATGACCTGCAGCAGGCGCCGGAGGATGAACTGGATCACAGCAGCGCCTCCGGTGAGATGGTGGAACGAAGGGGAATCATGGGACAGCTTCCTGCCGGTTTCAAGCATGTGGGGGCCCGGCAAGGCCGGACCCCCAAGCTTTAGTGATGTGGAAATGAGTTCCGCAGAACTCGGGAACTACTTGGCCGTGATGGCCCAGTACTGCAGAACGCCGTTCCAGCCGGAGTCAACGTTGCTGACATTCTGGCTCCAGACAGCCTGGCGTGCGGAGTACCACAGCGGCAGGTTGGGGAGGTCCTTGAACAGGATCTCCTGCGCCTGGGTGAACTTCTTGTTGGCGTCGTCCGTGGACTGTGCGCTCAGGCCTTCGTTGAGGAGCTTGTCGAACTCAGGGTTCGAGTAGCCCTCGTAGTTGGCGCTGGCGTCGGTCTTCAGGAGCGGGCCCAGGAAGTTGTAGAGCGACGGGTAGTCGGCCTGCCAGCCGGCGCGGGTCAGGCCCGGCAGCTCCTTGGCGGTCCGCAGCTTCAGGATTTCGGCGAACTTGGCGAACGGCTGGCCTTCGGCCTTGATTCCCAGGTTGTTTTTGAAGTTGTTGGCAACGGCGTCGATCCATTCCTTGTTGCCACCATCGGTGTTGTACGCGAGCTGCAGGGTCTTGTCTGCGGGCCACGGGCTGATGGCGTCAGCCTTCGTCCAGAGGTCCTTCGCCTTGGCGGCATCGAACTTCAGAACCTCGGAACCGGCAACATTTTCGTTGTAGCCGTCAACAGCCGGGGACGTGAAGTCCTTGGCCGGGATGCGCGTGCCGGAGAAGATGACCTTGGTGATCTCGTCGCGGTTGATCGCCATGGAGAGAGCCTGGCGGCGCAGCTGGCCCGCCTCGCCCTGGAACTCGGGCAGGTAGCCCGGGATGTTCAGGGTGGAGTTGCCGGCGTACGGCTTGTTCAGGTTGTTCTCCGGGAAGTCCATCGTGTAGGTCTTCAGGGCGTTCGTCGGCAGAACGTCCGTGACGTCCAGGTTGTTGGCCTGGATGTCCGTGTAGGCCGGGGCCGGATCGGTGTAGAACTTGAAGGTCACGCCGCCGTTCTTGGCTTCGCGTGCACCCTTGTAGTCCGGGTTCTTGACCAGGGCGATCTGGCTGTCGTGCTGCCAGGCGCCCTCCTTCTCCATCTTGTACGGGCCGTTGCCGACCGGGTTCTCGCCGAACGCCTTCGGGTCCTTGAGGGCGTCGGCGGGCAGCGGCATGAAGGCCGAGTAGCCCAGGCGCAGCGGCCAGTCGGCTTCCGGCTGCGTCAGCTTGACCGTGATCGTGGAATCATCCGTCAGGGCGAGGCCGGAGAGGGTCTGGGCGGTGGGGGCGGGTACCTCGGTTTCCTTGCCGTCCGCTCCCATCTGCTTCGACGTGGCGCTGACGGCGTCGTAGCCTTCGACGGATTCAAAGAAGCTGCTGTTGCCCTGCGCGTTGGTGCTCAGCGCGGCAAAGTTCCAGGCATCAACAAAGCTCTTGGCGGTGACTTCCTCGCCGTTGGTGAACTTGGTGCCCGTCTTGACCTTGATCGTGTAGTTCTGGCCGTCCGGGGATTCGATGGACTCGGCCAGGGCGTTGACCGACTTGCCACTGGGGTCGTAGCTGGTGAGGCCTTCGAAGAGGAGCTCGACGACGCGGCCGCCGTAGACTTCGCCGGTGTTGGCCGGCATCAGGGGGTTCTGCGGTTCGTTGCTGTAAGCGGCGATGACCTTGTTGGGGTCGCCGGCAGCCTGGCTGGCACCGTTTGAGGTGCCGCCTCCGGCGCCGCATCCGGTCAGGGCGAGAGCGGCGATAGCCACCATGCCCAGTGCTTTGGAAGTGCGCGAAAAACGCATTCCGCCTCCTATGAGTTGTGGGAGTTCGTGAGGGAAAGACTTATGCTTCCCCGCAGGCAGGCACAGAGATATCCCCTGTGACGTGGCCTACATATGTGACTAGCCTAACCCCAGGTTGTCCGGATGGTGGAACGCTGTTGCCAAACCGTGACCCGACAAAAGCGTGACCGTAAGCGTCAAGCGCGATGTATTTCAAGTCACACGCTACCGGCTGGTAATATTCGCGGCCGGACCATCCCGGTTATGGAGGTCTAACTCGTTTCAGCCGCCAGAAGCTGGGCCCGCAATTCGCGGCGCTCCCGCTGCTTTTCCGGGTCCGGCAGCGGCACGGCGGCCAGGAGCCGCTGGGTGTAGGGCTCCTGCGGATTGCGCAGGATCTGGTCCCGGGTGCCCTGCTCGACGATGCGGCCGCGCTGCATCACGCAGATCCGGTCCGCCAGCACGTCGACGACCGCGAGGTCGTGGGTGACGAAGAGGCAGGCAAAGCCGAGCTCCTTCTGCAGGTTCTGGAACAGGTCCAGCACCTTCGCCTGCACGGACACGTCCAGGGCCGAAGTCGGCTCATCGGCGACCATCAGTTTCGGCTTGAGCGAGAGCGCCCGGGCGATGCCCACCCGCTGCTTCTGCCCGCCGGAGAGCTCGTGCGGGTACCGGTTGCGGTAGTTCCGCGGGAGCTCCACCTGGTCCAGCAGCGCCTCGATGCGTTGCTGCAGCTCGGCGCCCTTCGCCACCCTGGCCAGGAACATCGGCTCACCGATGCTCTCACCGATCGGCAGCCTCGGGTTCAGCGACGACGACGGGTCCTGGAACACCATGCCGACGTGGCGGCGCATCTCGTGCAGCTGCCGGCCGTTCCTCTTGGCTGCGGAAATGTCCTGGCCGACGACCTTCATGGTGCCGGCCGCAACCGGCAGCAGGCCGACGGCGGCGCGCCCGATGGTTGTCTTGCCGGAACCGGACTCCCCCACCAGCCCGACAACCTGGCCCGGGTAGATCACCAGGTTGGCGCCCTCCACGGCGCGGAACGCCGGCACGCGGCCCTGCTTGGGGTATTCGATCGCCACGTCCGTGAGCTCCAGTACCGGGTCCCCCTTCGGCTTGGCGGCTTCCGCGGCGGCCAGGGCCGCGGCGTTTTCACGCTCGCGCCGGAGCAGCTGCTCTTCCGGGATGGAGCTCAGTTCGGCGTGGGTGGCGGCGGCGAGGGCTGCGGTGACGTCCACTTCCTCGGTGGAGTCAGCGCCGCCCTGGCCCAGGTGCGGCACGGCGGCCAGCAGGGCCTTGGTGTATGCGTGCTGGGGGTTGTGGAAGATCTCGGCGGCGGTCCCGGTTTCCACGATGACGCCGCGGCGCATCACGGCGATCCGGTCGGCCAGGTCGGCCACGACGCCCATGTCGTGCGTGATCAGGACGATCGCGCTGTCCAGCTTGTTCCGCAGGTTGCGCATGAGGTCCAGGATTTCCGCCTGGACCGTCACGTCGAGCGCCGTGGTGGGCTCGTCGGCGATCAGCAGCTTGGGATCACAGGACAGGGACTGGGCGATCATGGCGCGCTGCCGCTGGCCGCCGGAGAGCTGGTGGGGGTAGGACCGGAAGGCTTTCTCGGGGTCCGGCAGCTCCACGAGCTCGAGCATGCGCAGCGCGCGCAGCCGGGCCTCGTCGGGAGAGACCTCGCTGTGCAGCCGGACGGTCTCCACGATCTGGGCGCCCACGGTGTACACCGGGTTCAGGGCGGTCATGGGTTCCTGGAAGATCACGGCGACTTCCTTGCCGCGGACGGCCCGGATGTTGGCCTCGTCCGTCCCCAGCAGCTCCTTTCCGGCGAGCTTGACGCTTCCGGTCACACGGCTGTTGCTCGGCAGCAGTCCCAGCAGGGCCATCGAGCTGGCACTCTTGCCCGAGCCGGACTCCCCCACGATCGCGAGCACTTCGCCGGCGCGCACCTCATAGTTCAAGTCGATGGCGGCCGGCACCCACTTTTTGTCCACGCCGAAGTCGACGCTGAGGCTGCGGACCTCGAGTACGGGTTCGTTCCTGCCCGGAGCCGGGGTGACGGCCGGATCGAGGGTGATGAAGTCAGTCATGATGGGGCTTTCCTTCCACCCGGGCCGCGGGTCCACCGGGGATTAGTGCTGCGGCTCGGAATACTGAATTATTGGGGGCATGAGCTCTGCGCCGCATGCCGGAACCGTTGAAATCTTCAAGGCCCGAACGAACGCCTGGTTTGCCTGGCTGTCCTGGGCGGTGGCCGCTCTCGGCATCGTCGTCACGGCGGTCACCGCCGGCCCGGCGGCGCTGGCCGGAACGGCACCGCTGCTGCTGGTCGCGTTCCTGGGCTGGCAGCTGTTCTGGATGCCCGCCGTCGTGGTGCACGACGGCGGGGTCACCCTGGAGAACCCGTTCCGGTCGATCCATGTGCCGTGGGAGGCCCTGGTGCATGTCGACACCCGCTTTGCCCTCACCCTGGTCACGGCCCGCAAGAGCTACGTGGCCTGGGCGGCCCCGGCGCCGGGCATCTGGGGCGGGCGCAATGCCCGCCCGGAGGACCTCCGCGGCCTGCCGGCAACCACGTACGGCCCCGGCCAGTCCGTGCGGCCCGGGGACCTGAAGTCCACGGACTCCGGCCAGGCGGCCCGGCTGGTGCGCGAGCGCTGGCATGGCCTGGTGGAAAGCGGCGAACTGGCTGCCGGAGATGCCGCCACCACACCGGTGAAAGTGACCTACCGCTGGGCGGCGGCCGCCGTCGTCGTCCTGTTGCTCGCGGCCAGCTACTGGTCGGTTGCCGCCCGGTAGCTCAGCCGTGCGGGCACTGCGGGGGGCCGGCACCTAGTCGTCCTTGGTTCCGTCGAACGCGGTGACGGGTGACGCTTCGAGGGGATGGCTGCCGGCGTCCTTGGCCTTTTTGGCGTTGAACTTCTTCTGGCGCGGGTCGAACGCATCCCGCAGGCCGTCGCCGATGAAGTTGATGCTCAGGCAGATCAGGACGATGAACAGGCCCGGGAACCAGAACAGCCACGGCCGGGTGGCGAAAGCCTCCTGGTTCTGCGAAATGAGCAGCCCGAGCGAGGTGTCCGGGGCCTTGACGCCGACGCCGAGGTAGCTCAGGGCGGTTTCGGTGAGGATCGCGGCGGACATGGTCAGCGTGATGTTGACGATCAACACGCCGATGGCGTTGGGCAGGATGTGCTTGAAGATGATCCGGGCGTTGCTGGCCCCGGAAATCCGGGCCGCGTCGACGAATTCGCGTTCGCGCAGCGAGAGGAACTCCCCCCGCATCAACCGGGCGAGCCCCACCCAGGTGATCAGGCCGAGGAAGATGCCCAGTGCCAGGATGCCGTTGCTGCTGGCGAAGGCGGAAAACCAGCCGCCGGAGTCCCGCCGGCCGGCCATCTGTGCCATCACTGCGGCGAGCAGGAGCGCCGGAATGATAATGATGACGTCGGTGAGGCGCATCAGGATCGCTTCGGTCCAGCCGCGGAAGTAGCCGGACAGGGCCCCGACCACGACGCCGATGAAGCCGGCGATGAGGCCGATCACCAACATGACGGTGATGGACTGCTGGGCGCCGCGCATGGTCATGGCGAAAAGGTCCCGGCCGATCCGGTCCTGGCCGAAGGGGTGTTCGCCCCAGGCCAGCGGCCACAGCGAGGCGGTGGGCACGCCGTCGTTGACCAGGGGTGAAACTTCATCGTGGCTGTACTTCCACCAGCCGGGGATGCCCCAGTAGCCGACCGAGGTGAAGGCCGTGACAAAGATGATGGCGAACACGACGAGTCCGATGATGGCGCCGGAGTGGCCCAGGAACCGCTTCCGGACGATCTGCCCCTGGCTCAGGCCCTTGGCTTCGAGGATCGGCTCGACGCCGGCGGCCGGCAGCCCGGCGTCTTCGGCCATGATTTCGTCCTGCTGACTTGGCTGGCTCATGCTTTTACCCTTACGCGCGGATCAAGTGCGGAGTACGCGAGGTCCGCAATGAGGTTGAAACCCATGGCTGTGATGGCGACACAAAGGAAGACGCCCATCACAGGGTTGGGGTCGACGTGCGAGATGCCCTCCAGGAACAGGAAGCCCATCCCCCGGACCGAGAACACCGTTTCGGTGATGACGGCGCCGCCGATCAGCCCGCCGATATCGAAGGCCACGATGGTGGCGATCGGGATCAGCGCGTTGCGGAAAGCGTGGCGCATGACGACAGTCCGTTCGGACAGGCCCTTGGCCCGGGCGGTCCTGATGTAGTCCATGTTCATGATTTCCAGCATCGAGGCCCGGGTGAAGCGGGTGTAGCCGGCCAGCGAGATCAGGATCAGTGCCATGGTGGGCAGGATCAGGTGCGTGAAGGAGTCCAGGCTCATGATCCAGAAATCGCCCTCAATGTTCGGGGTGCCCGCACCGATGGTGGCGATGGGGCGGCCCCGGACCCGGCTGTTGTTGAAGTACGTGGGCCATGCCTGCATGTAGCGGTCCAGCAGGATCAGGAATCCGACGAGGAACGAAGTCAGGGCGGCGGCCCGCATGGACTGCCCGCGGTCGTAGCCGCCCATCAGGAAACCGATCCCCAGCCCGACCAGGACCGCTGCGACAGCAAGGAGCACGATCATCAGGAAGGTCGCTTCATTGAGCAGCGGCTGGATGACGAAGTAGACCACCAGTCCGGCCCCGGCGGCGATCAGCGCCGACTGCAGCGCCTTGCGGTTCTTGAGCCCCGCCGACAGCAGGGTCACGGCGAACGCAATGCCGACGCCGGCGATCGCGATGACCACCGGGCCCAGCCCCGGGGTTTTGAACCACTCGGTGGCGGAGAAGTACATCAGCACGGCGGCCGCGAACAGGAAAGCGACGCCGCCGATCAGCAGCCGGCGTTTCATCTCGCCGCCGACGGTCACAGCCGTCAGGATTCCAAGGACGGCGCCGATGGCGAGGGATGCCGGGATCGGTATCTCGGGATTCCGCAGGAAGTTGTTGAACCCGATGGCGCCGTACTCCTTCAGGAGCACCGCGACCCAGAAGATCGGGAGGGAGAAGAACAGGAAGGCCATGAACGTCACGCCGTAATCCAGCGTGCTGTACTGGCGCAGGGCGGTGATGATGCCGAGTGTGATGCCGATCAGGATCGCCAGCACGGTGGCCCCGGTGACCAGGGTCAGGGTCTGGACCAGGGCATGTCCCAGGGCGTCGGTGATGGGCTGGCCCGCGATGTTCTTGCCCAGGTCACACGAGTTGGCGAACGGGATGAGGCACTGCGCCGCACCGCCAAGCCAGTGGAAATAGCGGATCGGGGCGGGGGTGTCCAGCTGCAGCAGCTCGGTGCGTGCGTCCATCAGCTGCTGTTTGTTGGGGGCGCTGCTGGCGCGGAATTCCTCCAGGGGATCGCCTGACGCCGCTGTCAGGAGATACACCAGGAAGGATGCGCCGAGAAGTATGAGGGCGGCGGTGATAAGCCGCCGGACTATGTAGGTCACCATCGGAAAGAACCTCGGTATTCGGGCCCAGGGGTTGCCCGGACCGGTCGCAGAGTTTGGCCTTTTCCCCGCGGATGTAGGGGCAGGCCCGCCATCATCAGGGGGTGTCGCTAGAAAGGCGCCGGAACCAGAATGCCCGGTCCCGACGCCTTTAGCTAGCAAATATCACTTGCGGTCGTCGGCTACTTCTGCGCCCACTCCCAGAAGTTCCACCAGACACCGGTCTGGTTCGGCATGTACTTCACGCCGGTGATGCGGTCGCTGTACGCGTCCACGCCAACTGCCTGGAACAGCGGCAGGCCGTAGGAAGAAGCCCAGATCTTCTGGTCGATCTGCTTGATCAGCTCATCCTGCTTGCCCTTGTCGGTGGTGACAATCAGTTCGTCCATTAGCTTGTCGGCTTCCGGGTCGCTGAACTGGTTGAAGTTGGAGTCGTTACCAGCCTTGAAGATCTGCGGAACGCCGGAGACGCCGACACCCGAGTTGATCCAGCCGAAGATGGTGGCATCGTAGCTGCCGTCGCCGAGGGCCTTGCCCCAGTCCGACTTGCCGAGGCCGCCGTCGACGATCTTGAAGCCCGCCTTGGTGGCCGACTCGCTGATCAGCGCGAACATGTCCGCACGGTTGGGGTTGTCCTTGTTGTACATGATGCGGACTTCAGGCGTGGCACCGGCGAGGAGCGCCTTTGCACCTTCGATGTCGACATCCTGGTAGGCGGACGAGCCGTTTGCCTGGACGGATTCGGTGTAGAGGGCCTGGTCCGGCACGAACAGCTGCGAGTCGAGCGGCTTGGCCTCCGGGTCCAGCTTCTTGACGATCTTGTCGACAATGTCCTTGCGCGGGACGCTCTTCATGAACGCTTCGCGGACATTCTTCTCGGCGAAGACGCCGCTGAAGTTGAGGTCGATGTGGTCGTAGGACAGCTGGTTTCCGACCTCGACCGTGACGCCCTGGCTTTCGAGGGCCTTGAGCTGCTCCACCGTGTCAGCCGAAGCCTGCGGTGCGATGATGTCGGCTTCGCCGTTCTTGAGCGCCTGCACCTGGGCCGGAGCGGAACCGATGTAGCGGACGGTGATCTCGTCCAGCTTCGCTTCCGGACCCCAGTTGTAGTCCTTGTTCTTGACCATGGTCAAGGACTGGTCCTGGTTGACACCCTTGACGATGTAGGGGCCATTGGAGAGGTACAGCTCCGGGTCGGCCGGCAGGGTCTTGGAGTCGAATCCGGTGTTCCACATCTCCGCCATGGCCTGGAGCTGGGTGTTGGCCGGCTGGGGTGCCTTGGCGTCGCCGCGCGGCATGCCCTTGACCAGGTCAACAAATGCCTTGGCATCGGCCAGGCCTGCCTTCTTGGCCAGGACGTGGGCCGGGATGTCCACTCCGGGGCCGCCAATGGCGATTTCCCAGTCGGCAAACGGCTGGGAGTACTTCAGGGTCATGGAGCGGCCGTCTTCGCCAAGTTCCGGGAAGTCCGTCAGGGCGATGCCCGTGGGGTCACCGGCGTAGGAGAAGTAGGACGTTCCGGTCTTGGCCTCGGGGTCGGCGTCGTCGTAGTAGCCGGAGAAGGCGGCCCACTGCAGGACGAGGTCGGCTGCGGTCACGGGAGTGCCGTCCGACCACTTCACGCCTTCGTTGATGGTGTACTTCACCGTCAGCGGGTTGTCCGAAACCTTTTCCATCTTGCCGAACTTCTCGTTGCGGACAACGTTGAGTTTGTTGTCGATGTAGAAGAAGCCCGAGTGGGTGGCGTAGCTGATCTTCGAGTTGATGTCCGTGTTGCCATCAGCCGTGTTCGGGTTGAACGTGTTGAACGCGTTCACTTCCACGACTGTTGCAGATCCCCCTGATTTGCTTGCTGCCGCAGCAGTGGTCGGGGTTGTCCCGCCGCTGTTGCCTGCGCAGGCGCTGAGGGCGAGGGCAGCTGCTGCTGCCACGCCCACTGCTTTGGAAATACGACCGAAGCGCATTCCGCCTCCTTGTTTCTGTGGTGTGGATGAGACCGAGGCCGTAGGCACCGGGCAGACGTCCACACTCCCCCAGCGGCAGTGTGGTCCGTCTCACATGGGATGTAGCGTAAACCCCAAATTCAGCGCCGGGCGAAGAAAGTTGACCGACTGTAAAGTTCGTTACAGAGCTGCAACATTGGACGTCCTTCCACCGGACGAATTCTTCCAACGCTATTGACGATCCGCGCACCGCAGGCTAATGTCCCCAGGCACAGGAAAAGCCCCGATTCTCAAATCGGGGCTTCTCGAGTTAATCCTTAATTACTTGATGAATTCATCAATCTGTCACACGTTGAAGCGGAACTCCACGACGTCGCCGTCGACCATGACATATTCCTTGCCTTCGATGCGAACCTTGCCGCGGGACTTCGCCTCCGCCATGGACCCGGCCTCGATAAGGTCGTCGAAGGAGACGACTTCGGCCTTGATGAACCCCCGCTGGAAATCGGAGTGGATGACGCCGGCCGCCTGCGGGGCCGTGTCCCCCTGGTGGATGGTCCACGCCCGGGTTTCCTTGGGTCCTGCGGTCAGGTAGGTCTGCAGCCCGAGGGTGTGGAAGCCGACGCGGGCCAGCTGGTCCAGGCCGGATTCGTCCTGGCCGTTCATCTCCAGCATTTCGCGGGCCTCTTCCTCGTCGAGTTCGACGAGGTCCGATTCGAGCTTGGCGTCGAGGAAGATGGCGTCCGCCGGGGCCACCATGGCGCGCAGTTCTTCCTGCTTCTCCGGGCTGCCCAGGATGCCCTCGTCCGCATTGAAGACGTAGATGATGGGCTTGGCGGTCAGGAGGCTGAGCTCCCTGAGGTGCTCCATTTCCAGCTTGTCGGACTTGACCGAGGCGAAAATGGTGTCGCCACGTTCGAGCACGGCCTGCGCTGCCTTGATGGCGGCCAGCTCCGCGGCGTCCCGCTTCTTGATCTTGACTTCTTTTTCGATCCGGGGAATGGCGTTTTCGATGGTCTGAAGGTCAGCCAGGATCAGCTCGGTGTTGATGATCTCCATGTCCGAGCGGGGATCCACCTTGCCGTCGACGTGGATGACGTCGGGGTCATCGAACACGCGGATAACCTGGGCAATGGCCTCGGCTTCGCGGATGTTGGCGAGGAATTTGTTGCCCAGGCCTTCGCCTTCCGACGCACCCTTGACGATCCCGGCGATGTCCACGAAGGACACTGGGGCGGGCAGCAGGCGCTGCGATCCGAAGACGGCGGCCAGCTTGGCAAGCCGCGGGTCCGGCAGGTTGACCACACCGACGTTGGGCTCGATCGTGGCGAACGGGTAGTTCGCTGCGAGCACCTGGTTGCGGGTCAGTGCGTTGAAAAGAGTTGATTTGCCGACGTTGGGCAGTCCGACGATGCCAATAGTAAGAGCCACGAGTACTAATTCTACCTGCTGCGGCCGGGGTCCCCTGCGACGGGCTGGTTCGCCGGGAGGTGCGCCGTTCGTCCACCACTTGGTCCGCCGCCCGCAGGGCGTCGGCGGGAAAGTGTCGGAGGGGCATGCCACAGTGAAGGCATGGACGCTTTTGCACTGATTCTTGCCCTGCTCATGCTGCTCGTCGGCGCGGTCGCCGGCGCCGCCGTGGTCTTTCTGCTGATCCGGCGCCGCACCCACGCCGTGGAGGAGGACTTCGACGCCGTGTCGGCCCGGCTCTCTGAGGTCAGCGCGCAGTTCGCCGCGGCCGACGCCGAGAGGCGCCTGCTGGCGGCCCAGAACCGGGACTTGGGCGAGTCCCGGAACCAGGACGGCAGCGTGCTGCGGGCCCTGGCCCCGGTGGCGGAGAAGCTCACCGCGGTGCAGCATCAGGTGTCGCTGCTGGAGCGCGACCGCCTGGAGCAGTACGGGCAGCTGGCCCAGCAGCTGCAGGAAGCCCGGTTGTCGGACGAACAGCTGCTGCGCTCAACCCATGCCCTGGAGTCCGCGCTGCGGTCCAACAGTGCCCGCGGCCAGTGGGGGGAAGTCCAGTTGCGCCGGGTGGTCGAGGCTGCCGGAATGCTGCGCCATGTCGATTTTCACGAGCAGGTTCACAGCGGCCAGCAGCACGGGGCCGGGCCGGAAAGCAGTATCCGGCCTGACCTCGTCGTGCAGCTCCCCGGCCAGAAGCAGCTCGTCGTCGATGCCAAAGTGCCGCTCGCGGCCTATCTTGCAGCGCAGGAACTCGGAGCATCGGCACCCGGGCTGGCGCACGCGCAGTCCATGAGCGGGCAGCAGGCCCACCTGCTGGCCCATGCCAAGGCCCTGAAGGCCCATGTGGACGCACTGAGCAACAAGAAGTACTGGGACATCCCGGGCAACTCCCCGGAGCTGGTGGTCTGCTTCCTGCCGGCCGAGTCGATCCTCGCGGCCGCGCTCTCGGCGGACCCGGCCCTGCTGGACTACGCCCTGTCCAGGAACGTGGTGCTGGCCTCGCCCTCAACCCTGCTGGCGGTCCTGAAATCCGTCGCCTTCACCTGGCGCCAGGACGTCCTGACGGACAGCGCGCGGGAGCTCTTCGAACTGGCCCACCAGCTCTACGAGCGGATGGGAACGCTCGGCGAGAATGTCACCAAGCTCGGCGCCTCACTCAAGACATCCGTGGACCGCTACAACTCCATGGTGGGCACGCTGGAGGCCCGGGTGCTGCCGACCGCACGCAAGCTCAATGCCCTGGATGCGACCGGGCTGGCCACCCCCGCGGCCGTCGAGGTGACGCCTCGTTCCGTGGCCGCCCCCGAGCTGCAGCCCGGGAACGGGCCGGAGCTTGGGTCCGGGCGGCCAGCGGACGAAGCCCCGGACGATTCGCGCGAGGAGGACCAGGAGTCCGCCGCCTAGGACGGACGTTGTGCGTAGGACCTGGTGCGCCCCGCCTAGGAGGTCTGGGCGGGGCGTGTCCCGCGGCCCCCGAGGGCGCGCGTGACGTCGCCGGCCTGCTTCAGCGTGGCGCGGAGCTCCTTCGGCAGCGAGAAGAGCAGGTCCTCCTCGGCCGTGACAATTTCCTCGACCGCGCCGTATCCGTAGTCGGCGAGCAGGCGCAGGACGTCCTTGACCAGGACTTCCGGGACCGAGGCACCCGAGGTCACACCGACCGTGGCCACGCCCTCGAACCACGATTCGTCCACCTCATTGGCGAAGTCCACGCGGTACGAGGCCTTCGCGCCGTATTCCAGCGCCACTTCCACGAGCCGGACCGAGTTCGAGGAGTTGGCCGATCCGACCACGATCACGAGCTCGGCCTGGGGTGAGATCTTCTTGATGGCCACCTGGCGGTTGGTCGTCGCGTAGCAGATGTCGTCGCTGGGCGGGTCCTGCAGGGTGGGGAACCGCTCCTTGAGCAGGCGGACCGTTTCCATGGTTTCGTCCACGCTGAGGGTGGTCTGGGAGAGCCAGATAACCTTCTCCGGGTCCCTGACCGTGACCTTGTCGACCTCGTGCGGGCCGTTGATGATCTGGATGTGCTCGGGGGCTTCGCCGGCGGTCCCTTCGACTTCCTCGTGGCCGTCATGGCCGATCAGCAGGATGTCGAAGTCGTCCTTTGCGAAGCGCACTGCCTCTTTATGCACCTTGGTCACGAGGGGGCAGGTGGCGTCGATGGTCCGCAGCCCGCGGTCTTCCGCGGACTGCACGACGGCGGGTGAGACACCGTGGGCGGAGAAGATCACCAGCGCGCCCTCGGGGACCTCGTCGGTCTCGTCCACGAAAATGGCGCCCTTTTCCTCCAGGGAGCTGACGACGTGCACGTTGTGGACGATCTGTTTGCGGACGTAGACCGGCGGGCCGTAGTGCTCCAGCGCTTTTTCCACCGCAATGACCGCACGGTCGACGCCGGCGCAGTAGCCGCGCGGGGCGGCGAGCAGGACCCTTTTCGGGCCGTCGACGGGGGCTGCAGCCAGGACTTCTTCCGGCGTACGCCGCCGGCGCGGAACGGTTGGCATCGGAATGGAAACAGCAGTGGAAGTCATGCCCCAATGCTACCGGTGTTGGACGGGCCGCCGATCGGGCGGCGACCGCAGGCGCGGCGCCGGGCGCTCAGGCGCGGCGGCCGCCGACGACGCGCACCACAAGCCCGACTGCCAGCAGGACGCCGCCCACCACGGCGGCCACCAGGATCCATTGTCCGAAACTTGCACTGGCGGCGGCGACAAACTCGCTCTTGAAGATCTCCGCGACCTCGTTGCCGCTGTTCGTTGCCGTCACGGCACTCCCGGCGGCGTCGGCCGCCAGCTTCCATGCGCCTGCCAGCACAAGGCCACCGATTCCAATGCCGGCAAGGACAGTCCAGCGCCGCCGGGCAGCCACAAAGGCCAGTGCGAAGGCGATGAGGGCGCCGACGGCCAGGGCGTAGCCCATCGGCGCGAACGCGGACACCCGGTCGAGGAGCTGCCGGTGCTCGGGCTGCCCGATCGTGATCAGCAGCTGCTCCGGCGCCTCCAGCGGCAGGGTGGTGGCATCCGCCACCTGCTTCGCCACGAGACCGACGAGGGGCGCCAGGTCCAGTGTCAGCGACGTGGCAGTGTCAGTCCCGGTTGGCGGTGCGCTGGGGTCGGCGAAATTCAGCTCATGGCTTTTGCGCAGCGTTTCGGTCCAGGCATCCGGGTAGCCGGGCATGCTTGTCAAAGACCGGGCCGCGCTGTCCAGAATAGGCGTGACGAGTCCGCTGAGCGCTTCCGGGATCTGCTCCGCACCGAGACTGCCGACGGCGGCCGTAGCCAGCCGCTCCTGGAACACAGGGTCCTTGCCCAGCGGCGCAGTGAACGCCACGAAGCCGTCCTCCTGGACGATGTTGCGGTCCACCCACATGGCCGGAACAGCGACAGCCGTCAGGACAAGCCCGATAAGTACGGCTACGGCCGAGACAAGAGTGCGCACGAGAAGTCCTAGGTGGTTGGGGGGTTAGTGTCCATCCTACGGGGGCGGCCTGCGGAACGATAAAGTCGGCCCCCGATGATAAAGCTATGGATAGAGTTGAAACCGACAAGTTCGAGTTGCCGGCCGGTGGCCTTTCCTGACGCGCAGTCGCTGGGGACGCACCTGCTGACAGCCCCGCCCCGGCAAAGGACACCCACGCATATGCACCAGCCCATCTCCGCCCCGGGACGTCGGCATGTCTGAGGAGGTCGCGGCAGCCACGACGGTTCCGGCCACGGCAGCGGAAACCAGCCCGGACAACCCCTGGCCGCTGCAGCTGCTGTCCCAGAAACTCAAGATGCACATCGACCGCGCCCCCTCCGCCTGGGTCGAAGGCCAGGTCATCGAACTGAACCGGCGCGGCACCAACGCCTACCTGACGCTGCGGGACATCGACGCCGAGATCTCCCTCCCCGCTTCCGCCTGGACCAATGTGCTGGACCGCCAGGAAATCCCGCTGGAGCGCGGGTCCCGGGTGGTGGCACTGCTCAAGGCCGAATTCTGGCTCAAGACGGGGCGGCTGAACATGTCCGTGAAGGACATCAGGCCGGTGGGCCTCGGCGACCTGCTCGCCAGGATCGAGCGCCTGCGCCATGCCCTCGCCGCGGAAGGGCTGTTCTCCGACGCCCGCAAGAAACGCCTGCCGCTGCTCCCCCACCGGATCGGCCTGATTACCGGCCGCAACTCGGACGCCAAGAAGGACGTGCTGCGCAACGCGGCGCTGCGCTGGCCCGCCGTCGAGTTCGAAATCCGTGAAGTGGCCGTCCAGGGCAACACCGCCGTCGCGCAGGTCATCGCCGCGCTGCGCGAACTGGATGCGCATCCCGAAGTCGACGTGATTGTCATCGCCCGCGGCGGCGGTGCCCTGGAGGATCTGCTGCCTTTCAGCAGCGAGGAACTCGTCCGGGCGGTGTCGGGTGCCTCCACACCGGTGGTCAGTGCGATCGGCCACGAGGCGGACCGGCCGATCCTTGACGATGTCGCGGACCTGCGCGCCTCCACGCCGACCGACGCCGCCAAGCGCATCGTCCCGGACGTTGTCGAGGAGCTCGCCCGCGTGCGTCAGGCCAGGGACCAGCTCCGGCGCGGTGTGACCCGCCTGGTGGAACGTGAGGCCGACCGCTTGGCGTCGCTGCGCTCCCGCCCCGTGCTGGCCTCCCCCGAGGTCATGGTCAGCATCCGCCACGACGACGTCGAACGGCTCAAGGGCCGCTCGCAGGCGGCGGTCACGACCGCCGTCGTCCGGGCCGCCGACCAGCTGGTCCACCTCAAGGCCCAGGTCCGGGCACTCTCGCCGCAGAAGACCCTTGACCGGGGATACGCCGTGGTGCAGCTTGCCGACGGCCGCACGGCTCCCGGAACCCGCCGGGACGTTGTGCGGCACCCTGACCAGGCGCCGTCGGGCACCGCCCTGACCGTCCGCGTGGCCGGAGGCCGGTTCACCGCGGAGTCGACCGGCGGCCAGGAACCCGCCGAAGAATGACCCGGCGCCACCGGCAGTACAGAACCCACCCGGCCCTCCCACCCGAACGATCCGTCCTGCGGGACCCAGCAAGGAGCAGCACGCCATGACAGCAGAAACAAAGCCCAACGCCGACATCGAGGGCCTCAGCTATGAGGAGGCACGGGAGCAGCTCGTCGGCATCGTCACCCGGCTCGAAACCGGCGGCGCGAGCCTTGAGGAGTCGCTGGCGCTGTGGGAACGGGGCGAGGCGCTGGCCAAGCGCTGCGAACAGTGGCTGGAAGGGGCCCGGAAGCGCCTGGCCGCGGCACGCGACCAGCCCTCACAGGCCGGCTAGCCGGCGCCGGCCGGTCAGGAGCGCTCGACCAGTTCCCGTTCCATCGCGACGTCGAGGTCCGGAACCGGCCATTCCAGCTTGAGGCCCTCCAGCGCGTCGAGCAGCAGCTGCTGGACGGCGATCCGGGCGTACCACTTCTTGTTCGCCGGGACGACGTACCACGGGGCGATCTCGGTGCCCGTCTTCTCGAAGGCCTTCTGGTAGGCGTCCATGTAGTCGCTCCAGAACGCGCGTTCCTTGAGGTCATTGCTGCTGTACTTCCAGAGCTTGGCCGGCTCGTCGAGCCGGGCCAGCAGCCGCTGCTTCTGCTCGTCCCGGCTGATATGGAGCATGACCTTGACGATCTTCGTGCCGGCGGCCGTCTGCCGGGCCTCGAATTCGTTGATCGCGTTGTACCGGCGTTCGAGTTCCTTCGGGTCTGCCCAGCGGTGGACGCGGTGGATCAGAACATCCTCGTAATGGGACCGGTCAAAGACGCCCACCATCCCGGCGGCCGGCACTTCCTTCTCGATCCGCCACAGGAAGTCGTAGGACTTCTCTTCGGCGGTGGGTGCCTTGAAGGACTTCATCTGGACGCCATGCGGGTTCATGGCGCCCATGACGTGCGTGACGATCCCGCCCTTGCCGGCCGTATCCATGGCCTGCAGGATCAGCAGGATGCGTTTGGTGCCGCCGAAGCGCGATTCGGCGAAAAGCTGCTCCTGCAGCAGCGCGAGGTTGTCATCCAGGTCGTCGAGCAGCGCCTCGCCGTCGGACTTGTCCCCCGGGTAGCCCGGGGTGGCGTCCGGATCCGTGTCCTTCAGCTTGAAGCCCTTGCCCGCAATCAGGGTGTCCGCGGGGTGCTCCTTGAATTTCACGACGTCTGCCATGCCAAGCCTCTTTCCGGTTCGGGCAGCCTCCGTTCGGACCGCCGGACCACCGTCCGCGCCGCGCTGCTGAGCTCAGGCTAGTTCCCCTTGTACCGGCTGAGGAAGTCCGCCATGCGGTTAATGGCCTCTTCCAGGTCCTTCACGAGCGGGAGGGTGACCATCCGGAAGTGGTCCGGACGGACCCAGTTGAAGGCCCGGCCATGGGAGACCAGGATCTTCTGCTCGCGCAGCAGGTCCAGGACGAACTTCTCATCGTCGCGGATGCGGTAGACCTCCGGATCGAGCTTCGGGAAGAGGTACATGGCGCCGCGGGCCTGCTGGGTGCTGACCCCCGGAATGGCGTTGAGCATGTCATAGGCCTTGTTCCGCTGCTCCAGCAGGCGCCCGCCCGGCAGGATGAGGTCATTGATGCTCTGGTACCCGCCAAGCGCCGTCTGGATCGCATGCTGGGCAGGGACGTTGGCGCACAGGCGCATGTTCGCCAGCAGGTTGATGCCCTCTAGGTAGTCCGCGGCATCCTTTTTCGGCCCGGAAATGGCCATCCACCCGGCCCGGTAGCCGCACACGCGGTAAGCCTTGGAGAGGCCGCTGAACGTCAGGCACAGGACGTCGTCGCCGGTGAGGCTGGCCATGTTCACGTGGACCGCGTCCTCGTAGAGGATCTTCTCGTAGATCTCGTCGGCGAAGAGGACCAGTCCGTGTTTCTCCGCGAGGGCGACGATTTTCTTGAGGGTGTCTTCCGGATAGACGGCGCCGGTGGGGTTGTTCGGGTTGATCACCACGATGCCCTTGGTGCGCGGCGTGATCTTGGCTTCGAGGTCCTCGAGGTCCGGCTGCCAGCCCGAGTCCTCGTCGCAGAGATAGTGCACGGGCCGGCCGCTGGCCAGGGCAACGGAGGCGGTCCACAGCGGGTAGTCGGGCGTGGGGATCAGGACTTCGTCGCCGTCGTCCAGCAGCGCCATGAGGGACATCGTGATGAGTTCGCTGACGCCGTTGCCCAGGTAGATGTCATCCACGTGGATGTTCTGGATCCCGCGGGTCTGGTAGTACTGCGAAACGGCTGTCCGGGCGGAGAAGATGCCGCGGGAATCGCTGTAGCCCTGGGCATGGGGCAGGTGGCGGATCATGTCCACCAGGATCGCGTCCGGCGCTTCAAACCCGAAGGGGGCCGGGTTTCCGATGTTCAGTTTGAGGATGCGGTGCCCCTCTGCCTCCATCTGCTGGGCGGCCTGAAGGATCGGTCCACGGATGTCGTAGAGGACATTATGAAGCTTGGTGGACTGCTTGAATTCTGCCATCCATCAAATATGCCATATGGGGGATGTACTTCCGCCGAGATCTGCCTCACACGGGTGTCCGGCCGTCACAGGCAGGACACCCCTGTCAGAAAACGGCTCGGCGGCCGCCGGCGCTCCCCGTGAAGGGGGACGCCGGCAGCCGCCGTCGTACGTCAGATGGATCCGGACGGACCCTGTTACTGGACCAGTCCCTTTTCCTTGAGCCAGGCCGCCGCAGCGTCCTTGGGGTTCTGCTTCTGGCTGCCGCTGACCGCGCGGTTGAGGTTGATCAGGTCCTCGGTGGTGAGGACCTTCGACACGGCGTTCAGTGTTTCCTTCGCCTTGTCCGTCATCTTGGCCGTGTTGTACAGCGGGAGGACCTGCTGGGCGATGAAGTTGTTCTTCGGGTCCTCCAGCACCACCAGGTCGTTGTCCGCGATGGACGGGGTGGTGGTGTAGATGTCGGCCACCTGGACCTGGTCCGAGAGCAGGGCCTTGAGCGTCACGGCACCGCCGCCGTCGCTGAACGGCTCCAGCTTCTTGGGCACGCAGCCGTAGTTCTTCTCCAGGCCCGGGAGCCCGTAAGCGCGCTCAGCGAAAGTCGCCGGGGCGCCCACGACGATTTCGCTGCAGACCTTGGCGAGGTCCTCGATCGACTTCAACTGGTACTTCTCCGCGGTGGCTTTCGTGACGACCATCGCGTCCTTGTCCTCGGCCTTGGAGGCCTCCAGCACCGCGAGACCCTCGGGCAGCTTGCCCGGCAGGGCCTTGTAGATGTCCTCGGCCGAGACCTCCGTGGCGTCCGGGCTGACGTGCAGCAGCAGGTTGCCGCTGTAGTCGGGGATGATGTCCACCGACCCGTCCTGGACGGCCTTGAAGTAGACCTCGCGTGAACCGATGTTCGGCTTGGTGCTCGCCGTGACGCCGGCTCCGTTCAGCGCCCCGGCATAGACCTCGGCGATAATCTGGCTCTCGGTGAAGTCGGCGGAACCGATCACGAGGGCCGCGCCCGAACCGGACGTGGCTCCGCCGGTGGCGGGGGACGTTGAGAGCGGATCGGATGAGCCGCCGCAGGCGGACAGTGCCATGGCCAGGCCTACGCCGGCGGCCAGGCCGCCGAATGCGCGCCTGCCGAGTGCTCGATGGCGGATTTCCTTCATGACGTACCTCCTTGAACAACAGTCCCCGCGGGTACGGGGTCTGTGAGATCAACCGCAGCCTGCTGGCTCCGGTTTGGCTGGGTTGAGGCTCCCTGGGACAGGAACAGCCTCTGGATGAGGGCAAGGACAAGGTCGACGGCGATCGCCAGTCCGGCGATGAGCAGGGACCCGCCCAGCATCTGGGGGAAGTCGGACAGCACGAGGCCGTCGAAGAGGTACCGGCCGAGGCCGCCGAGGTTGATGTACGCCACCACCGAGACGGTGGCGATGGCCTGGAGCACACCTGTCCGGAACCCGCCGTACATCACAGGCAGGGCGTTGGGGAACTCGGCACGGAACAGCACCTGCAGTTCCGTCATGCCCATGGCCCGCGCCGCGTCGACGACGTTCCGGTCCACGCTGGCTATGCCGGCATAGGTGCCGGCGAGCAGCGGCGGGACCGTCAGGATCACGAGGGCCCAGATCGGCGGCATCAGCCCGATGCCGGCCAGGAGCACGAACAGGGTGAGCAGGCCGAGGGTCGGGAGGGCCCGGAGGGCACCGGCAACGGCCACGGCGGCGACCCGCCCGCGGCCCGTGTGGCCCACGTACAGGCCGATGGGGACGGCGATGGCTGTGGCGATCACCATCACCAGGCCCGTGTACAGCAGGTGCTCGGCCAGCCGGACCGGGATCCCGGCGCTGCCGGACCAGTTCGCCGGATCGGTGAGCCAGGCAATGGTGTCCGTCACGACGCTGCTCATGCGGCACCGCCGGAGGTCTGCGCATCCGAAAGCCGCAGCGCCGCGGCAGCGGAGCCCGTCTTGTTCTGGCCGGCACTCGAATCGGGGCTGCCGCCGGTGGACGCCGCGGCACGGGTCCAGGGGGTCAGCAGCCGCTCGAGCAGGACCAGGACGGCGTCCATCAGCAGCGCGAGGATGAGGATGGCGATGATGCCCACCACCACCTCGGTGACGAAGTCACGCTGCAGGCCGGAGGTGAACAGCATTCCCAGGTTGCCGATGCCCAACAGCGCCGCGACGCTGACCAGCGAGATGTTGCTGACCGAGACCACGCGCAGCCCGGCAAATAGCACCGGCAGGGACAGCGGCAGGTCGATCTGCAGGAAGCGTGCGAAGGGCTTGAAGCCCATAGCGACGGCGGCCTGCCGGAGGTCCTCGTCCACCGAGTCGAAGGCGTCCAGGGTGGCGCGCACCAGGAGGGCGACGGCGTAGATGGTCAGGGCCACCACCACGTTGACGGGGTCAAGGATCCGGGTTCCCAGGACGGTCGGCAAGATGATGAACAGCGCCAGGGACGGGATGGTGTAGAGCAGCGACGACGCCGTCAGGACCACGGAACGGAGCCCACGGTTCTGCCGGGCGACCTGGGCCAGCGGGACGGCAATGAGCACGCCGAACACCATCGGCAGGATGGCCAGGACAAGGTGCTGGACGGCAAGGCTGAAGACCTGCTCACTGTTGGCCAGGAACCACTCCATCAGCGCGCGCCCTGGCGGACATGGCGGTCCGACTCGATCACGGCGAGGACTTCCTCAGCGGTGATGACGCCGGCCACGCGGCCGTCCGCGTCCACGGCGACGCCGAGACCGGAGGGCGAGGACAGGGCCGCGTCGAGGGCGCGGCGGAGCGTGTCGCCCTTCCGGAAGAGGGATCCGCCGGGAACGGTCGCGGTGCCCTTGCCCGGACCCGACCACCCGAGCGGACGCAGGCTTCCGTCGACCACCAGCTGCCACTCGCCGGAGTCGTTGCCGGCACGCACAAGTGCATCGGGGGTGATCGTCTGGGCCGGGTGCACGGTGACGCCGTCGGACGGGCTGAAGGCCAGGTGCCGGAAGCCGCGGTCCCGGCCCACGAAGGACGCCACGAAGTCGGTGGCCGGGGCGCGCAGGATTTCCTCCGGTGTGGCGTATTGCGCCAGTTTGCCGCCGAGGCCGAAGACTGCCACCTTGTCGCCGAGGACGGTGGCCTCGTCAATGTCGTGGGTGACGAAGACGATGGTCTTGGCCAGATCGCGCTGGAGCCGGAGGAGTTCCTGCTGCAGTTCATCGCGGACCACGGGGTCCACGGCGCTGAAGGGTTCGTCCATGAGCAGCACGGGAGGGTCGGCGGCGAGCGCCCGGGCAACGCCGACGCGCTGCTGCTGGCCGCCGGACAGCTGTGAGGGGTACCGCTTGCCCAGCGCGGATGCCAGCCCGACGACGTCGAGCAGTTCCTGCGCACGCTTCCGCGCCTCTGCTTTGGAGACGCCGTTGAGCCGGGGAACGGTGGCGATGTTGTCCAGGACGGAACGGTGCGGCATCAGTCCGGAGGACTGCATGACGTAGCCCATGGACCGGCGCAGCTTCGCCGCGGGCACGGCGGTGACGTCCTGGCCGTCCACGGTGATGGTTCCGGAGGTCGGTTCGACCATGCGGTTGATCATCCGCAGCGAGGTGGTTTTGCCGCAGCCCGAGGGCCCAACGAAGACCGTGATGGCGCCCTTGTCGATGGACATGGTCAGGCCGTCGACGGCGGGCTGGCCGCCCTGGTATCGCTTGGTGACGTTCTGGAACTCGATCATGGCTTCAGCCATTTCCGGGGCTTACCTAACTGTTGGCGACAACAACGGACGGTCCAGCCAACTGATCATAGACACGCTGATTTTTGACTGTAAAGCACGTAGAACTCAGCCTAACCAGCGCGGCTGACAATGTCAGGGATATCGCCGGGGGTGCTGTGGCTGACGTAGTCATTCGTAGGGTCGGCGATTTTGGATGGGTGCCGGGCGGAAATTCTTTTCCCGCAGCCTCCGTCCACTGCCCTGCGGAGGACCTGCACCTGCAACGCGGGGATGCTTCTATGTCTGTCAGCGGGTGGAAACGAGTGCGGGCGCGGCTCGTGGCGACCGGCCAGCTTCCCTTCCCCCCGGTTGTTTTGGCTGCTGGCGACGCTTGCGGAGCTGTGGCCGACGGAGGCCGGTCTACCCGTGAGGGCAAGGGGCGGGAAATTCCCGGAGGGAATCAGCGACGAAGGAGCGCCACAGGGACATTTCCTGCCCCGTAGGCCCCGACGAAGGAGGGGCTAGCGACTCAGCGTCGCTGTCGCGCCGTGGTGGGAGAAAGTATGCGGTTGCCTCGCCCCGGGCTCTGGCCGCGGATGAGGTCTCGGGCGGATCATGAAGGTGTCTGCCGTGGTGGACGCCGGTCCGTCTGTGGTGCTGTGGTTGAGCCTGTGGGCTAGCGTGGCGCGGAGGGCTTCCACGGGAACCGTGGATTGTTGCCTTTGGAGCACGAGTGTTAGATTCCTCTGTTTTTCCCTGTCCTCCCCTCGGCAGACGCCGACATAACGAGGTCAAGGTGTCAGGAGGAACAGTCATGGATACCGTGCACGAGCGGGCTGCCGGTTTGGATATTTCCAAACGCGACGCGAAGGTCTGTCTCCGGCTGCCCGGGCAACGGGCCGGAACCTACACCTCCACGGTCACAACGTGGGGCGCAGCCACAGGCCAGTTCCTTGCCCTGCGGGACTTCCTGGAACGCGAGCACGTCACCACGGTCGTCATGGAAGCCAAGAGCGATTACTGGAAACCCTTCTTCTATCTCCTCGAAGAGACGCTGCCGGTGATGCTGGTCAACGCCAAGGCCGCAAGGAACATCCCGGGCCGCAAAACCGATGTCTCTGACGCGGCCTGGCTCGCTCAGCTGGGCGCGCACGGGCTGCTTCGGGCCTCGTTCGTCCCGCCCGAACCGATCCGTGAACTGCGGGACCTGACCAGGGCCCGGGCCATTGCCACCCGGGACAGGACGCGCGAGATCCAGCGTCTAGAGAAGTTCCTCGAGGGCTCGGGGATCAAACTCTCCTCGGTGGTCTCGGACCTGACCGGAGTCTCCTCCCGGGCGATGCTCGAAGCCCTCATCGAGGGGGAACGCGACCCGGACGTCCTGGCCGGGCTCGCCAAAGGCACCCTTCGCTCCAGAATCCCCGAGCTCGTGGAGGCCCTCACCGGCCGCTTCAAAAGCCACCACGCGTTCATGGCCCGGCTGCATCTGAACCAGATCGATACCCAGTCCCGCATCATCGACGCGCTCACCGAGCGGATCGAGGAAGCGATGGAGCCCTTTCGTGCCGTCAGGGAATTCCTGGCCACCATCCCCGGAATCTCACTCAAAGTCGCCGACGTGATCATCGCCGAAACCGGCGCGGACATGTCCCGCTTCGAAACACCCGGGCGGCTCGCTTCCTGGACCGGCGTCTGTCCCGGCGCCAACGAATCCGCCGGACGGATCAAGTCAGCCCACATCCTGCCCGGCAACAAATACCTCAAAGCCGCCCTGGGCATCGCGGCCCTGTCCGCTTCCCGGAGCACGGACACCTACCTGGCCGCAAAATACTGGCGCGTCGCCGCCCGCCGCGGACCCATGAAAGCCAGCCCTCGAACACTCCATCCTCATGGCGGCCTGGCACCTGCTCGCCGACGGCGAATGCTACGCCGACCCCGGCGCCGACCACTTCACCCGGCTGGACCCGATCAAAGCCAAGAACAACGCCATCAAGAAACTCAAGAGCCGTGGCTTCAACCTCACCATCACCGCCGCCAACGCAGCCTGACCACCCTCACTTTCGTATTAGACGGGCCGGAGCGGACACGTACAATCCGTCAGGACAGCAGCCAAAAGACGGTAATACTGGAAAAGGTCTTGAGCCGGAGTTACCCAGCAAAAAACTGACGTGCCTGGCGGCACTGTCTTATCGACGATCTGTCCGCTGGCTCAAGGTCCGTCAAAGGGTGTAGAGCCAGGCGGACATGACTTCATAGGAGCCTGATGCGACCAGTCCCATTACCGTTTTGTCTGCCCACCTGGCCCGCGCCCCATTCATCAGCCATCGATCTCGACTGGGGGCAACTTCCATTTTGGCAACCGAAACAACCAACATCATCGCCGGTATCGACACCCAGGCCGACACACACCACGTGGCCATCATCAACGAACACGGCAAACCACTCGCAGACAGGGAATTCCTGGCTGTGGGATCCGGATACCGGAAGATCGTGGACTTCGTCACCAGCTACGGCACAGTCACCGCATTAGGCGTCGAAGGAACAGGTTCCTACGGGGCCGAAATCGCCAGGACGCTTCGAAGTGATGGACTGACCGTACTGGAGGTGAACCGTCCAACCCGGGCCGCGCGCCGGCTGAAGGGCAAATCAGATCCGTGGGATGCCTACGAGGCCGCCCAATCCGTCCTCGACGGCCGGACCCATTCGATCCCGAAAGCCAAAGATGGTCCCGTTGAATCCCTGCGAATCCTGCGCGCCGGGGCGCACCTCGGCCGTTAAGGCCCGCACCGCGGCAATCAATCAGATTAAGGGTCTTCTCGTTTCAGCCCCGGACAAACTCCGGGCAAAATACCGGGCACTCGGAACCGCAGCGCTGATCACGTCCCTGCAGCGCACCCGGCCTTCGGGCCACATTGCTGACCCCGAGTACGTGTGCCTGCTGACGTTGAAAACCCTGGCTGCTCGCTGCCAGTCCCTCGCGGAAGAACGGAAGTGGCGAGCCAGCTCCTGGGCACCGGTGGCGACAACCCGGACCGTCTTGGAAATGAGGCCCAGTTCGCTGCCCTCGTCGAGGTCGCACCGATACCGGCGTCCTCGGGCAAGACCACCCGTCACCGGCTCAGCCGAGGTGGTGACCGCAACGCCAACCATGCCCTGTATCAAGTGGTCCGGGTCCGCATGGCGTCCTGCCAACGGACCAAAGACTACGTCGCCAAACGCACCGCGGAGGGCAAGAGCAAACGGGAAATTATGCGCTGCCTCAAACGCTACGCAGCCCGGGAAATCTACCGCCAGATCACCAATCCTCAACCAGCCCCAGATAACACCGATCTGCGCCAAAAGCGCGCCACCCTTGGTCTCACTATCACAACCGCAGCCAGAGAACTTGGCCAATGGCCCTCTAAGATTTCCTTTTGGAACGCGGCCTCCTCCGCGACGACGACCTTGCGACAACGTACCGCCAATGGTTGACCGACCAAACAGGAAAAAGTAGCCCCACGTTATCCAATCGGTTTACATTAAGGTCGAACGATTGAAGCCTTTGGGGCCCTGACCTGGGCAAAAATAGCCTAGAGCTGTGCCTGGGCACTAGGCTGGGCGACGGGGAGAGCCGGGAGCCGGCTCAAAATCTGGGGGATAAATTGAACAAGAAGACCATCCGCCTCGGCATCGCCGGGGCTCTGGCCGCGCTCTCGCTTGCCGGCCTCGCCGTGCCGGCCCAGGCCGATGAGACCATGTGGGCCAACCCGACCGCCGATACCTGCGGCCCGGTCGTAGACTCAGTCAGATTCTGCACGGCGCCGGACGGGCATCCGTACCCGGTGCTGGTCAACGGCGGCGCCGTCGCCGGCCCGCGGCCCGGCATCAGCGGGGCCCTCCAGATCGGCAGCACCCTGACCGTTGTTGACGGTGACTGGGATCCCGCCGACGCGAAGCTCACGCATCAGTGGCTGCGCAACGACGTGCCGGTCCTGGGCGCCACCGGTCTCACCTATCTGCTCACCACGGCGGACCTCGGCAAGGGCATCCGGGTCACGACCACGGCGGCAGCGCCGAGCTATGCAAAGACGACCCAGCAGTCCATCAAAACCGCCCCTGTCACGAACGCCGGCGGCACCGTCCCGTCTGTCGTGTATGCGGGGTACGTTGGTATCTATCCATTTAACACCCACCCGGATAGGCCCAGCCGCCTCGTGTCCGCTGGGGCGAAGTTTAAGGGCGCACCGGTCATCTACGACCAGTACCAGTGGTTCTGCGACGGCAAGCCCATCCCGGGTGCCACCGCGGACATGTTCGACCCGAGGGGCTGCCGTTCAACGGGGCTGTTCAGCGTCAGGGTCACGGGTCACGCGCCCGGGTTCAAGCCGGCCACCGTGACCTCTAAACAGCGAAAGGTTTCTGACTTCGATCCAGCCCCCGGCGCCGTGGTCACCGGCGGCACCGGCCTGGGGGACGTCCTCACCGCCGTTGATGATGTTCCCTGGTCTTCCAGCCCGGGCAAGCCGCACACCTACCAGTGGCTGCGCGACGGCGTCGCGATTCCCGGAGCCACCGCGCTGACCTACAAGATCACGGCCGAGGACCAGGGCCACACCCTGGTCCTCGAGTCCGGCACTTGGTACGACACCCACATCTACTCCAACGCGGTCGCCGTGCCGGCGGCCGCGGGGGTGGAGCTGAAGCAGCTGACGAATGTCACCAAGCCGGTCGTGACCGGGGACGCCGTGACCGGCTCCGAGATGAAGGTGACGGTCGGCACCTGGTCCGTGCCGGCCGAGAAGCTGACGTTCACCTACAACTGGTTCTCCTCAGACAGGGAGAAACTCTCCAGCGGCCCGACGTTCACCCCGGACAAGCCCCAGGTTGGCAAGACCCTCACCGTCCTGGTGACCGCCTCCGCCCCCGGCTACACCACCGCCCGGGCAAAAGTCACCGCACCCAAGCCCGTGACCGCGCGTGAGTCGACGCGGACCATTAGCGGGACCCTGACCGCCGGGTCGAAGGTGACCTTGACTCCCGATCCCTGGTATGACCGAGCAGGGAGTGATTCCGACGTACAGTGGCTGCGCGACGGCGTCCTGATCGCCGGGGCATACGGCTGGAGTTACGTCCTGACGAAGGCCGACGCCGGCAAGAAGCTCTCGGTCAGTGTGAACCCGATTACCTCGCTCGGCATGTACCAGACGCTCAACGCTTCGGCGACTGTGGCGGCTACACCCCTGACTTCGGCCACGCCGACGACTGCCGCCAGTGACCCTGCCGCTGCCATTGCCCCTGAGGCTGTCATGGACCCTGCTGCCGCCGGCGCGGCAGAAGCACGCGCGGCCGGCGGAGCGGGTAGCTCCGGGCAGCTGGCCAGCACTGGGGCCGGAACCCTGCTGGCCGCAGCGGGGTTGGGCGGAGGCGCCCTCCTGCTCGGGGGCATCCTGCTGGTCATCCGGCGCGGCCGCGCTCTCCGCTGACAGCTGTGGCGGCTACTGGGAGCCCGGCTGCTGCACAGGGGTACCGGTCTGGAATGAAATCACGGACAGTGCCGAGCTGCGATGTAGGGGAACTTGGGTAGGCGAGTTTTTCCTTCCAGTCTCTGACGGAATCCAAACCACAAATCGGCCAGGCTTGGGCTGGATGTTCGATTTGACGCCTATAGGAGCATCGTCGTAGACAGACAGGGCCAGGGCGGGCCGGAGCCCTGCGACGGACCGGCAACACCCAGCCGCCGGCCGCGCCGGCGGACGCCCGGCCATGGATGAACGGCCGCCTCAACACGTCGGCCGTCCTAACACGGGCCCGGTGACGCACCGAAGCCCTAGATCCTGGGACCCCCTGTGACGGACGCCCGTTGTGGCGCAAGGGCCGTAGTCTTACAATCGGTTTTGTCATGGGAGGTGAGTGATGCTCGAAGAAGCGGACCTGTTGCAGGCCCTGCGGCGTCACTGGGAGTACGCAAGCACGGACCAGGACATCACGCACGAGATCTACCACGACGACGCGGTGCTCGAGTTTCCGCAGTCAGGCGAACGTTTCGAAGGCGTGGAGAACTTCCGCGAATGGCGACGACAGTACCCGGCGAAGCTCCAATTCCGCACCCGACGAATCACTCATCGTGGCGACCTTGTCGTTGTGGAAAACCTGATCAGCTACGACGGCGCGCCATGGATGTACACCGTCAGCATCATGGAGTTCCGTGGCGAACGGGTTGCACGCGAGCGGCTGTACATTATGGATGGCTGGGAGGCTGCAGAGTGGAGGGCCCCATGGCGCGCCGAGACACCAGCGGACCCACCCCCGCCACCACCGACGGGGTAGTACCGCGGTAGGTCAACATTTGGACAGTCGCCAGCCCTCAGCAGCGGTCGCGAGCCCGCCTCACAAAGTCCCTACAAACTCAGGCCTGAGACAGAATCCGTTGAGACGAGTTCCTAGGACACTGCGGGGGCCGGAACGACGCGGAGTCTGATCGGGGCCACCAGCGTTGGTGCGTTGTCTTGAAATGCTGTTGTATTCCAAGCTAATACTGGCCATGCCCTCATTGCGGTCGTAGTTGAGGCCGGGAGTGCCAGGGAATGCCCGCAGGATGGGGATGTTCGCCTTTCGAATGCAGATCGCTTTGGCTAACCCGGTCACGCGCGCCAAGGGTCGACTTCACGGAGTGCTGGCCCGAGCAAGTCCCGCAATTCTGATCCAGGTTGGCCTGGATCAGGGATCATCTGGACTCCGCTGACCGCTATGAGACCTCGAACATCATCCGGGCCCTCGTCGAACCTCGTCTCCATCCAAGCCAGGACCGATGCACACATGGCTGGATCCGAGCCGCGGTGGGCGACGAGCCACCTGACAACATCCGCCATCACGAGGTGCGGAAGCATCTCACCGAAGTTCTCTTCGAGGTGCTCGGCCAGGACGGGCGCCAGGGCGGGGTGAGTCGCCACAAGCTGCTGGATCGCATTCTCGGTTGCCGCGCTCATCCAGCACCTCCAAGAACGACAGACAACTCGTCGGCAAGGCTCTGGGCAACGAGTCGGTCGTGATACGGAGCATCGGGATTTCTGCGGAGCCAGTTATTCAGCCCTTGGAGCGACTCTTGACCCTTGATCGTGTGCCACTTGGTGCCAGTCTGGGCGCCTGTCGCCAGCTCATTCGCGATGGCATCCATGTCGTGCCGTTCCCGATCCTGTTTGGGTTCGTCGTTCCCTTGTAGAGGTTGTTGGCGATGTTCTGCAGCTTCATGCTGCTCACCCGAGGCGTAGGCAGGATATCATGAGCGCTCTTTGCGGCTCTCCCGGCACCTCCAAGGGCCTTTATGCCGGTTGCGGCTCCCTTTATGAGTCTGCCGCCGGGGGGAATGGCCGCGGCTGAGTGCGGGCGTGACAGTCCACGCCGATGACGAACGGGCGGGTCTGCGCAACGATAGTCAACGCGGGCCACCCTCCTTCCTTTAGAACGGACAAGACAGGTCGCATCACGACCGGCACTGGACCTGGGAAGAGTCACCCCGAGGCAAAACTGTGATGAGCCACAACCTCCAAAGGGCCGGGCAAGCTTCTAATCAAGCCACCGACGTGGGACAGGCCAACGCCTACCGCTCCACCCAGCGCGGACAAATCGGGGGAAACGCACCCTCAAGGGGCAATTGTTTTTTCGAGTCACGCGCCAAGCAGAACGACCGGCACCAACACTGCCAGCTAGTCCCAGACCAGCCACGTAAAGACTCACAGTCACTTCGCGCCCATTCCAGCGGGTGGAATGGGCCGCAGGTGACCCCGCGTTGCTGTATTGGTACTACGTGCCGGTCAGCGGGTCCGCCGGCCGCCCCCTTTGGACCCGCCCCGGCCCTTCCGGCCGCGCTTCCCGTCATCGTTGGCAGCGGCCTCGTAGCTGTCCCTTTCCGCCGAGCGCTGGCTCTTGCCCGCAGCCGCAATCTGCTGGTGCCACTCCCGGGCATAGGCGCGGCGGGCGGCAGCATCGTGCCGCCGGGCCAGGGCAGCGAGTTCGCGCTGGAGTTTCAGGTAGCTCTCCCAGCGGCGGTCATCGAGGGACCCGTCCGCGAGCGCGGCCTGCACTGCGCAGCCGGGCTCGCGGCCGTGGGCGCAGTCGGAGAACCGGCACTGTGCGAAGAGGTCCTCGAGGTCGCCGAACATCTCGGCCATCCCGCTGTCGGCGTCGAACAGCCCGAAGCCGCGCACCCCGGGGGTGTCCATGAGGACGGCGCCTCCGGGCAGGGGCACGAGTTCGCGTGAGGTGGTGGTGTGTTTGCCCCTGCCGTCGCTGGCCCGGACGTCCCCCGTATCCTGGACCTCCACGCCGGCGAGGGCGTTGATGAGGGTGGATTTGCCGGCCCCGGAAGGACCCAGCAGCACGAGCGTGCCGCCGGGCGGGAGGTGGCCCAGGAGTTCGTCGAGGCCGTCGCCCTGCTCCGCGGAGGTGGTGACCACCGCGACGCCGGCGGCCTGGAGGATCACCTTCCCGACGACGTCGTCAGCCAGATCGGCGAGGTCCGCCTTGGTGATGATGACCAGCGGGGTGGCACCCGAGTCCCAGGCGGCGACGAGGGTGCGTTCGAGCCGGTTGTGGGTGAGCGGCCGGTCCACGGGCACCACGACGCCGACGATGTCCACGTTGGCGCCGAGGACCTGCGCCTCCGAGGACGCGTCAAAGGCGCGTTTGCGGCTCAGTTCCGAGTGCCGCGGCAGAATCCCCGCAATGGCGGGCTCCCCCGCGGTATTGGATCCGAGCCAGACCCAGTCGCCGGTGGCGGGCAGCTCCCCCGTGCCGGGATAGGGCAAATGGAGGGTCGTATCGTGCGTGGCGGTCAGGACCAGGTTGCGGTCCACTCGGATGACCCGGCCCGCGCCGGTGCCGCCCCGCACGGGATGCGCCGCGAACCGTTCGGCGACGGCGGCCGTGAAGCCGTACCCTGCCGGACCCGCGGGAAGGCTGTTGGGGACGGGGTGGTTGGCGCCGGACGCGCCGGAATGTGCAAATGAAGTAGTCAACGGAAACCCTTTGATGGGCCCCGGTGCACGTGCCGCGCTGCGGATCGGACCTGGCAGGGTTGCGGCTAGTGGGTGCTGATGGCCGGGGCAGGAATGATGGCCTGGCTGGTGTGGGTGCTCATGGCACACCGGACTGTTGCAGTCATCGTTTCCACCTCCCCTGTTTTCGCTGTCGGCTTTGCTGTCGGCTTTTAGAATAGCCGGATGCCCCGGGCCTGGCTAGGAAACCGTCAGGAAAGTTGGCCGATCAGGACAGCTGGCCGTTTAGGACAGCCGGCCGTTTAGGGGCCGCTCGCGGTGGAGCCGGAGCGCGGCGTCGACGAGCGAGACCTTGTTGAGCCCGGGAACGTCCTCCAGCGGGATCCAGTCCGCGTGCGTGGTGCTGCCGTCCACCTCGTGCCGCAGCTCCCCGCCGGTAATCGTTGCTTCGTAGATGAGCCGGAGGGACTGGAAGTCCCGTTCGCCGCCGTCGATCCGGATCTCCGCGGGCCAGTGCCCGACGTCGATCCCCAGCATGCCGCCGACCTCCGCGTGATACCCGGTTTCCTCGTAGATTTCGCGGCGGCAGCCATCGACGGGGTGCTCGGCCAGGTCCAGGCCGCCGCCGGGCAGGGTCCAGCCTTCCTTCCCGCCCTGCTTCCAGTACGCCAGGAGGATGGCGCCGTCGCGGATGATGACCGCGTAGGCAGCGGGCCGGGTGTCGAAGTTAAGGCTCATTCCTCCAGCGTAGTAGCCCGGCGGCGTCGAAGCCCGGCAGCGTAGTAGCCCGGCGGCGCAGTCGCCCGGCAGGCCGCGTCAGCCCTGTTCGGCCACGAGCTGGAGCACACCGAAGACGGGGTCCTGCTCCAGGACGCGGACATCGGTGATCCCCTCGGCGGCCAGGGCGGTGCGGAACGATTCCTGCAGGCGGGGGACGTTCATGCCCAGTCCGCTGCCCAGGATCACGGGGCCGTCGATGCCGAGCTTCCGGACCGTCTGCAGCGCCAGGGCTGCCAGGTCTCGTCCGGCCTGGTCCACGAGTTCCTGGCTAGCGGCGTGGCGGGCGGCGGCAGCGTCGACGACGAGCCGCGCCCGTTCGGCCCAGTACCGGCGTCCGGTGTCCGGTGAATGGAAGAGCGCAATCAGCTTGTTGGGGTCGTCCACACCGCAGGAGGCCAGCAGGGCGGCGGTGAGCTCGTCGGGTTCCAGCCCCTGGTTCATCCGCCGCAGGCTGTGGCGGACCGCCTCGCGGCCCAGCCAGTACCCGCTGCCTTCGTCGCCGAGCAGATAGCCCCAGCCGCCGGCGCGTGCCTCCTCGCCACGGCTGTTCCGGCCCCAGGCGGCCGAGCCCGTTCCCCCGATGACCGCAACGCCGGTGCTGGCGCCGCCGGCCGCCAGCAGGAGCCGCGAATCGTGCACGACGGTGATGCGGGCGCCCGGCACGTGAGGTTCGATCAGGGCTGCGAGCGCGGCGGCGTCCTCGTCGGTATCGATGCCGCCGGCTCCGGCGTAGACCTGGGCGACCGGTCCGCCGCCGATCCGGGCGAAGAGCTCCGCCAGGTGCAGGGCCGCCTCTTCGCGGCTGACGTTCTGGACGTTGGAGCTGCCCACCGACTCGTCGGCCACGACGGTGCCGTCCTCGAAGCGGACGCCGCGGGTCTTGGTCCCGCCAATATCGAGGCCGATCACGGCGGCGGGTGCGGTCGGGGAAACGGGGTCCGCCGCCGGCGGGATGTCAGAATGGGTCACCGGAACAGCCTACTGAATCCTTTCCAGGAGTGAGCAATGCCGCACGACATCTTTGGTACCCGCATTATTGCTGCACCGATGGCCGGCGGGACCTCCACTCCGGCCTTCGTGACGGCGGTGTACAACGCCGGCGGTCTGGGCTTCCTGGCTGCGGGCTATAAGAGCGTGGACGCCATGCAGGCGGAGGTCCGCAGCACCCGGGCCGCCGGGGCACGTTTCGGCATGAACGTCTTCGTTCCCGATCCCGCGCAGCTGCCACCGTCCGCAGAGGTGCGGGCGCAGCTGGAGGACTACCGCGCCCGGCTGCGGGCGGATGCTTTGCGGTACGGCGTGGAGGTCCCGCCGCTGCGGCTCGACGACGACGACCACTGGCAGGGCAAGATCGACGCGCTGCTGGCCGATCCGGTGGAACTGGTCAGTTTTGCCTTCGGGCTGCCCGGGTCCGAAGTTGTCCGGGCGCTGCAGCGGTCCGGCTCAGCCGTGCTCGCCACGGTCACAACGGTGGACGAGGCGCTCGAGGCCGCCGGCCAGGGCGTCGATGCGCTGGTGGTGCAGCATGCGTGCGCCGGGGGCCACAGCGCGGCGTTCCAGCCGGGCACTGCGGCGCACGAATCCAGAGGCGCCGACCGCGGGCCGGGCACGACGGCGGAGCTGCTCGCCCGGGTGCGGGCCGCCGTCGGACTCCCGCTGCTTGCCGCCGGCGGCGTGATGGACCGTGCGGGGCTGGAGGAGGTACTGGCCGCGGGGGCGCAGGCCGCCCAGCTGGGCACCGCGTTCCTCCGCACGCACGAGAGCGGTGCCCGGCAGCTGCACAAGGATGCCCTCGCCAGCCCGCGCTTCACCCAGACCCGGCTGACGCGGGCCTTCACCGGACGGTCCGCCCGGGCACTGGTCAACGAGTTTGTCCGAGACCACCCCGACGCACCCGAGTCCTATCCCGCCGTGCACCACCTCACCGCTCCCCTGCGCGCGGCCGCAGCTGCCGCCGGGGATGCGGAACGGCTGAACCTCTGGGCCGGGACCGGCTGGCAGCGTGCGCGGACCGGTTCCGTCTCGGAGGTCATGGCGGGGCTGCTGGACTGACGGCCCGCCCCCGCCGCCACACGTCGCCGAGGTCGCCGGAACGGTGCCAGATCGCCGGAACGTTCCCTACGAGCTCGCAGCTTTCCGGCGAACTCGCCGCACGGGCCGCAGGCGGGCGGGCTGGGCCGGCGGCCGGCTCAGGTGCCGGAGCGTCCGCGGACGAAGCCGGCGAGCAGTGCCGGTCCCTCGCTGAGCACCAGCTCCCGGAACAGCCGCACGGGGTCCGGCTCGGTGTCCGCTCCGCCCCGGCGTTCCCGCCAGGCCAGCCCGATCTCCCGGAAGGCCAGTCCGGAATCCAGGGCGAGCTCCACCCAGCCAAGGTCGCCGGACTGCCCGGGAGTGTGGCGTCCGGGTGCCGGGCCGCCGGGCGGGAGGATGCTCACCCCGAGACCTGCCGAGACGAGGCCCCGGGCCGTGTGGGAATCCTGGCTCTCGAAGGCGATGCGGGGCCGGAAACCCGCCTCCCGGAACAGGGTGTCCGTCAGCGAGCGCATGCCGTAGCCTGCACCCATCGCCACGAACGGGTCCTGCCGGATCTCCGCGAGGCCCGCGCTGCGGCGCTTCGCCAGGGGATGCCGCTGGTGGACCACGAGCCGCAGCGGTTCCCGGTAGAGGGCGGCGGAGGAGATCAGCCGGCTCGGCGCAGCGACCGGGGCGGTCAGGGCCAGGTCCGCGTCGCCGGCAGCCAGTTCCGCCAGGCAGCCGTCCCGGGCGCCCTGGCTGAGGTCGAAGGCCGGCTGCGGATGCCGGCTGCGGAAGGCGCTGATCAGCAGCGGCAGCATCGCCTCACCGAAGGTGTGCTGGAACGTCACCGCGATCCGGCCGCGTACCACCTCCGACTCGTGCCGGACCAGGTCCAGCCCGGTCTGGAATTCCCCGAGCGCGGCCTCGATGTGCGGAAGGAGCGCCTTCGCGGCGGGGGTCAGCCGCACGCCGCGGCCGTCACGGATCAGCAGTTCCGTCCCGATGATGCTGCTGGCCCGGGCGATTCCCCGGCTGACCGTCGACTGGGGCAGTCCCAGCACTTCGGCGGTCTCGGTGATGTGCTGGGTGCGCCCGAGTTCGGCCAGCAGTGGCAGCAACGGCAGGAGCTGGACCAGTTGTTTGTGTTCCACGTCCATGGCCCATCCTCCAGATCGTTCCGTATTTGCTATTGATTCTATGAGAATCATGCATTGGAGGCATGTCTTTTGGAAGCCTATTCTGGGGAGATGCCCCGACTTCCACTGCTCCGTCGCCCCGCTGCCCGCGGCCTGGTCCAAGTCCAGGTCCAGGCCCAGGTCCAGGGCTACGCCCAGATCCAGCCGGACCCTGCCGACGGCACCCATGCTGTTTGGCCGGGGCATCCGAAGGGGTCCGCGGCCTACCGGAAGATTCTGGCCGGCCTGGCGTTTGCGGGCGTCGCCACCTTTGCCCAGCTCTACTCCACCCAGGCGGTGCTGCCGATGATGGCGGCGGATCTGCAGATCACGGCGGCCGAGGCGGCGCTCACCATCTCGCTCGCCACCGTGGGGCTGGCGGCGACGGTGCTTCCGTGGTCGTTCCTGGCCGACCGGATCGGCCGGGTCCGGGCCATGATGTGGGGCATCTCGGCCGCCACGGTCCTGGGCCTGCTGGTCCCGCTCGCCTCGAGCTTCCCGATGCTGCTGGGCCTGCGGATGCTCGAAGGCATGGCACTGGGCGGCATCCCCGCCATCGCCATCGCCTACCTCAACGAGGAGGTCAACAGGGCCCACGCCGCACTGGCGGCCGGAACCTACGTCGCCGGCACCACCCTGGGTGGACTTGCCGGCCGGCTGCTGGCCGGCTTTGTCGGCGAACTCTGGGGATGGCGGGCCGCGGCCCTAGCCGTCTCGATCCTGGCCGCCGTGGCCGCGGCCCTGTTTGTGGCCCTGGTGCCGCAGGCCCGGGGCTTCACGGCCGCGGCGGCCAGCGGCTTCCGCGGGGCCTTCCGGACGCTGGCCTGCCACGGGCGGAATCCGCGGCTGCTGGCCCTCTACGTCCAGGCGTTCCTGCTGATGGGCGGTTTCGTGGCTGTCTACAACTACCTGGGCTTCCGGCTCTCGGGCGAACCCTTCAGCCTGCCGGCCACCATCATCAGCCTGATCTTCCTGGCCTACCTCTCCGGCACGGTATCGTCCCGCTGGGCCGGCGGACTGACGGAGCGGTTCGGGCGGCGCACGGTGCTGATTGCGGGGACGGTGCTCATGGCGGCGGGCCTGGCCCTAACGCTGACGCAACTGCTCGGACTCATCATGGCGGGCCTCCTGCTGTTCACTGCCGGCTTTTTTGCGGCGCACAGCGTCGGCGCAGGCTGGACCGGGGCGATCGCCACGACCGGCCGGGCCCAGGCGGCCTCGCTTTACAACCTCGCCTACTACCTCGGGTCCAGCGTCATCGGCTGGGCCGGCGGGCTGGTTTTCCAGTCGCTTGGCTGGACGGCGCTGGCGCTGGCCGTGATCGGGCTGGCCTGCACGACGGCGGTGATCACCGCCGTCGTGCATCCCGCCCGGCCCGCCCCGGCGGCCGGGGCTCCGGGCATCAGCGGGTAGCTTCGATGGCCTGCACGAGGTCGGCCACGATGTCGGACGGGTCCTCCAGGCCCACCGACACCCGCAGCAGGCTGGCATGCGGCTTGGCATCGGCGGCAACGGGCCGGTGGGTCAGCCCGGCCGGGTGCTGGATCAGGGTGTCGATGCCGCCGAGCGAGACCGCATGTGTGATCATGCCGACGGCGGACGGGATTCTTTCGGCATGCTCGGCGCTGCCCACCTCGAAGGCAAGCAGCGAGCCGGGACCGGACATTTGCGTTCCGATCAGCCCCTGCGGATCGCACTCGGGCAGCCCCGGGTAGAAGACGCGCCGGACGAGACCGTGCCCGGCCAGGGCGACGGCGACCTTCTGCGCACTGGCCTGCTGCGCGCGCACCCGGACCGGCAGTGTGGCCAGGCCCCGGTGGAGCAGATAGGCGGGCCAGGGCGTGAGGATGCCGCCGGTGACGGCCCGGATCTGGCGCAGCCTGGTGGTCCATTCGGGAGCCGCGGCCACTACGCCGCCCATGGCATCGCCGTGTCCGCCGAGGAACTTGGTGGCGCTGTGCAGGACCATCGCGGCGCCGTGCAGATAGGGCTGCTGGAGGATGGGGCTGGCGAAGGTGTTGTCGACCAGGACGGGGACGCCGTCCGCCGCCGCGGCCACGCGGGCGATGTCGACCAGCTCCAGGCTCGGGTTGGCCGGCGTCTCCAGGATCACCAGGCCCGTGTCGGGGCGAAGCGCGGCGTGCACGCCCTCCGCGGTTGTGAACGTGACATCGTTGCCGAGCACGCCCGAGGCCAGCAGGTAGTCGCTGCCGCCGTACAGCGGCCGCACAGCGACGACATGCTTCTTTCCGGTGGCGACGACGGCGAGCAGGACGGCGCTGAGAGCGGCCATGCCGGTGGCGAACGCCACGGCCTCCGGGGTGTCCTCGAGGACGGCGACGCCCTCCTCGAACCGCGCCACGGTGGGATTCCAGAGCCGCTGGTAGACGGTGCTCTGACCCTCGACATGGGTGCCGCCGGTGGCCATGTGCTCATAGGCGAGCCCGCCGTCGTGCACGGAGGGCAGGGGTGCCGTGGTGGACAGATCGATCGGCACGGCGTGCACGCCCAGTTCAGTGAGTCCGTTGCGGCCGGCGTGGACGGCCAGCGAGTCTTGAGAAAGCACCTTGCTCCTTATGAATATTCACCGTTGAATTCCGCAAGTATCTGGCAATAATTCGGAGTTTTGTAGGGCCCGCGAATGGAAGTGTCGGAATGCGCCGTTTATGATGAACTGACAACCCATCAAGGAGGATCCGTGAGTAGCAGTGCGAAGAATCTTCGGCCGGGAGCGGGTGCCGGCGAGCCGCTGGACGCTATCGACGAGCGCCTGCTCGCGGCACTCGTGGCCGATGCCCGAATCTCCAACAAGCAGCTGGCCGAGCTGGTCGGCATCGCGCCGTCCACGGCCCTGATGCGCACCCGGGCGCTCTCCGAGCGCGGGATTATCCAGGGCTTCGAGGCGAAGCTGAGCCTCTCCGCGATCGGCCGCTCGGTTCAGGCCCTCATCGCCGTCAGGCTCCGCGCCCACGACCGCGAACAGATCGACCGCTTCACGGCCCGGGTCCCGAAGCTTCCGGCCGTGCTCTCGACCTTCCACACCTCGGGCTCGGTGGACTACCTGCTGCACATCGCCGTCGCCACCACCGAGGACCTCCGCGACTGGGTGCTCGACAATCTGGCCACGGATCCGGTGGTGGGGCACACCGAGACCACTCTGGTGTTCGACCACATCCAGGGCAACCAGGGCCCGCTGCCCGACTAGCGCCGCTTCAACTTCGGCGCCGCTTCAGCTCCGCCGGAGGCGGTCAGGCGCGGCGCAGCGCCGCGCGCAGCGTGATGGCGGCGAGGGTGGCCCCGGCGATCGAGCAGAGCACCACAAAGCCGGCGACCGCCGTCTGCAGGCCGACGACCCCGGCGGCGAGGCCCAGCCCGATGACGGGAAAGGCGCTGCCGAGGTAGGTGATGACGTAGACCGTGCTGATGATCTGGGCGTGCCGGGAAGGTTCGACTTTCCCGGCCACATCGTTGAAGACGGTCCGGAAGGACACGCCCTGCCCCATGCCCGCGGTGATGCTCGCGAGGATCAGCAGCCAGGGGCTGCTCCAGGCGGCCGCCGCGGCGATCAGCAGCACCGACACGGCGAGCATTCCCAGTCCGATCGGCACCACGAAACGTCCCCGCACCGCGAGGAGCTGGCTGAGCGCGGAGGACCCGAGGGTCAGCCCCGCCAGGAGTCCGATCAGCGGCCGGGAATCGGCGTGGACGATCTGCGCGAAATAGCCCGGCGCCAGGGAGAGGCAGAAGCCGAACACGGTGAAGCTGAGGAACCCCACGGAGGACGCCAGCCAGAAGGCGCCGCGCGCCTCACTGGACACCGACGGCCGGCGGGGCGCCAGCACCCGCAACGGCTGCGGACCCGCGACGGACGTGATGGCCGGGCGGGCCTTCAGCAGGTACAGCGGGACCAGCAGCCCGGCCAGGACCATGGAATGCAGGTAATACGGCGTGGTCGTGGGCCCGGGCAGCAGCGAGAGCACTCCCCCGATGGCCGGGCCGGCCGCCACGCCCCCGGCGGACGCCAGCAGGGTGAACCGCGAGGCCCACTCGGGGCGGCTGGGCAGCAGCTCCCGCAGGGCCGCCGAACTGGCACCGGTGGCGAGCGCCACCGCGACGCCCTGCAGCGCCCTGCCGACACACAGCGCGAACAGGCTGTCCGCCGCGGCGAAAACGGAGCCGCCGGCGAGGCCCACCAGCACCGCAAGGACCAGCGCGGCCCGGCGTCCGATGTGGTCCGACCAGTGGCCGGCCAGGATCAGGGTCGCCACCAGCGCCAGGACATACGCGGAGAAGGCCACCGTGACACCGAAGGCGGTGATGCCCAGTTTGGCCTGCAGCAGCGGGTACAGCGGCGTGGCCAGATTCGCGCCGACCAGCAGCGTGAAGATCACGACGCCGGCCATCACCAGCCGTGCCGTGGTGGAAGCGTCCCAGCCCCAGCGGTCTGCCGTGGCGGGGCGCATGCGAAGTTCGCTGAAGACCGTCATGACCTTGCCCTTGCCCTTGCATGGAAGCGGGCCGCGTGTTCCCCCTGGTGGGGAATCGCCAGCCCGTTCTGATTCGATACTCCCCAGAATGCAGCATTGCTGCTCCGTGCAGCCAAATTCCATGCCAAGATTGATCAAAACAATCAATCATCTGCCCTCAAAGTGAACCGAAGTGACGATTTGAACAGTCTGGACCCCACCGACCTGAAAATCCTGCTGGAACTGATCCGGGACCCGCGGATCCAGATCGGCGACCTCAGCGAAAAACTGGGCATTGCCCGCAACACCGCGCAGTCCCGCGTCCGGCGCATGCTGCGATCGGGATTGCTGCATGACGGCGGCCGCGAGATCGATCTTGAAGCGGTGGGCTACGACGTGGTCGCCTTCGTGACGATCGAGGTCAACCACCGGGAACTCGACGGTGTGGTGGGGGCGCTGCGCCTGATCGCGCAGGTCCTGGAGGTCCACGAGATCTCCGGACGCGGCGACGTGTGGTGCCGCGTGGTGGCTACCGACACCCACAGTCTGCAGGCCGCCCTGCGCTCCATTCTGCGGATCAAGGGCGTCATCCGGACCGAGACCGTCCTTGCCCTGTACACCCACATCCAGTACCGCACCGAACCGCTGATCAGCCGGCTGGCCCAGGGCAGTTCGTTGAAGACTGGATAATGAGCCCGTGACTATCATCGATAACGCCGTCTACGTTAACGGCGTGCGCAGCGCCGAGCCGCAGAGCCTCGAACAGACCTTTGACACCCTGAGCCGGCACGGCGGGATGGCGTGGATCGGCCTGTACCGGCCGACGGAGGACGAAATGGCCGCCGTCGCCGCGGAGTTCGGGCTGCACAGCCTCGCCGTGGAAGACGCCATTTCGGCCCACCAGCGCCCCAAGCTCGAACGCTACGACGACATCCTCTTCACGGTGTTGCGGCCCGCGCGGTACCTGGACGCGACGGAAACCGTGGAATTCGGCGAACTCCATGTGTTCACCGGGAAGAACTTCGTCGTCACCGTCCGGCATGCCGAAACCGGCGGGGTGGCACAGGTGCGGCGAAAGCTGGAGAAGCGCCCCGATCTCCTGTGCCACGGCCCGGAGGCTGTGCTCTACGCCCTGATGGACCAGGTGGTGGACGACTACGTGCCCGTCGTGGCGGGGCTGGAAAACGACATCGACGAGATCGAGGACCAGCTGTTCAGCGGCGACTCCACGGTCTCGCGGCGGATCTACGAACTGGCCCGCGAGGTCATCCAGTTCCAGCGCGCCATCCATCCGCTCCCGGCCATGATGCAGCTGCTCCGGGGCGGCTTCGAAAAATATGAGGTGAAACCCGAGCTTCAGCACAACCTCCGCGACGTCGAAGACCATGTGGAGCGGCTGATCTCCCGCGCCGATTCCTTTCGGGACCTCCTGCAGAACGCCCTCACCCTCGACGGGACGCTGACGGCCAACCGGCAGAACGAGGCCAGCGCCGAGCAGAATGAGCAGGTCAAGAAGATCTCGTCCTGGGCGGCCATCTTCTTCGCCCCCTCCATTGTGGCGGGCATCTACGGCATGAACTTTGAGGGGATGCCGGAGCTGCAGTGGAACTTCGGCTACCCGATGGCCATCGGGCTGATGGGCTCCACCGCCGCCCTGATGTACGGCATCTTCAAGCGGAAGGGCTGGCTCTGACGGGCGGATCCGTTCGGCGGACCCGAGTGTAGTCTGGCGTCATGAGCGCACGGCGGGACCGGTTCCGGGACATCGTGGAGACCCTGACGAGGCACGGGCTGGGCTTCGCGCTGGGAACCCTTGGGCTGGACCGGCTCCGGCCCGCGGATGGTTTCCCGGCCCAGCACCGGCGTCCGCCGCGGGGAGCGAGCCTGCCGGTGCGCGTCCGGCTCGCCATCGAGGACCTCGGTGCCGTTTACATCAAGTTCGGCCAGATCGTGTCAACGCGCACCGACGTGCTTCCGCCGGAGTACGCCACCGAGCTCGCGAAGCTCCAGGACGCGTCCCCGCCCATTACAGCCGCCGAAGTCCGTGCCGTCATCACCGAGGAGCTCGGCACCGCGGCGGACCGGCTGCTCGCTTCGCTGGACGACGCTCCCCTCGCCACCGGCTCCATCGGCCAGGCCCACTGCGGCCGGATCACCCTGGACCCGGAGGACGCCGCATCGGGCGTCCCCGGTGGCGCGGCCGCCGGCGTCCGGCGCGTCGACGTCGTGGTCAAAGTCCGCCGCCCCGGCGTCGTGGCGCAGGTCAATGAGGACCTGGAGATCATGGCCGAGCTGGCCAAACGCGCGGAGCGGGCCTCCACGCGGGCCGCCGCGGTCCACCTGGCGGCCCTCGTCGATGAGTTCTCCCAGACCCTGCGCGCCGAACTGGACTACCTGCAGGAAGCCCGGAACGTGGAGCACTTCGCCGCGAACTTCGCGGGCGACGGCCGCGTCCACATCCCCCTGGTCTTCTGGGACACCACAACAGCCCGGGTCCTGACGCTGGAGCGGATCCGTGGCATCAAAGTCAACGATGCTGCCGCGTTGCGGGAGGCGGGGATCGACGCCGGGGAGCTGGCCCGGCGGGCCTGCAACGTCCTGTTGAAGATGGTGTTCGAGGACGGGTTCTTCCACGCCGACCCGCATCCGGGCAACTTCTTCGTGGAGGCGGACGGGCGGCTGGGCATCATCGACTTCGGCATGGTCGGCCAGATCAGCGACTCGACGCGTGATCAGCTGGTCAGGATGCTGGCGGCCGTCGTGGACCAGGACGCCGGCCGGCTGACCACCGCCCTGGTCCGCCTGTGCGGGGCGCAGGCGAGCGGCGGCTTTGGCGGACTGCAGACGGACCTGGGGCGGCTCGTGGACCGGTACGCCGGACGGCCGCTCGCGGAGATTCCGATCGTGGCGGTGCTGACGGAACTGGCGGCCCTGCTGCGCCAGTACCGGCTGCGGCTGCCGCGGGAAACAGCCCTGCTGCTGAAGATGCTGGTGATGGCGGACGGTCTGGGTAAACAGCTGGATCCCGGATTCGAGCTGACCACCCAGCTGGGACCCTTTACGCAGCAGATGATCCTCGGCTCGCTGTCCCCCGAGGCTCTGGCGGACCGGCTGAAGAAGCTCGGCCGGGAAGCCCTGCGCTTCGGGACGGATGCGCCGGAGATCATGCGCCGGGTGGTGGACGTCCTGGAGCGCGGCGGCATCGATATTCATTTCCGGGCCGAGGAGCTGGACAGGCTGATGGACAAGGCGGAAAAGACCGGGAACCGGATCGTCGCCGGGCTGATCACCGCGGCCCTGATCAACGCCGTCGGGGAGCTGGTGTCCGCCCAGCCGGACCGCTGGCGGAACTGGCCGAAGACCCTCTTCACCGCGGGGATCGGCGGCGTCGGCGCCCTGGGTGCCTACCTGGCCCTGACCTCCCGGAACCGGAAGTAGCAGGGCCGCTCCACACCCGGGCAGTCAGCGGCGCAGACGTGCCTGCGCGACCAGCCGGCGGAACGCCAGGACGAACACGGCCTCGATCAGCACCATCAGCCCGAGCAGCAGCCACTGGCCTTCGCGGATGAACACGACGGCGCCGACCACCACCAGGATGGTTCCCAGGGTCAGGGCGTAGATGGCAAACCCGATGGCCACCTTCGCGCTGCGGACGCCCGTGCGGAAGCCGAAGCCCACGGGCTCACCCCCGGGGTAGCCCGCCACCCGGTCAGGTGCCGCCGGGTTGAGCCGGTCGAACTCCTCCCAGGGGTCGCGGTCCTGGTCCTGTTCGGTCATGCTTCCATTATCCCGCCGGCGCTCAACCAGGAGGACTTTCCCGATGCGATTCGGCAAAGCCGTCCCGGGGCTGACCGGCACTACGCGGCGCGGACGTCGATTTCGCCGGGGGCCGAGCCGTCAGCGCCGAACACCAGGTGGCGGTTGGCGATTTTTTCGCTGAAGAACCGGTCGTGGCTGACCACCACGACGGCGCCCGGGAAGTGCACCAGCGCGCGTTCCATGACCTGCGTGCTGGACATGTCCAAGTGGTTGGTCGGTTCATCGAGCAGCAGGACCGAGGCGCCGGACAGGAGGCACTGCGCCATCGCGACGCGTGCCTTTTGCCCGCCGGAGAGGTTCCCGATTTTCTGTTTCAGGTCCGCCTCGGAGAACTGGAACATGGCCAGGAAACGGTTGACGGACTTCTTCGTGGCGCTGAACGCAAGGCTGTCGGGCAGCGCGTTGACCGCGTGCGACACGGTGTCGGCGTCGTCGAGGTCCTCGAGCATCCGGTTGTAGGAGACAAAGCCCGGCCCCTTGGCCCAGGCCACGTCGCCGAAGTCGGCGCGTTCCTCGCCGGTCAGCACCTTCAGGAGCGTGGACTTGCCGCTGCCGTTGGAGCCGAGCACCACGATCCGGTTGCCGCGGCGGATCTCGAAGCTCAGGCCGTTGAACAGCAGCTTCTCGCCGTAGGACTTGCCCAGTCCCTCCACCCGGCAGAGGACGTCCTTGACGTGCAGGCCGCCGTAGATCTCGGTGACGATCTGGTCGACCGGCCGGGGTGTGCGGGACTTCTTGATTTTGGCCAGCTGGTTCCCCAGCCCGCTGCTGGCGGCCTTGGCCGCCTCGCGGCGGTCGGAGATCCCTTCGGCTTCAAAGGCCAGGAGCTCCGACTCGTGCACGAACTGCTGCTCCAGGGTCTTGAGGCGGAACTGTTTCTGCACGACGTATTCGCCGAAGTTGCCCGGGTATTCGTGCAGGTGGAAGTTTTCCACCTCGATGATCCGGGTGACGACGGCGTCGAGGAATTTCCGGTCGTGCGAGACGATGATCGCGGCGCCCTTGAAGTCCCGGAACCAGCTTTCGAGCCATTCGACGCCCGCCACATCCAGGAAGTTGGTGGGCTCGTCGAGGAGCAGCACGTCGGGGCCTTCGAGCAGGATTTTGGCCAGGGCCGCCCGGTTGCGCCAGCCGCCGGACAGCTCGTCGATGGCACAGGTGCGGTGCGCCTCGTCGAAGCCCAGGGTCGTGAGGACGGTGTCGATGCGCCGCGGGTAGTCCCAGCCGTCGAGCCGTTCCATGTCCTCGAACAGCTCGGCCTGGCGGCTGATGAGGCGGTCGAGTTCTGTGTCCGCGGGGTCAGCGGCGATGGAGGTGTCGATGGCGGCCAGCTCGGCCTCAATCGCCTTGATCTCGGTAAACAGCCCGTCGAGCACGTCAAGAATCGTGGCGTCCCCGTTGAGTTCCGAGAACTGGGAGAAGTAGCCCACCTTGGTGCCCAGTTCCAGGGTGACCGTGCCGGTATCCGGTGTCACCTGGTCGAGGACCAGTTTGAGGATGGTCGTCTTGCCGGAGCCGTTTTTGCCGATCAGGCCCACCCGGTCGCCCGTCTCGAGGCGGAAGAACGCTTCCCGGAGGATCTGGGTGTTGTCGAAGCGCACGCTGACGTCTTGCAGCCGGATCAGGCTCATGGGTATTTCTCTTTCGGGTTAGGGTCTGAACGGCAGGGGCATGCGGCGGAGCGCGGTGCTAGCGGGTTGCGAGCCGCCACAGCGAGGTGACTTCGGCCGCGCGGGCCTTGAACAAAGGATCGTTCCGGTCGGATGCCTTGGGATGGGTTGGCTTGGTGTCGGACCGTGCCAGCACCTTCAGCCCGGCCGCCTCGATGGCGCCCAGCAGATCGTCGCGGGACCGCAGGCCCAGGTGCTCGGCCAGGTCCGAGAGGACGAGCCAGCCCTCGCCGCCCGGCTCCAGATGGCCGGGGAGTTCATTCAGGAAACGGAACAGCATCCGGCTGCCGGGGTCGTAGACGGCATTGTCCAGGGAGGAATGCGGCGTGGCCGGAATCCACGGCGGGTTGCACACGATGAGCGGTGCCCGGCCGGGCGGGAACATGTCGGTCAGGACAGCCTCGGCCGTGTCCTGGACGCCCAGATTCCGGAAATTCTCGCCGGCGCAGGCAATCGCGCGGGGTTCGTTGTCCGTCGCGACCACACGGTGGACGCCCCGGCGGGCGAGGACGGCGGCGAGCACGCCGGTGCCCGTTCCGACGTCGAACGCCAGCCTGTCGGAGGGCAGCGGCGCGGCGGCCACCAGATCGACGTACTCGCTGCGAGTCGGGAAGAACGTGCCGTAGTGCGGGTGGATGCGGTCCTGCAGGGCCTCGACGAAGACGCCGTTTTTTCGCCATTCGTGCGCGCCGATGGCCCCGACAAGCTCGTGGAGCGACACCACTGAAGGTTCGCTGATGTCGCCGTAGGCCTCCTCGGCGGCCTGCTGGATGCCCGGGGCGCGCCGAAGCGGCACCACTGGGCCCGGATCGAGCGGAATCAGCAGCAGGCCGAGAATGCGTGCCCGGTGCGAGCGGGACTGGCGGTGCCGATAAAACTCATCGGCCGGGGTGTGCGCGGCCTTTTTCTTCCCGGCGCCCACCCGCCGGTCGAGGGCGTTGAGGATCTGCCGCGCGTTGTGGAAGTCGCCCTGCCAGAGCATCGCGGTGCCCTGGGAGGCCATCCGGTTCGCCTCATCGGCCGTGAGGGAGTCGTTGACGACTTCAATGCGGGCGGGCGCGGGCCGACCGTTCGCCGACCGCCAGCGGGCGGTCCTGCTGTGGCCGCCCTCTGCCCACGTCACCACGGCGGGATCGTTCACCCCGGCTGCCTGCGGGGGCGTGCGGGAGGGCGTCGGGATGGCCAGGGGTTGATCCGGCACGGCGGTAGCGATAAGAGTTCCAATCCCAGAGTCCGAGGGGCGGATCGGAGACTGACGTGTGCGGCGGGACGCACCTTCTCAGGATACAGGCGCACGCCGGTGGCGGTCCGCCGTCCTGCCCGGGCTGCTATTCCCGGTCTGCCATTTTCCCGGCCCGGCTGCCGGTCACGGGGCGATGCGGCCGCGCACGATCTCGCTCACGGCTTTCCCGTCGAAGCGTCCGGCGACCTTCGCGGTCACCGGCTTCATCACCGCGCCCAGCTGGCGCATGGTCAGTTCGGTGCCGTCGGCCGTGAGGTCCGTGATCACCTCGTCAACGATCGCCTCCACCTCGGCTGCGGTCAGTGCCTGCGGCAGGTAGGCCTCGATGATCTCGGCTTCGGCGATTTCCGCCGCGGCCCGTTCGGCCTCCCCCGCCTCGGTATAGATGCGGGCGGTGTCGCGGCGCTTGGCGGCTTCCTTTTGCAGCAGGGACGTCACCTGGGCGTCGTCCAGAATGATCGGGGTCTTGCCGGACTTCTCGCGGGTTTCGATTTCGCCCAGGACGTTGCGCACCGTGGTGAGCGCGACCTTGTTGCGGTCCTTCATGTGGCCGACGACGTCGGCGTGCAGGCGTTCTTTCAGGGTGGTCATAATTCTCCTCGTCTCACTGGACAGGATATCGGGATGTCACAGGCCGCTGCGCCCCGCCCAGAGTCCGTGCAGCAGCGGAACCACCGACACAATCATCAGCACATTACCGAGGACCGTGTCATCCGCGCGGACCACGGAACCGGCAACAAGCAGGGCACCGAATATAAGGGCCGATGCCGATCGCTGCACCGTGCGGTCAAGCCGTTTTACCTGCTGCTCAAGGCGGGGACTGGCAACCGCCAGTGACCCGTCCTCCAACCGGGTCAGGACCCCATTCAGACGTTTCGGCAGGCCCACGGCCAATACGGCAGCATCGAGTGCCTGCTGGGCGACGTCCTGCACGATGTTGCCGCGCTCGTCGCGCAGCAGCTGCGCCGCGTAGGGTTCGACCGAGTCCCAGAGATTGAACCGCTCATCCAGCGAGCTGCACACTCCCGACGTCAGTGACATGGCCCGGATGATGAGCAGGAAATTCTCCGGCAACTGGAACGGCAAGGAGCGGACCACGTCTCCGAACTCCACCGCAAAGTCCCGGAACTCCCGGGGGTCCACCGCGCGAAGCTCGGCGAAGCCCATCCCGCCAAACCGGGCGAAGAGGTGCGTCATCGCCCGCTCAAGCTCCACAGTGTCGGCCGAGGGGAGCAGCACACCCACGTTCCTGATAGCGGCCACCAGGCCCTCGCCGTCACGCTCAGCGGCCGCGATGAGCAGCTTTCGCAGCCCGCTGCGCGTGTTTGCCGGAACCTCGCCCATCATGCCGAAGTCGATGAAAGTCAGCTTCCAGGCGCGCTCTGCAGAGGGACCGGTCGAGGGAGTGACAAAGATGTTGCCCGGGTGGGGATCGGCGTGGAAAAAACCGGTCGTGAACATCTGTTCGAACATGACCGAGGCGAAAACCGGGGCGACCTGCGCCGGATCGATGCCCGCCGCCAGCAGCGCTGCCGTGTCCGTGATCTTTATGGCTGTCACGTCTTCGAGGGTGAGCACGCGGCGGGTGCTCCGCTCCCAGACGACGTCGGGCACTCCCACCCGGCCGTCATCGGCAAATTCAACCGCGAACCGCTCCGCGTTTGCCCCCTCATTCAGGTAGTCGATCTCCTCCAGGCTGGTCTGCGCGAACTCCTCCACCAGGGCGGGCATGTCGGCACGATCGGACACCAGGCGAACCCGGCTGAGCCAGCCGCCGACTTTGCGCAGTGCCGCCAGGTCGACGTCGACAATGGCGTCGATGCCCGGCCGCTGCACCTTCAGCACAACACTCTCAAGCCCGGTGTCGGCGGCGTCGCCCGGGCGAAGCCTCGCCCGGTGCGCCTGCCCGAGGGATGCCGCTGCGATCGGTGTCTCCTCGACAGAGGCGAACAACCGCTCCAGCGGCGCCCCCAGCTCAGCTTCGGCGAGGGTGCGGATCGCAGAGAAGGACACCGGAGGCACCTCATCCTGCAGGCCCTCAAGTTCCTTGGTGATCTCGGGCGGCAGCACGTCGAGCCTGGAGGACAGGAACTGACCGACTTTGATCATGAGACCGCCGAGGTCCACCGCCAGCACATGGAAGCGCTGCGCGAAGCGCCGCATTCTCTTGGTCCTGGTGCGCTCGGCGGTCCGGACCAGCCCGAGGTGAGGGAGGAACAGCTCAAACCACCAGGTCTCCGCGAGATGCCATGCGGCGAAGCGCAGGATGCGACGGTACCGGGCACGGTGGGCCCTGCTGCCGGGTCGCGGATCTGCGCGGTCCCGGCGAACTGCTGTCACCCCGTCAGCCCGTCAGCCCTGAGCGAGGATCGCGTACAGCCGGCGACGCGCGTCGTCGAGGACCGCCACGGCCTCCTGCACCTGCTCCGGCGTGCCGGTGCGGGCCACCTGGGACGCGGCTTGTGCGAGCTCGACGCCGGCCTTGGGCAGCGCCGTGAACCCCGTGCCCGACGCCGGTGCCGTCGAGTCCCAGGGCGCTGGCACGCCGGCACCCGCCACCTCCCGGCCCGCCTCCGTCAGGGAGTAGATCTTGCGGCCGTTGGATTCCTCGGCACGGATCAGGCCCTCGTCGGCCAGCAGCTGGAGTGTGGGGTAGACGGAGCCCGCGCTGGGCTTCCAGCAGCCACCGCTGCGCTCCTCGATTTCACGGATGATCTGGTAGCCGTGCATAGGCCGCTCCGCGAGCAGGGCCAGCACGGCCGAGCGCACCTCGCCCCGCCCCGCACGGGAGCCCGAGCGCTTCTCGAACCTCGAACGCAGCTCCTCAACGGCCTGCCACATGCTGTCGACATTGTTGCCGCGGAATCCGCCTGCCGGGAATGAATTGTGCATCATGCTCTCCTCTGGAAGATCGCGAACGATATACAACGATAGTCAACGATACATCCGGGAAAGTGCTAGTTCCATGGCGCTCAGGGGCTCAAAACCCCTGCAAACTGTGGAGCTAAGGAGATTCGAACTCCTGACCTCTTCGATGCGAACGAAGCGCTCTACCAACTGAGCTATAGCCCCGAAGCAACGCCGGTCCCGAAGGAACGGCGTTGCCGGTGTCCCTAGGCTACAAACTATCCGCGTTCTTTGCCAGCCAGCCGCTGAAAGTTGCACCGGCGTGGCGCTCCTCCGGTACCAGATTCAGGCCAGCGCGCAGAAACTTTCCCATCGCACCGGGCAGCGGGAGAGGCAGCGACCGTGCGCGGGAGCCGGTGGCTGCCTTCCACTGACGGGCGAACTCCCCCATCTCCTGAATCTCGGGGCCGCCGACGGTCCTGACGGTGTGCCGCCGACCCGCTGCGGGTTCTACGGCCTCTTCGACCAAGGCCGCCGCGACGTCCGCGGGTGCTATGGGCTGGAAACGAGCGCCTCTGACCACGGGAATGACACGCAGGTTCGAGCCGGCGGCGAAAATCGTCGCGAGGAGGGAGTGGAACTGCATCGCTCGGAGCGCGACCGTCTCGAGTCCGGACCGCTCGTAGACCAGCTCCTTGGCTGCCTTCGAGGCATAGTAGCCGAAGCTGCTCCGGTCGCAATTGACGATGGACAGCACCACGGCCCGGGGCACGCCGGAGTCCTCGGCGGCGGCAAGCAGCCGGGCACCGCCGTCGGCGAAGGCTTTCAGAGACTTCCCGGACCGCCCCTCCAGGCAGTCGACCACGACGTCGGCCCCGACCAGCGCCGCGGCCAGTCCCACACCAGTGGTCACATCGGCAGGAAAATACTCGGCGCCGGAGATGCGGGCCGAGTCCCCGGAGGGCGGCGGATTCCGGCAGAGGACCGCCACCTCGTGCCCGCCTGAGACAGCCTGCCGCACCACCTCGCGGCCCACCTGACCGGTTCCTCCCGCAACGCAAATTCGAGCCATGCCCTGAGGCTACCGCCCCAACCGGACTATGGGCCGCAGGAGACGCGCTGGCCAGCATTCCGCCGGGCACAAAAAAGCCCCGGGCGGCCATTGCTGGCCGCCCGGGGCCGGGAAAGGGATGGAGCTCAGGCCCGGCGTCGCTGCAGGACATCGTCCAGGTTGCTCAGGGCGCTCTGGGCCTTGCCCAGGGGCTTCTGCTCGGCGTCCGCACCGAGGCTGCCGGATGGCGTCTGCGGGTGGCCCTGCTTCAGCGACGGCTTACCGACTGCCTTCGGGGCTTCCGGCAGGTCGAGAGGCTTGGGGGCGGCTCGCTCGGCCTTCGGCGCTTCCACATAAGTGGGTTTTGGGACTTCCACCGGTTCCCAGCGGGATTCTTCAGGGGTCGGGACATCCATGGTGCCAAGGACGGAGGTGTCCCCCGAAGCCACGGCTTCCGCCAGGGCCGCCTGGCGAAGTTCCTGAGCGTTGAGGGATTTCGGTGCCGGCGTGCATTCTGCGGCGACGGCCTGGGCGTCAAAAAGCGGGCTTTCGGTCCGTTCCCTGGGCTCTCCCGCCGGTTCCCGCAGGGGGTTTCGTTCGGGGGCGGACCCGGCGGCGTGGGCCGGTACGCTCATGGCCGCGCGAAATGCGGCGTTCATTTTTCGGCGGCGGTCCCGGACCGCGAGCCAGCGAAGCATAAAGACCGCGGCGCCGGCACCGAGCAACCCGGCGAACGGCAACCAGGGGGAACCAATGCCGAAGATGCGCAGCGCCGCCGAGACAACACCGGTGAGCAGCGACAGCAGACCGGCCAAGGCGAGAGCCAACCGGCCATAGCGGATTCTGAACGCCGGACCGGTGGCTGCAGTCGTGGTGCCGCCGTCGAGCCCGGCGGTTCCCGGGACGGGCTCGGTGCGCTGGGTGCTGGTCATGGGTTTCTCCTGCTGGGCCGTCATCTTCATGACCTTCCCGGCTTGCGGGGCTGCTGTTTCGAGATCAATGACGTCCGCCACAAGCTCGCCCGCAGGCTGCAGCTGGTGGCGTCCGTTCCGGAGTATGTAGGGGGCAACCCACACAATCCAGAGCGCAACAGCAATGACAAGGATCACAGAGCTGCTAAGAGGGATGTCCACATCAAAACCGTATGAGCAATCCGGGGTGCGGGCCCGCATTGTCCCCGGTGTGTCGCAAGGGAACTGTCAATTGACTGGATTGATGACGTTATTGCTGGTCAGGAAGGGTCTGACCACTAAGCGGGGCGGCTCTCCTGCCACCGCGAAAGGAGCCCCTCCGGGACTTCGTCGGAGGTCAGTGCGAAGCTCCGGTGATCGGCCCATTCGCCGTTGATGTGCAGGAACCGCGGCCGGTAGCCCTCGTCGCGGAATCCGAGCTTCTCAACCACCCGGAGACTGGGAGCGTTTTCGGGCCGGATGTTGATTTCCATCCGATGCAGCCCAAGGGACTGGAAGCAATAGTCCGTCACCAACGCCACCGCGGTCGGGGCGATGCCGTGCCCGGCCCGATCCTGGTCCACCCAATAGCCGAGTGTGGCCATCATTGCCGAGCCCCACACAATGGAGGAAACCGTCAGCTGTCCCACAATGACAGGCTCGCGGAAGCCCGGGGTCCGCTCCGTGATGAGAAACGGCAGGGCCGCGGCCTGGGCGGCCTGTGCCTTGAGGGAGCGCACCATCTGGCGGTAGTCGGGAAGGCCACCCCCGGGAACAGGATTGGACGCCTCCCAGGGGGCTAGCCACTCGCTGTTGCGGGAGCGGACCGCAGTCCACTCCTTGCGGTCCCGGTAACGGATCGGGCGCAACAAAAGGTCGCCGCTCTCAAGCGTCACCGGCCAGCGGAAGCTGCCCCCCACGGGAGTTACTTGGTCAGGCTGGGGGCGATGCTGGCAGCGAAGTCGGGGAGCCACTCCCGCAGGCCGGGGCCGAGGTCTTCGCTGTCGCAGGCGAGCTGCACGCAGGCCTTGAGGTAGCTGAGCTTGTCCCCGGTGTCGTAGCGGCGGCCCCGGAACACAACGCCGTAAACGCCGTAGCCTTCGCCGTTGCCAGCTGCGAGCTCCTGGAGCGCGTCGGTCAGCTGGATTTCTCCGCCGCGGCCGGGCGCAGTGCGCTCCAGGACCTCGAAGACCGCCGGGTGGAGGACGTAGCGGCCGATCACGGCGAGGTTGGACGGGGCGTCTTCAACGTCAGGTTTCTCAACAAGCTGGTTGATGCGGACATAGTCCTCGCCCGGAATCGATTGAACGTCCGCGCAGCCGTAGGCGCTGATCTGGGAGGGTTCCACCTCGATGAGTGCGACGACGGAACCGCCGGTCTTCGCCTGAACCTCAATCATGGTGCTGAGAAGTTCATCGCGGGCGTCGATCAGGTCATCGCCGAGCAGCACAGCGAAGGGTTCGTATCCCACGTGCTGCTTTGCGCGGAGGACGGCGTGACCCAGGCCCATCGGATCGCCTTGGCGGACGTAGTGGATGTCACCGAGGTTGCTGGCGGCCTGAATGGACGCGAGCTTGGCGGTGTCGCCCTTGGCCTCGAGGGTGGCTTCCAGCGCAGGGACGCGGTCAAAGTGGTCTTCGAGGGCACGCTTGTTACGGCCCGTGATCATCAGGATGTCGCTCAAGCCGACGTTGACGGCTTCCTCCACAACGTACTGAATGGCTGGCTTGTCGACGACAGGAAGCATTTCCTTCGGCATGGCCTTGGTGGCCGGAAGGAACCTGGTGCCGAGGCCGGCTGCGGGGATGACGGCCTTGCGAACGGGAGCATTGAGAGTAGTCACTGGACTAATCTAACGGAGGGACCAAACATTGGGTAATCGTTCGTGACGCCAGAGAAACTCCGCTTCCCGGGCTGCATCACGCGGGAGGGACAAGGCCGCATGGCGACGAAAGAAGAGATCCGGGCCGGCCACCGTGCCAGGCGTGCGGTACTGACGCCGGCCGGACTGGAGGACGCGGGGAAGGGCATTGCCCGACAGGGACTGGCGTGGGCTGCCGCACTGACCGGTGGCAGCCCCGGCACCTTCGCCGCCTACCTTGGAGTGGGTTCCGAGCCGCCGACCCTTCCCTTGCTGACAGTGTTGCATGCGGCAGGGCACCAAATCCTGCTTCCGGTCTGCGAGCCTGGACTGGCGCTGACCTGGGTGTACTGGACGCCGGGTTCCGAATCCGCCCGGAGCCGCTACGCGCCGATCCAGGAACCGGTCGGCGACCGCCATGACACAACCGTCATGCGGCAGACAGACGGCATCTTCCTGCCGGCCACCGCCGTCGACTTCACCGGCAACCGGATCGGGCAGGGCGGCGGCTACTACGACAAGTTCCTGGCGGCGGTGGCGGCCCTCCTCCCCGCTGGGTCCTCGACGTCCGACGGCGGGCTGTTCCCACCCGTGCCGACCATCGCCGTCGTGTACGACGGCGAGGTCCTGCCTGCCGGCAGCATCCCCGCAGAGCCCTTCGACCGGAAGGTGGCCGCCGCCCTGACTCCGACGGGCCTGCTTTCATTGCAGCGATCGGGCACGTAGGGCCTCGCGGCAGGGTGATAGAATTAGCACTCAGGCCCTGCGACTGCTAAGGGGCGGATGGTGTCGACGGAGATGTCGGCTGTGATCCGCGCCGGACAGCACGGGACCTGCTCGTATGTCCCAGAGGAGGATTTCCAGTGCCCACGTATGCCTACGCCTGCAAGGACTGCAGCCACGCCTTCGAGATAGTGCAGTCGTTTACCGACAGCACCCTCACGTCCTGCCCTGAGTGCCAGGGGACCCTTCGCAAGAAGTTCAACAGCGTTGGCGTCGTCTTCAAAGGTTCCGGCTTCTACCGGACCGACTCCCGCGACGCCAAGGGCGGCACTGTCTCGCCGGCCCCGGCCCCGGCCCCCACTCCGGCGCCTGCCGCCGCTTCCGCAAGCTAGGAACTGTCCGGGGCTGCGGCCCCGCCCGCTCCGATGCCGCCCGGGCTGTTTTATCCACATAGCCCAAAGCCCGCCTGCCCGGCTTCCACGCCGATGCGTAGTGTCGGGCCATGGCCATCCTCGCCCGCCCCGTCCTTCCCCTAGCCGCCTACCCTGAGGCGGGCGCTGGGGTCATATTCCGCGGCGTGTTGCGCCCCTTACCAATTCTCCGAAGGGGCAGCTCCCCCGGGCGCCGCTCCGGCCGGCCGATCACCCCAAGCCGTCCGCGCCGGCCAAGGCCCGCTGGGCAGCCTCCCCGTAGGCGGCTGGTCCGGTGGCTGGTCCGCAACCGCCGGCTGGCGGTGGCGCTACTGCTCTGCGTGGCTGCCGGTCTCACCGTTCAACAGCTAACCCCCGCTCCGGCCTTCACGGTCTCCGCCCTGGCCGCGTCAAGGGACCTCCCGGCCGGGGAGACACTGGCCCCGGACGATCTGGTAGCTTTGAGCGTCCCGCGCGCCCTGGTGCCCGCCGGCAGCTTCGGCAGCACAGATTCCCTCGCGGGGAAGCAGTTGGCGGTGGCCCTGCGCAAGGGTCAGCTGCTCTCTGATGCGCAGCTCCTTGGCCCCGGCCTCCTGGCTGGCAGTCCTCCGGGATCTGCCGCTGTGCCGCTGCGCATGGCGGATCCCGCCTCGATCCAATTGCTTTCCCCCGGCCAACTTGTGAATGTCGTCATGACAACCGGCAACGGCTTCGACCAGCCGGCAGCATCCCAAGTGCTGGCCGCCGCGGTGCCGGTGCTGTGGACCTCCGAGCACGGCAGCGGGGCCGGCCAATGGCTGGCAACTGGGGACTCCGACGGCCTCCTGGTCGTGGCTGCCGACGCCGATCAGGCGGGTCGCCTCGCCGGTGCATCCACCCAAGGCAAGCTGTTCTTTGTCCTCGTGGCGGGCGTTCATGGCTAGCCGGCCCTGCCGGCCGGCGCTGTCCCGGCAGGGGCTCTGCCGGAAGCCCACTCCCGAGCGGTCCGGGCCGAGAAGGGTCCTAGCCCCAGTGCGGCGGCTTTTGTTCTTGGAGCCAGGAGTCGTGGTCGTAGCCGCCCGGCTCGTCGCCCCAGCGCCTCGGATCGTCTTCGGCAGCTTTGTTCGGCAGCACGCCGGCCGCGACGGTCGCCGCTTCGGGTTGTTCGGTCCCGTTGTCCCGGCCTTCGTCGCTGGTCCGGATATCGCGACCCTCTTGGCTGTCGCCGTGGTTCTGGCTATCGCCGTTCGCAGTCATGCCACTGCCCTCCTTAATACCCTGATCTGTTCTGTGCTCCTGCGCACTGTCCGGCCGTCCGGCCGGGGTCCGCCGCTCCGAGGCCTGCGCTTCGCTGACGGCAAGGTTCTCGACGTCGTCGTCGAAGAACCCTGGCGAGGTCCGTTTCCGGTGCGTCACCGCCGGCTTTTCCAGTCCGAGATATCCGCCGATGCGGTCGGCGCAGGCCGACGGATCGGTGAAAACCTCTATGGTCCATAGTGGCATGTAGCGCCAGCCGAGCCGTTCCAGGAGCTGCGGGCGGAGCCTGCTGCGTTCGCGGACGGTCAGCCGGCGGTATTGCTCGGTGCCGTCGGACTCAATTGCCACGGGCCGGGGAATCTCAGCGTCGTCCTGCCCGAGGGTGCTCAACGGGTCGGCAGCGGCCACCATGTTCAGGGCGCCATCATACTGGTGCCAGACCCGGGCACCCCGAGCCCGCAGGCGGTCGCCGAGGTCAGCGACCAGGGGGTCCGCTCCCAGGGCCTGTTCGCTGGCGGCCGCCCTCGATGCCGGGCTGCCGAGATCGGAATTGCCCGCAATTTCGCGGTCCAGCAGCTCGTAGAAGTCGACGGCACCGTGGCTCAGCCGGGTCACGTCGAGGTCTTCGGGTCGGAAGCAGCTCAGTACGTGCAGCGACCGCCGCGCGCGCGTCATGGCGAGGGCGAACTTGGCCCGTCCGCCGTCCAGGGACAGCGGGCCCAAGCTGTGGAGAGCCCGCCCGTGCGGCGTGCGCCCATACCCCGGTGAGAAGATCACGTGATCGCGGACCAGACCCTGGGCGCGTTCCAGGTCCACCACCCGGAAGGACTCGTCGCCGGCGGTGAAGAAACTGGCCAGCAGCGGGTAGTTGGGCAGCTGCAACCGGATGGACTCGCCGATCCGGGCTGCGTGCCGGAGGCTGCCGGTAACGACAGCCAGCGACGTCCGCGGCCGCAGCCGGGCGTGTTCGAAGACAAGCTCCACCGCGCGGTTGACCTCGGCCACGACGGATTCCACGCCGTCCTGGTCCGCGCTGGGCAGTCCCGTTCCGTCCGGCAGGTATTCCACCGTCAGCGCGCGGTCCAGCCCGGTGGCGGACTGGCCTTCCGGCAAACGGCGCAGTCCGCCGTCGTAAAAGCCCTTGCTCAGTTGACGCACGAGGTCTTCATCGACGGCGCGGTAGACCGTGCGCAGGTTCCAAGTGGGCAAAACAGTGGACAGGGCCCGGTAAGCGCTTTCGACACCCTGATGGGAGCTCTCGCCGGCGGCAAGCCGCTCCACACCGACGGTGAAGGTCCGCGGACTGGCGATCCGGTCGTCACCGAAGGCGATCACCTGTTTGGCTCGGGCGATGGCCGGCAGGACAGCCTGCAGCGACGTCGCCTCGGCATCGAGGATCACAACGGCGTCGAACTTCTGCTCCACGGGCAGGACCGCCGTCAGCAGATAGGGGCTCACCGACCACACCGGCACCAGCATGGGCAGCAGTTCAGCGGCCTGCCCGGTCAGGGCTGAAAGGGTGACCCTGCCGTCCTTGAGCAGGCTGCGCAGCAGCTCCGCCTGGCGCGGGTGCTCCGCAATGGCAGCCCGCCAGCGTTCGGCCAGCTGCCAGCGCAGCCGGGCCGCGCCGCTGGCGATGTGGGCGTTGTCCGCGAGACGGTACTCGGCCTCGAGCTGGCGCAGGGCGTCGCCGTCGGACATGGCCAAATAATCGTCTCCGCTGATCATGGCCTCCAGCGCCGACTGCCACCAAGCGAGCTCGAGCTCCGCAGCAACCGATCCGGCCGGCACTTCACGTTCGGCAAGGTCGGCGAGCAGTTCGCCGAGACCGTGTTCGCGCATGTTCTCGACCAGAAGTGTCCGCTCCGGCAGCGTCTCGAGCGTTCCGGTGTCGGCAACCAGCCGTTCCAGCCGCTCCATGAGTTCCTCGTAGGGCGCGGCATGCAATTCGCCGCCCGCGGCGGTGTGAGCGACGGCCTGTCCCAGCTCGGCCAGTTCCGCTTCCAGCTCGCGGTACAGGGCGATGATCTCCCCGAGGCCGGAAGGGACCGCCGGATGGCGCTGAGTCGTGGCGTAGCCGGACCACTCGGCGCGCTGCTCCTGGACGAGGACCAGGGAGTTGTGCAGGTCCGCAATGTGGACGCCCGGGCGGACATATTCCTTCGCCACCCGGCGCAGGCGCGAGCGCTGCATGGATGGCATCTCAATGTTCCGTTCGCGCCGCCAGGATGAGGCTGCAGTGGCGGAGATGAGGTCATTGACCGGGCGGTCGAAGATGTCCGGGGTGAATTTGTCGAGGCTCTCACGGACCGCGACCAGAAGCTCAATCTGGTCCCCCCAATCGGCAAAAGTGCGGCCAAGGCGGATTTCGGCGTGATCGGCGACGCCGTCCATCAGGTCGCGCAGCTTTGGCAGCTTTCCGGCCACCGAGCGGGCCACATGCTGGGCTTCCTGGGTTTCCTTGCGGGTCAGGAGGCGGGCGCCGTGCCAGGGGCTTGTCGTCGAGGCCCTGCTGAAGCTGCCCAGTTCGGCGGCCCGGTGGAGCCGCCCTGCCAGTTCCTCGCGGTCGCGGATGTTGTCCAGCACGCTGCGCTTGAGCCGGACGGTGGTGGCCGGAGCCGGCTGGATGGAGGTCAGCTCGGCCAGCGACTGCATGGCTTCGTAGGGCGAGCAGCCCCAGCGTTGGCGCACGTTGTGCAGGGAGGCGACGTGGTCCCGGAGGGCGTGGCGGTGCTCTGTCAGGGTGGTGTGCAGGTTGCTGAGCTGGGGCTCAAGGGATTTTTCGTTGCGCATGATGGCCCGCACCAGTTGGCCCTTCAACTGCAGCGGGGTGGTGTTCCCGGCGAGCTGGAACAGGGTGGAGTCCACGCCCAGGGTGTCCAGCTCTGCCGAGATCTCGCCAAGGCTGGCGCGCCGGTCCCCCACCACCAGGACAGTCTTGCCCTGATCCACGAGGGCACCGATGGTGTTGATGGCTGTCTGCGTCTGGCCGGTGCCGGGCGGGCTGCTGACCACGAGCGAGTCCCCGGCCCGGACGGCATCGACGACATACTGCTGGTCGGTGTCGGCGTCGAGCAGCAGCAGTTCGTCTGCGGGATCCCGCTCGTCGGTGCTCGGGAAGCGCCCGGCCTTAAGTTCGGGAACCTCCACCGCCTCGCCGGCCGCGGCGCGCCCCAGCGCCGACACAAGGAGGTGGTTCTCGTTGATCCACGGATCATCGAGGCTCCCGGACAGGTCCGCGAAGGTGGAGACCAGGAGGTTGTGCTCAACCTCGGCGCCATGGATGGGCTGGATGAGCGTGCCCAGCCGGTCCAGGACCGGCTGGGGATCAAACCGGGCAGTGCTGTAGGCCATGCGGGTGACGGCGTTGACATCGAAGACGATCCCGTGGACGGTCTTCAGGTGCCGGATCAGGGCGGGGTTGATCTTGGCCTGCTCCGTCAGCTGCAGTTCGTAATCGTCCTCGCCCGGACGCATGGTGAGGGAGATGGATGCCAGCATCACCGGTGCCGACACGCGCTGGGGTTTGCCTCCGACGGCGGAAGTCCAGACGACCGTTCCCGCCGAGAAGTACCCTGCATCTATGCCGCGGTCATTCGCGAGTTCGAAGATCTTGGACCGCAGATTGCGGGACGCCCGCGCGGCGACGACGAACTGCTGGTGGTCACGGATCAGTGTGGACAGCCGGGTGCGCCGGCCAGCCATCAACTGCGCCAGTCCGGACGGATGCGCGTGGGTCAGGTCGATGGAACCCTCAGGCGTCTTGGTGAAGCGCAGCATGGTGTCTGCACCAGTGACGGGTTTGAGCCCCGACAGCCATTTCCTGAGCTCCTCGGAGCCCTCGGGGTGGCCTTGACCAACTGACACTGCTGCCTTCTTTTCTGTGCTCGCGATTACTGGGGTCACGTTTTCCGTGCTCGCGCGGGACGTCCTGGACCATACCGGCATGCTTTCGAGGGTAGCCCGAATCCGGCGCCGGTGAGGCTCCGCAACACTGGCAGGGCATAAATTCCGCCCGAATTGGCCGGCTGGCGATGTCCCGCCAAAAGGTTGCCACCGCAATCCGGCCGGCAGGGACAGACGGGAATGGCCGGTCTCCCTGGAGTCCGGCCATTCCGCGAGCCCGTTACCAGGCTATTCCCACTCAATCGTTCCCGGCGGCTTGCTGGTCACGTCGAGCACGACACGGTTCACGCCGTCCACCTCGTTGGTGATGCGGTTGGAGATCCTGGCCAGCAGATCGTAGGGCAGGCGCGACCAGTCAGCCGTCATGGCGTCTTCGGAGGAGACAGGGCGCAAAACGATCGGGTGGCCGTAGGTGCGGCCATCGCCCTGGACGCCGACGCTCCGGACATCGGCCAGCAGGACGACCGGCATCTGCCAGACCTCGTTGTCCAGTCCGGCAGCTGTCAGTTCAGCCCGCGCGATGGCGTCTGCCTTGCGCAGCAGGTCCAGCCGCTCCTTGGTGACTTCACCGACGATCCGGATGCCGAGACCGGGGCCCGGGAATGGCTGGCGCCCCACAATTTCCTGCGGCAGGCCCAGCTGGGCGCCGACGGCGCGGACCTCGTCCTTGAACAGGGCCCGCAGCGGTTCGACGAGTTCGAACTGCAGGTCTTCCGGCAGTCCGCCCACGTTGTGGTGGCTCTTGATGTTCGCTGCACCTTCACCGCCGCCGGACTCGACGACGTCGGGGTACAGGGTCCCCTGCACGAGGAACTTGATTTTCTCGCCGTGCGCGGCCGCCTCGGCGATGATCGCCAGCTCGGCTTCCTCGAAGGCGCGGATGAATTCGCGGCCGATGATCTTGCGCTTGGTCTCCGGGTCGCTGACGCCTGCCAGGGCCGCCTGGAAGCGCTCCTGCTCGTTGGCAACGTAGAGCTTGACGCCGGTGGCGGCCACGAAGTCGCGTTCGACCTGTTCGGCCTCGCCTTCGCGCAGCAGTCCGTGGTCCACGAACACACAGGTCAGCTGGTCGCCGACGGCGCGCTGCACCAGGGCGGCGGCGACGGCGGAGTCAACGCCGCCGGACAGGCCGCAGATGACCCGGGCGTCGCCGATCTGTTCGCGGATCCGGTCAACCTGTTCTTCAAGGATGTTGCCTGCGGTCCAGTTCGGTTCCAGCTTGGCGCCCTTGAACAGGAAGTTCTCAAGGACCTGCTGGCCGTACGCCGAGTGCTTTACCTCCGGGTGCCACTGCACGCCGTAGAGGCACTTCTCCTCGTTGGCGAAGGCTGCCACCTCGGCGCCCGCCGTCGTCGCCAGGACCTCAAAGCCTTCGGGGGCCTCGTGGACGGAGTCGCCGTGGCTCATCCAGGTGCTCTGGTGCTGGGGCATGCCCGCCAGGATGGACCGGCCCTCACCGATGGTGGTGGTTTCGGTGGCGCCGTACTCGCGGAGCCCGGTCTGGGCGACCTTGCCGCCGAGGGCGTTCGCCATGGCCTGGAAGCCGTAGCAGATGCCGAAGACGGGCACTCCGGCCTCGAACAGGTCTGCGCCGACGCTCGGGGCGCCTTCGGCGTAGACACTGGCGGGGCCGCCGGAGAGGATGATGGCGGCAGGGTTCTTGGCCAGGAGCTGCTCGGTGCTGTAGGTATGCGGAACCACTTCCGAATACACGTTCGCTTCCCGGACGCGGCGGGCGATCAGCTGCGCGTACTGGGCACCGTAGTCAACAACCAGCACGGGCTTGTGGGACGTCTGGGATGCAGAGGGAGTAGTCACCGTACTAGCCTACTTTGCGGCGCCGTCCGCCCGCACATTGAGAAGACGGTACCGGCCCGGGAACGGCCGCCGGGTAAGCGAACTCACATGGTGCCCGACGCCGGGCGCTCAGTAGCGCTGCGGAGCCTGCGGGTTCGCGGCGAGTTCGGCCTCCACTTCGGCGTGGAACTTCTTCTCCACGACGAAGGACAGGAAGGGCACGACGCCGCCGAGCGCCAGGATGATCATCTTCGAGAACGGCCAGCGCATGAGCGACCACAGCCGGAAGTTGGACATGAGGTACACGACGTACATCCAGCCGTGCACGATCAGCACCGCGACGGACAGGTTCACGCCCCCGACGACGCCCGGGGGCTCGGCATCGGCGAATCCGAAACCGAAAGGCTCACCGGTGACGGCGTTGGTTCCGCCGAGGAACAGGTACTGGCCGAAGGCGTACCGGGCGACCAGTTCGGCGCAGAGCAGGAGCAGCATGGCACCGGTCATGTACGCGAGCACCTTGTAGAACTTCAACGCCGAGCGGATCTGCGCCTCGGTTCCGCCGAAGCGGCGCTTCTTGCCGCGCCCGCTTCCGGTGGCGTTGGTCTGCTGCGGCTGGACGGCCGGCTGGGGCTCGATCATGGTTGCACTTTCGTTTCGGTGGGGTGCGGTTCAGTGGGGTCCGGTTCAGGGTGGTCCCGAGCTGCGGCTTCGTGCTCCTCGTCGAGGGCGTCCTCGAGTCCGCGGCGGTAGTCATCCTTCACCAGGCGCCACCAGATGAACAGCGCGAAGCCGGCGAACACGACCCACTCCGCGGCGTAGAACAGGTTCAGCCAGTTGACCTTTTCGGCGGGAGGCTGCGGCCCGATGTTCAGCGGCCTGACTTCGCCGCCGGACGCGGCGGCGCTGACGTCGCTGCCGCCGGCGGCCTCGGAGCTCGCGGCGACGAAGCCGGGGTAGCTGCTGACTTCCCAGATGTTGATGAGCTCGGCGACGGAGACGGCGCTGGCCCGGCCGGGTCCGGCGTCGGTCCCGGGCAGCGGGGCTTCGGAGGGCAGGAGCCGTCCGGTGAGTTCAATGGTGCCCGACGGCGGCGCGGGGGCGTCCGCGGGGTCGGCAACCCAGCCGCGGGCCACCGGGATCCAGGTCTGCGGCGAAGCGCCGGCTCCGGTCAGGGCGGGGGCGTCGTTCACGGCCAGGGCCGCAATAATCCAATAGCCCGTCGCCCCGCCGTTCAGGCGGCCCGGGACGAGGACCTGCTTCTGCGGATCGTAGCTGCCGGTGGCGGTGACAATCTGGTCGGCAACCGATCCGGGAAAGAAATCCCCGGGCTGGAGCACCGTGATCAGGGATTTGGGTTCCTCGGTAGTGGCGGCGACCGTCACCTCGGGCTGGGTCGAGCGGCCGAACTGCCACTGGCTGAGCAGCACAAACACCCCTGACACGACGATCGCGAACACCAGTCCTGCGATCCAGCGGGGTTTGAGGGCAGTTTTCAGCACCCCTTAACCGTACTTCGTTGGTGTGTAGAACAACGAAACGGGATGTGGGACGAGCGTTTAGTGGTCGAAGAAGACCAGGCTGGAGTTGATGAGTTCCGCGATCACTTCGGGGTCGTAGGCCCGGCGGAGCGATTCGCGGAACGACTCCTTCGACAATGACCGGGCAATGGTTGCCAGCACTTCGAGGTGCTCGGAGAAGGAGCTGGCCGGGGTCGCGATCAGGAGGACAACCGTCGCGGGCCCGTCGGCGGCGCCGAAGTCGAGCGCCTTGCCGTATTTTGTGATGCCGACCGCGATGGAGGTCCGGGACACGAACTCGCTGCGGGCATGCGGCAGGCCGATGCCGCCTGGCAGTCCCGTTGCCATCTGGTGTTCCCGGGCGTTGACGTGCTTGAGGAAGCCCTCAAGATCCGAAATGCGTCCGGCGGCATGCATCCGTTCCGCCAATTGGCTGGCAGCGTCGAACTTGTCGGAGGCGTCCATCTCGAGGATCACCATTTCAGGGGTGGTGAGCTCGGCGTCATACCGGTCCAATGGTTCCGCCAAGAGATGTCCCTTCGAAGTGGGCGTCAAGGCGCCGGCAGTCTCGGGTCGAGGCTGCCGGCGGACGCTGCCAGTCAACGCAGCGGAACGATGTCCTCGACGCCCATGCGTGCTGCGTCAGCGGATTCGTCGTCCGGCTGCTCCTGGCTGAGCCGTTCGGCGTCGACCCTGGCCAGGTAGTGCTTGATCTCGCCCTCACGCTGCGCATCGCTCCAGCCGAGGACATCTCCCATCAGTTTAGCGACTACCGGCGCTGCGGACACACCGCGGTCCCACGCCTCAATGGAAATCCTGGTCCGGCGGGTCAGCACGTCCTGCACATGCCGGGCGCCCTCATGGGTGGCGGCGTACACCGCCTCCGCGGCGAGGTAGTCGTCCGCGCCGGGCAGCGGCTCGCCCAACTCCGGGTTCTCGGTGATCAGCGCCAGCACCTCCGGGGCCATCGAACCGTAGCGGTTGAGCAGGTGCTCTATCCGCGCCACGTGGACTCCGGTTTCCTCCGCCATCCGGTTCCGCTTGTTCCAGGCGGCCTTGAATCCGCTGGCGCCCAGCAGCGGGATGGACTCCGTGCAGCTGGGCGGGACGCGTTCGTCCATGCTGCGGGTCGCCTCGTCAACGGCGTCCTTGGCCATGACCCGGTACGTGGTCCATTTGCCGCCGGCCACAACGACGAGCCCGGGCACAGGGTGGGCCACGACGTGTTCGCGGGAAAGCTTTGCGGTGGAGTCATTTTCGCCGGCCAGCAGCGGGCGGAGCCCGGCGTAGACCCCTTCGACGTCTTCGCGGGTGAGCGGGCGTTTCAGGACCCGGTTCACGTGTTCCAGGATGTAGTCGATGTCCTTGCTGGACGCCGCCGGGTGGGCTTTGTCGAGGTGCCAGTCGGTGTCGGTGGTGCCGATGATCCAGTGCCGGCCCCAGGGGATGACGAACAGCACGGATTTCTCGGTCCGCAGGATCAGTCCCACGGTTGACTGGAAACGGTCCCGCGGGACCACGAGGTGGATGCCCTTGGAAGCCCGGACTTTGAGCTGCCCGCGGTCGGTCACCATGGCCTGCGTCTCGTCGGTCCAGACCCCCGTGGCGTTAATAACCTGCTTGGCTTTGATGTTGAACGAGGAGCCATCCTCGTGGTTGACCACCTTGGCACCGACCACGCGTTCGCCCTCGCGGAGGAAGGAGACCACGGACATCTGGTTCACCGCGTGGGCGCCGTAGTAGGCCGCGGTGCGCACGAGGTTGGCGCAGTATTTGGCGTCGTCGACCTGGCCGTCGTAGTACCGGATGGAGCCGACAAACGCGTCGTCCTTGAGGCTGGGCGCTGCCCGCAGCGTGCCCCGGCGGCTCAGGTGCTTGTGGAACGGCACGCCGCGGCGCTGGCCGGTGGAAATGGACATGGCGTCGTACAAAGCAATGCCGGCGCCCACGTAGGGCCGCTCCAGGAACGGCTTGGTCAGCGGGTACAGAAAGGGAACGGGCCGGGCCAGGTGCGGGGCGAGCGCGGAGAGGATCAGCCCGCGTTCGTGCAGGGCCTCCTTGACGAGGGCGAAATCGAGCATCTCGAGGTAGCGCAGGCCGCCGTGGATCAGCTTCGAGGATCGGGAGGAGGTGCCCGCGGCCCAGTCGTTGGCCTCGACGATGCCGACGCTCAGGCCGCGCGTGATTGCGTCCAGGGCGGCGCCGCTGCCAACGATGCCGCCGCCGACGATCAGGATGTCGAGTTCCTTCCCGGGTTCTGTGGTGCCCCTGAGTACCGCGAGTGAAGCTTCGCGTTCCGCAGGCCCAAGGGCACCACCGGCCTTGGGAGAACCGCCGGGAAAACTGTTCATGTCACGCCTCCATCCGGATCAAAGCTCGTAGTGCACCACACTACTTCCAACTTCGCCGGATGGGCAGGGGGCCGTCAGTTGCCGGCGTAGGGCGATACGACGACGTCGACGCGCTGGAATTCCTTCAGATCCGAATAGCCCGTGGTCGCCATCGAACGGCGCAGCGCACCGATCAGGTTGGACGTCCCGTTGGTGTGGTGGCCGGGCCCGAAGAGGACCTCCTCGAGCGGCCCGACGGTGCCGACGTTGACCCTGTCGCCGCGGGGAAGTTCGAGGTGGTGAGCTTCCTGGCCCCAGTGCCAGCCCTTGCCCGGGGCCTCGTCGGCGCGGGCGAGGGCACTGCCGAGCATGACGGCGTCGGCGCCCATGGCGATGGCCTTGACGATGTCGCCGGAGGATCCCATGCCGCCGTCGGCGATCACGTGGACGTAGCGTCCGCCGGACTCATCCATGTAGTCGCGGCGGGCGGCGGCGACGTCGGAGATGGCGGAGGCCATAGGCGAGTGGATGCCGAGGGCGCGGCGGGTGGTGCTCGTGGCGCCGCCGCCGAAACCGACCAGCACGCCGGCGGCACCGGTGCGCATGAGGTGCAGGGCCGGGGTGTATCCCGCGGCGCCGCCGACGATCACCGGGACGTCGAGTTCGTAGATGAACTGCTTCAGGTTCAGCGGTTCGTGGTCCTTCGAAACGTGCTCGGCCGAGACGGTGGTCCCGCGGATCACGAAGATATCGACGCCGGCGGCCACCACGGTCTTGTAGTGCTCCTGGGTCCGCTGCGGGGTGAGGGAACCGGCGACGGTGACGCCTGCGGCGCGGATCTCCGCGAGCCTGGTGGTGATCAGCTCCGGCTGGATCGGGGCCTGGTAGAGCTCCTGCATACGCCGGGTGACGGCGGGGCTGTTGGTCTCGTCCTGAAGCGCACCGATCTGGTCCAGCACGGCCTGCGGGTCCTCATACCGGGTCCAGAGGCCCTCGAGGTCGAGAACGCCGAGCCCGCCGAGCCGGCCCAGGGCGATGACGGTTTCCGGAGACATGGCCGAATCCATGGGAGCGGCGATGACCGGCATGTCGAACTTGTAGGCGTCGATCTGCCAGGCGACGGACACGTCCTTGGGGTCACGCGTACGTCGGTTGGGGACGATCGCAATGTCATCCAGGGAGTAGGCACGACGCCCACGCTTGCCACGGCCAATCTCAATCTCGTAAGTCACTGCTCTAGGTTATCCCAGTGAACGCGCGTGCAGCCGACGGCCCGCGCCGCGGCGGGCCGGCGCATCGGACTGTTCGCGGCGGCCGGTACGCTGGCGGCATGGGCAAACGCTGGGTTTTCGATGGCCATATCGCCGGGATCGGGACGGGGTCCGGTCTGCGCGCGGTCGTGGGACTCTGGCAGCAGTCCCCCTTCGGGCCCTTCGCCGACGCCATGGTGGAGCTACCCTCCGGCCACCGGATCCTGCTGGCACCGACCGCTGACGTGGGCGAATTCATCGCTGCGGTCTACAACTTTGACGAGCTGCAGGTGCTGGACGTCGCGGCATCGTATGGTGCGCAGGGGCTCCGGGTGGATGCCGGCCCGCTGCGGATCCGTGCCGCCGTTGGCGCGCGGACCCGGCTGGGATCTTTTGCGCGGCTGGTCCCCCGGCCGGTGGCCGTGCACCCGCACTGGCTGCGCGCCGTCAGCCCGCTCGCGGCCGTGCTCAGCGCCGGGGTCCGCACCGCGGGCGCCGCGAAGGGCGGGCGGCGGGAGTACTACGGCGTGACCGACCTGCACCGCATCGACTCGGCGAGCGTCGGCTGGGACGGCGCGGATGCCGGCGAACTGTCCGACATCCGGCCCGCCGTCAGATTCGGTTTCAGCAGCGTCCCCCCGGAGCCCAGCCTCGCGCGGGTCCGCACCACGGTGCTGCAGGCAGGCAGCGGCGGCCTCCGGCCCTGACCCGTCCCGTCAGATCCCTTCGGCCTCGTCCTCGCTGAGCTGGGATTCGAACATCCGGAAGTAGCGGCCGCGCAGCGCCACCAGTTCCTTGTGGGTGCCCTGCTCCACAATCCGGCCGTCCTCCAGCATGTAGACGACGTCCGCCTTCTCGATCGTTGCGAGGCGGTGGCTGATGGCGATGATCGTGCTGCTGCGGTCGGCGAAGAGCCGCGTGAAGATGCGGTGCTCCGCAAGGGCGTCAATGGCCGAGGTCGGTTCATCCATGACCATGAACGGGGCACTGCGGTAAAAGTTCCGGGCCATCGCGAGGCGCTGCCACTGCCCGCCGGACAGTCCGCTGCCCTTGCGTCCGCGCGGATCCTCCATCCAGTTGCTGACGTGGTTGTCCAGCCCGTTGGGCAGCTTGTTGATGAACTCGAGGGCTTCGGCGTCGGCCGCGGCGCGGCGGATCCGGCCGTCGTCGCGCGGTGAATCGACGTCGCCGAAGAAAATGTTCTCCGCCGCGGTGGCGAACTCGTACTTAAGGAACTCCTGGCTGAGCACCGCCAGATGGCGGTGCCAGGACTTGACGTCGACGGCGGCGAGGTCGACGCCGTCGAGCAGCACCTGCCCGGAGTCCGGGCGGTAGAGCCCGGCGAGGATGCGGATGAGGGTGGACTTGCCGGCGCCGTTCTCCCCCACGATCGCGATGTGCTGGCCTTCGCGGATGGTCAGCGAGATGCCCCTGATGACTTCCAGTTCGCTGCCCGTGTAGGTGAAGCGGATGTCCTGCAGCTCCACGGTCCGGGGCGCCTGCAGCAGCGGCGGGGCGTGGTCGGAGTGCACCGGCAGCGCCATAAACAGCTCGTAGTCCTTGAGGTTCGCGAGGTCCTCGTCGATGGAGCTGAGGGAGGAGACGAGGCTGTTGGCGGTGGACAGGGCGCGGCTGACGATCTGCTGCACGTAGAGGAACTGCCCCACTGGCTGCGCCCGGGCGATGATCTGCCCGACCACCCAGATCAGGGACACGACCTCGGCGCCGTACTGCAGGGCGTCGGCGGCGAGCTGTTTGGGGATGTAGCGCTTCTGGAAATCCAGCCGCCGGCGCTCATCCGCGTCGCGCAGCCGGGAGCGGAGGTCCATGAGGTACCCGACGATCCCGTAGAGGCGCATCTCGGCGATGTGCTGCGGGCGCAGGAGGTTGGTCTCGATCATCCGCCGCTGCCGGCGGGAATCGATCTGGGTGTTCCAGTGCGCGATCTGCTCGCGGGAGAGCTTGAACTGCAGATAGACGCTGGGCACGATCGCCACGAGCACGATCACGGCAATCCACCAGCTGACCAGCAGCAGCGCACCGATCGCCAGGATCACCGAGACCAGCTGGGTGAAGATCGCCGCGATCCGGTCCAGGACCCGGGCGTAGGAGTCGGAGAAGCGCTTGGCCCGGTCGTACAGGTCCACCGTTTCCTTGTCGTCGTAGCGCCAGAAGTCCAGCGCCAGGAACCGCTCGTACATGAGGTCGCCCACGATCGCGCCGACCTTGAAGCTCATGAGCTGCTGGATGTACCGGTCCACGCTGCTGAACGCGCCCCAGAACAGTCCGAGGGCGGCGGTGATGATGACGTAGACGATGGCCTGCTGCCCCGCGGCGGCATCACCGGCGTAGGCGGCCGCGAGGGCCGTGGTGGTCAGGGCCGCGAAGTAGGTGGTGACGAGCGGGAGCAGCGCCGAGATCAGCGAGCCCACAACCTTCATCACGACGGCGGCGGGCGAGGCCCGGAAGCTGACCCGCAGCACCTGCGCGACGGCGCGGGCGTAGGGCCGCAGCGCCAGTTTGCGCTTTGGCTCACGTGCGGGCAGGAGTTCGGACATGCCTCCAGCCTAGGACACAGGCCAGCCCAACTAGCTAGCAGCAGGGGCCGTTATGAGCTTCCAAAACGGCCCCTGCTGCGAGTCAGTTGGGCGGGCCTCCCCAAGGGGCTAGCGCGAACCGTAGTTCGGTGCCTCCACCGTCATCTGGATGTCATGCGGGTGGGACTCCTTGAGCCCTGCCGCCGTGATCCGGACGAACTTGCCGCGGGCCTTGAGCTCCGGCACGGTCGGGGCGCCGGTGTAGAACATGGTCTGGCGGAGGCCGCCGACCAGCTGGTACGCCACCGAGGCCAGCGGGCCGCGGTAGGCCACCCGGCCCTCGATGCCCTCCGGGATGAGCTTGTCGTCGCCGGAGACGTCGGCCTGGAAGTAGCGGTCCTTGGAGTAGGAGGTGTTCTTCCCGCGGGTCTGCATGGCGCCGAGGGAGCCCATGCCGCGGTAGAGCTTGAACTGCTTACCGTTGACGAAGATCAGGTCACCCGGGGACTCGTCGCAGCCGGCCAACAGGGAACCGAGCATGACGGTGTCCGCGCCGGCCACCAGGGCCTTGCCGATGTCACCCGAGTACTGCAGCCCGCCGTCGGCGATCAGCGGCACGCCGGCGGGGATGGCGGCCTTGGCCGACTCGTAGATGGCGGTGATCTGCGGGACGCCGACGCCGGCGACCACGCGGGTGGTGCAGATGGAGCCGGGACCCACTCCGACCTTGATGCCGTCGGCACCGGCGTCGATGAGCGCCTGGGCGCCCTCGCGGGTGGCCGCCTGGCCGCCGATGATGTCGACGTGCGCGGCCACCGGATCGGACTTGAGCCGGCGGATCATGTCCAGGACACCCTGGGAGTGCCCGTTGGCGGTGTCAACGAACAGGGCGTCCACGCCGGCGTCGATCAGCGCCATGGCCCGCTCCCAGCCGTCGCCGAAGAATCCGATGGCGGCGCCGACGCGCAGCCGGCCTTCGTCGTCCTTGGTAGCCAGCGGGTACTGCTCGGCCTTGGTGAAGTCCTTGGTGGTGATGAGGCCCTTGAGCCGGCCCTGCTCGTCAACGAGCGGGAGCTTCTCGATTTTGTTGGTCGCCAGCTTGTGCGAGGCTTCCTCGCGGCTGATGCCGACGTGCCCCGTGACGAGGGGCATCTTGGTCATGACGTCGCTGACGAGGCGGATCGGGAAGTCCGCTTCCGGGACGAAGCGGGTGTCGCGGTTGGTGACGATGCCCAGCAGCCGCATCCCCTCGTCGACGACGGGGAGTCCGGAAACCCGGTAGTGCGAGCAGATTTCGTCGAGTTCGGCCAGGGTGGCTTCCGGGCCGATGGTCAGCGGGTTGGTGATCATGCCGGATTCACTGCGCTTGACCCGGTCCACCTGGTCCGCCTGGTCGGCGATGGAGAGGTTGCGGTGCACGACGCCGAGGCCGCCCTGGCGGGCCATGGCGATCGCCATCCGCGATTCGGTGACGGTGTCCATCGCCGCGGAGAGCAGCGGCGTCTGGACCGAGATGCGCTTGGAGATCCGGGAGGACGTGTCGGCCTCGGAGGGGATGACATCCGTGTGGCCGGGCAGCAGCAGAACGTCGTCGTATGTCAGTCCGATGAAGCCGAAGGGGTTGTGTTCGGGCTGGGTCATGAGTGCGCCTCTTACCTTGGTTATGGGTTTCACGGGTAGGGGTTGCAGCAGATGACCAGCCCGTCATTACGGGCATGGCCTGTGCAGAAGTGTTGAATAAATAGTAGAACCTTGGCGGCGATCCCCATATTCCGGGGCAGTAATGTGAGCAACGGCACCGGCCGGACCGGCGGCGCTGCGTCACGTCCAGCCGGTGGCGGCGAGCAGGCGCCGCTCGAACATGGGGATCATGCTTTGAACATAAGTCTTGGTCAGGTGGTTGTCGTCCTTGTAGACGTACACATTCCCGACGACGGCGGGGCAGGTGCCGCCGGCGCAGATGAAGTCACTCAGGTCCACCAGGTACAGCCCGGGCACCCTTCCCCGGTACCCGTCGAGCGGGGAGGCCCCGGCCAGGGACTCCTGCAGGGGCACCCGGCATTTCGGGGCTTCGGGTCCGTGCTTCTGGACGCATTCGGGCATGTTCATGTTGAAGCGCGGGTTGTCGCGGATGCCGACCACTTCAATGCCGGTATCGGTGAAGGGTTTGATGCCTTCGAGGTACTGCGGCACCTCGGTTTCGAAGGGTGCCTCTTTGTGCGTCAGCGAGGCGACGGTGAAAACCGCGTCCGGCTGGTGGTCCAGGACGTACTGCGCACTGGCCCGGTTGAAGGCATTGCACTCGGCATCCCGGTCCGGGGATTCGCCGCCGAAGCGGCAGTTTCCCTTCAGCAGGGCGACGACTTCCCAGCCGTGGCTTCGCGCGACCGGCCCGAGTGCGGCCATGTATTGCTGGGCGTGGGAGTCTCCGAGCACGACGATGCGCTTCGTGACGGTGTCAGGGCGGCTGTTCTGCAGGCACCCCGCGAGCAGCGGGTCGCGCGGGAGGTTCCCGTCCGTGCACAGCCCGTCGATGTCCGCCCATTCGTTCTTCATGGCGCCCGGAGCCGGGATGATCTTGGCCTCCGGCGTCGGCTTGCCCGCGTTCTCGGGCGCCAGGGCGGCCGCGCCGGGGGTCAGTTCCCGCGACTGGGCCGCTGCCACCGCCTCGTCTGCCGTCAGCTTGCTTTGCCACACGGACACCGGGCCCGCCAGCAGCGCGCCGCACGCCGCGATCACCACGGCGGTGCGCCAGGCCCGGCGCTGCGGCCAGTGCCACTCGCGCAGCGGCTTCTCCACGAACCGGGTGGTCAGCACGGCCAGCACGATCGAGGCGGAAACGATCGCCAGTCCCTGGATCAGGTCCGGCGCGGTGATGCCCGTCGCGGCGAGGCCCAGCACCAGCAGCGGCCAGTGCCACAGGTACAGGGCATAGGAGTTGTCCCCGAGCGCCACCAGCGGCTTCCAGGTCAGGACGCGGTCCACGCCGTAGCGGCTGCCGCTCTGTCCGGCGACGATGATGGCGGCCGCAGCCAGCGTTGGCCACAGCGCAATGAAACCGGGGAAGGAGCGGTCCACGGTGAGCAGGAGGCCGCAGGAGAGCATCGCGGCGAGGCCCGTCCATCCGAGGACAAGCCGCAGAACCTTACCGGGTTTGAGGTGCGGCAGCGCGAGCGCCAGCAGCGAGCCGAGGGCGAATTCCCAGAGCCGCGTGCGGGTGTCGAAGTAGGCGTAGGACTGGTTAGTGGCGGTCTGCTCGATCGAAAACACCAGCGACGCGACGAAGATCGCGCCGAAGGCCGTAGCGAGGAGCGCGGCATAGCCAACCCGGTCGCCCACGGGGGTCCGGCGCAGGAACCGCAGCAGCAGGGCCGCGCCGGCAAACACGAGCGGCCAGAGCAGGAAAACCTGGCCCTGGATGGACAGGGACCAGAAGTGCTGCAGCGGGCTGGCCCCGGAGTGGTCCTGCGCGTAGTAGTCGACGGCGGTGTCCGCCAGGAGCCAGTTCTGCCGGTACAGCAGGGAGGCCCAGACCTGGTCCAGAACGTCCGGCCAGCGGCTCTGGGGCAGGACCATGCGGGTACCGGCGAGGACGCCAAGAATAACCACGACGACGGCGGGAAGCAGCCGCTTGAGCAGGTGGAGCCAGTGGCCGAGGAGACGGAGGGGCTTGCCGGCCCCGACCTTCCGGGTGAAGCTGAGGGTCATCAGGAACGCCGAAATCAGCAGGAAAATGTCGACCCCGCCGGAGACCCGTCCGAGCCACACGTGATAGGTGACCACCATGAGGACAGCAAGGGCGCGGAGGCCCTGGACTTCGGGGCGGTAGCCCGATGTTACTTCGGGGCGGTAGCCCGATTTTGCGCGCGACGGCGAACCCGCCTCCGTTGCCGGCGGGCTCGCTATGGTTCGCTCATTCGACACTCGGGACCTTCCAGGGCGGTTTCCAAAGCATCAATGTTACCGAGTCGTAATTTTTCTGGCCAATCACGGGGGCGCGTGCAGCCGCCGGGTCGCCGGTCCCGGGCGGTCCCGGAGGCTACCCTGTAACGAGCCAGAGGAGGCCGCATCGTGATCGCACAGCTGCGCATTTGTGTTCCGGAAAAGTTGTCCGACGCCGTCGTGGACTGCTCCACCGGCGAGGTTGGCGTCGCCGAAGTCTCCCGGCAGCGAGGTGCGTCCGTGGTTCCTCCCGGGGACGTCATCCACGTGCTGCTCGCCCGGGAGTCGGTGGAGGGGCTGGTGGAGAAACTCCACGTCCTTCAGGTCCAGGAGCAGGGCTCGATCTCGGTCACCATGCCCGACCTGGTGCTCTCCGACCGGGCGGACAAGGCCGCCGCGGACGCCCCCGGGGAAGGCGCGGACGCCGTGATCTGGGACGAGGTATCGCGGCAGACGGGCGAGGATTCCCGGCTGACGTGGAGCTTCCTTGCCTTCCTCATCCTGGCGACCCAGCTGGCGGCCATCGGCATCGTGACGGACTCGACGATCGCCATTGTCGGCGCGATGGCTGTGGGCCCTGAGTTCGGACCGCTGGCGGCCCTGGCGGTCGCGCTTGTGCGGCGGCAGTGGAAGCTGGGACGCCGTGCGGCGCTCGCCCTCGGCGTCGGTTTCCCCGTGGCGATGCTGGCAGCGGCCTTCACGGCGTGGCTCTCCGTGCCGCTGGGTCTCTTCCCCGAAGATGTCCTGGACCGCGGCTCGGCAGTCGATTTCATCTACCACCCGGGCCCCTACTCGCTGATTGTCGCCGTGCTGGCCGGCGCCGCCGGGATGCTGTCCGTGATCAGCCGGCGCTCCGCCGCCCTGATCGGCGTGTTCATCTCCGTGACCACGGTCCCCGCCGCCGGCTTCGTGGCCGTCGCGCTGGTGCTGGGCGAATTCGAGAAAGCCGCAGGTTCCGCCCTGCAGCTGGCCTTGAACCTGGTGGGTATCGTGGCGGCGGCTGTTGCCGTGCTGATTTTCTACCGGCTCATCACCAAACGGCTGCCCGACGCCGCGGCGTTGCGCCTGAAACGGACGGCGCTGCGGGCACGGCGCTGAGTCCGCGCAGCCCGGCACAGCAGCAGCGCAAGAGCAGGCGGGCGCAACGCACAAAAAACCGGCCCAGCGGAGGCCGGACCGGTTCTTTGTGTGTGCGTGTTGGCTGCAGCCTAGTGGCTGTGGCCTGCGTGCTGGTCTTCCTCGGCAGGCTTCTCGACCACGAGGGTTTCCGTGGTGAGCACCAGTGCCGCGATGGACGCCGCGTTGCGGAGGGCCGCACGCGTCACCTTCACGGGGTCGATGACGCCGGCAGCGATCAGGTCTTCGTATTCGCCGGTCTTGGCGTTGAAGCCCTGGTTGTTGGCCGATTCGGCGACCTTGGCGACGACGACGTAGCCGTCGAAGCCGGCGTTCTGGGCGATCCAGCGCAGCGGCTGGGTCAGTGCCCGGCGGACGATGCCGACAGCAGCTGCCGCGTCGCCCTCGAGGGCCTGGACGGCCGGGTCCTCGTCGAGCGCCTTGAGGGCGTGGATGAGGGCGGCGCCGCCGCCGGCGACGATGCCCTCTTCCAGGGCAGCGCGGGTCGAGGATACGGCGTCCTCGATGCGGTGCTTCTTTTCCTTGAGCTCGACCTCGGTGGCAGCGCCGACCTTGATCACGCCGATGCCGCCGGCCAGCTTGGCCAGGCGTTCCTGCAGCTTTTCCTTGTCCCAGTCGGAGTCGGTGCGGGTCAGCTCGGCGCGCAGCTGGGAAACCCGGGCTGCGACGTCTTCGGCCGAACCGGCGCCGTCAACGATCGTGGTGTTGTCCTTGGTGACGGTAATGCGCCGGGCGGTGCCCAGCACCTCAAGGCCGACCGTGTCCAGGCTGAGGCCCAGTTCCGGCGAGACAACCTGTGCGCCCGTGAGGGTGGCGATGTCCTGCAGCATGGCCTTGCGGCGGTCGCCGAAGCCCGGTGCCTTGACGGCCACGACGTTCAGGGTGCCGCGGATGCGGTTGACGATCAGCGTGGAGAGCGCCTCGCCGTCGACGTCCTCGGCGATGATGAAGAGCGGCTTGGAGCTCTGCAGCGCCTTTTCCAGCAGCGGCAGGAAGTCCTGGACCGAGGAGATCTTGCCCTGGTTGATCAGGATCAGGGCGTCTTCGAGGACAGCTTCCTGGCGTTCCGCGTCGGTGACGAAGTACGGGGACAGGTAGCCCTTGTCGAACTGCATGCCCTCGGTGAGGACCAGTTCGGTCTGCGTGGTGGAGGATTCCTCGATGGTGATCACACCATCCTTGCCGACCTTGTCGAATGCCTCGGCCAGCAGCTCGCCGATCTCGTCGCTCTGGGCCGAGATGGAGGCGACGTTGGCGACCTGGGTGCCTTCGACCGGGCGGGCGTTTTCGAGCAGGCGGGCGGCGATGGCCTCAACAGAGACCTCGATGCCGCGCTTGATCTGGCCCGGGGCGGCGCCTGCCGCAACGTTGCGGAGGCCTTCCTTGACGAGGGCCTGTGCCAGCACGGTGGCGGTGGTGGTGCCGTCACCGGCAACATCGTTGGTCTTGGTGGCGACCTCCTTGGCAAGCTGCGCGCCAAGGTTCTCGTAGGGGTCGTCCAGTTCGACTTCACGGGCGATGGTGACACCATCGTTGGTGATCGTGGGGGCGCCCCACTTCTTGTCCAGCACGACGTTGCGGCCGCGCGGGCCAAGCGTCACCTTGACCGTGTTGGCGAGCTTATCGATGCCGGCTTCAAGCGACCGGCGGGCAGCGTCGTTAAACGCAAGCTGCTTTGCCATGGTTTTGTCCTTTCAAAGACAGAACCCCGCGCAACTGACCCGTCAAAGGAGGATCGGCGGCGCGGGGTCCAAGAGAGTTACTTTACGACGATCGCCAGGACGTCGCGGGCGGACAGCACGAGGTACTCGGTGCCGCCGGTCTTGACTTCAGTTCCGCCGTACTTGGAGTAGATAACAACGTCGCCGATGGTGACGTCGATCGGCACGCGGTTGCCGTTGTCGTCGAAGCGGCCGGGGCCTACTGCGACAACTTCGCCTTCCTGCGGCTTTTCCTGCGCGGAGTCCGGGATGACCAGGCCGGAAGCCGTGGTCTGCTCGGCTTCGAGCGGGCGGACAACAATACGATCCTCAAGAGGCTTAATAGAGACCGACAATGACCTCTCCTTTTCGTCAGCAAATTCGTGGACATCAAAGCTGTGGTGCCAAGGCGTACAGACCGTCGTCGCGGTGCCGGCAGCAGCCTGGCTGTGAAGCTTCAGGTGTTAGCACCCTCCTAGGGAGAGTGCTAATGACGACTCTATGTAAGTAGTTAGCACTCGGTCAAGGCGAGTGCCAGAAATACGTTCTCGGTGAACGCCGGCGGCGGGGGGACATGCCCATTCCCGGGTGCGGCCCGTGGACACTTGGGCATTGTGCTCAGTGCCGGCGCCGGCCGCGGGACATGTCCGCGGGGCGTGGACCACTCCGGGGAGGACATGTCCGCCCCTGACGCCAAAGACTGGACATGTCCGGCGGCGCGGAGCCGCCGCCGGGCTACCGTCCGCCGAGGTCCTCGAAGTCGACGTCCTCGCCGTTGTCGCCGTCGTCGGTACCGGCCTCGTTCCGGTGCCGGTACAGCACCAGGGCACCGGCTGCGGCCAATGCAACGCCCAGCACCAAGAACACGATGCCGCCGGCGCGGGCCCCGGCGTAGTTCTCGCGGATGGCCCTGGCTTCGTCGGTGGCGTCCTGGACGTCCAGGCCGCCGACTGAATAGACGGTCGCGTTGAAGGAGTCGAGGAAGAAGATGATGACCAGCAGGGCCACGCACACGACGGCGATGACGCCGCCGGCGATCAGCGCCGGCCGGGCGAAGCGGGCGAGTCCCGGGCGGGCGGGGCGGCCGCCGTCGGCGGCCCGCTCGGCGGCGCCGCCCCCCGGATAGTACTCGTCCGTGCCGCTGCTTGCCGTGCCGCTGTCATCCATGCCGTCAACCTTATCGGGCGCACGGCTCCACCCCGCGCTGAACTAGGCTTGATCCCATGTCTGACGCACCGCAGGACCAAATCGCCCCGCTGCTGAACCCCGAGGGCTGGGAGCTGCTGGCGTCACTTGGCCCCTACAAGGAGGACGAGGCGTTCCGTCTCAACGCCTCGCTCCGGAAGGCCGGCCACTCCCCCGAACTCGTCTCCGCCGTCCTCACCCAGTCGCGGCTGCGGACCAAGGCCGAGGCCAAGTTCGGCGAGTTCGCCCGGCAGATGATTTTCACCCAGGCGGGCCTGGAGCAGGCCACCCGGCTCACCGTGGCGGCCCGGCACGCGCAGCGCTTCGCGGAAGCCGGCGTGCAGCACGTGGCGGACCTTGGCTGCGGCTTGGGCGGCGACGCCATGGCGCTCGCCTCGCTGGACATCCAGGTCACGGCGGTTGAAAGGGACGAGACGACGGCCGCCTGCGCCACGATGAACCTGATCCCGTTCCGGAACGCTACCGTGGTCCATTCCGATGCGGAGACGGTGGCCCTCGACGGGATGGACGGCGTGTGGCTGGACCCGGCACGCCGGACCACCTCCACCTCGGGCACGAAGCGGCTCTGGGATCCGGAGGACTTTTCCCCGCCGCTGTCCTTCGTCGAGTCCCTGGCCGGCGCCGGACTGGCCGTGGGTGTGAAGATGGGCCCGGGCATGCCGCACGATTCGGTGCCCAGGGACTGCGAGGCCCAGTGGGTCTCGGTGGGCGGGGACGTCACCGAAGTGGCGCTGTGGTTCAACGCCGTCCGGCGCCCGGGGATCCGGCGGGCTGCCCTGCTCCTCGGCCCCGCCGGCGCGGCGGAGCTCACCAGCGCCGAGGATTTCGGCGGCGGCCCGGTCGCCCCCGTGGGGCCGGTCGAGGGGTACCTCTACGAGCCCGACGGCGCCGTCATCCGCGCCGGGCTGGTGGCCGACGTCGCACTCCAGCTGGGCGGGCACCTTGTGGACGAGCACATCGCCTACATCTGCGCCCCGGAACTGCGGGACACCCCCTTCGCCCGGCCCTACAAGGTGCTGGAGGTGATGCCCTACAACGTCAAGGCGCTCAAGGCCTGGGTCAAGGATCAGGGCATCGGAGTCCTGGACATCAAGAAGCGCGGCACCTCGGTCACCCCGGAGGAGCTGCGCAAACAGCTCCTCCCCGGAGGGAAAACCGGAGGAAAAAGCAAGAGCAAGAAAACAGCCACCCTGGTCCTCACCCGGATCGGGGAGGAGCGGGTGGCCATCTCGGTAGAGCCTGTCTAGTTTCGACCGCTGTCCGGGCAGCCGGAACGCCGGATTCGCGGGAAGCTACTGGGCCCGCATGAAGTCCTCGGCGGCCCGGACCTGCTCGTCGCTGGGCCGGATCCCGGTGTACAGCACAAACTGTTCCAGCGCCTGGATGGTCGCCACCTCCGCACCGGTGATCACGGTCTTGCCGGCCGCGCGGGCGGCCTTGATCAGCGGGGTCTCGGCCGGCAGCGCGACGACGTCGAACACTACCTTCGCGGCGTCCACTGTTTCCTGCGGGAAGGACAGGGAGTCGACGTCGGGGCCCCCGGCCATGCCGACGGGCGTCACGTTGATGATCATGTCGGCCGTCAGGGAATCGACGTCGGCGCGCCAGGCGAAGCCGTAGAGCCCGGCGAGCGCCCGGCCCGCTTCCTCGTTGCGCGCGATCACGGTGACGTCCCGGAACCCGGCGTCGCGCAGGGCCGCGGCGGTGGCCTTCGCCATGCCGCCGGCGCCCCTTAGCAGCACCGAGTACGCCGAGGGCACGGCGTTGCGTTGCAGCAGCTGCTCGATCGCCGTGTAGTCGGTGTTGTAGGCCGTGAGCGTGCCGCCGTCGTTGACGATCGTGTTGACAGAGTCGATGGCTTTCGCGGACGGGTCCATCACATCCACGAGCGCGATGACGTCCTCCTTGTACGGCATCGACACGGCGCAGCCGCGGATTCCGAGGCCGCGCACGCCGGCGATCGCCTGGCCGAGGTTTGTGGGGGCGAAGGCCTTGTAGATCCAGTTCAGGCCAAGCTGGTCATACAGGTGGTTGTGGAAGCGGGTCCCGTTGTTGCTCGGCCGGGCCGAGAGCGAGATGCAGAGGGTCATGTCTTTATTCAGGATGGGCACCCCTCCATTAAACGACAGGCCGGCCCGGGCCGGCGTGCTCCCGGACGCGGGCCGGTCCGCGCCGGCCTGGTCTCACGCGCAGCCGGTACCCGGAGGCTGGGACCCGACGGCGACCGGAAGCTTGCCGGGGGCCTTGGCGTGTCCGGCCAGCACGGCCGCCAGGGCCTCGAACGCACCGGGGCTCCGGCCGTAGAGTGCGATCCTGGCCGGGGCCGTGGAGTGCGCCAGCGGCCAGGGCGCGTCGAGGGCCACCGCCACGTCCGCCGGCGACTGCGGCGTGGCCGGTGCTGCTGGTGACGCCGGTGCGCCGATCAGCGAGACCAGCGGCCCCTTGCCGATGCTGATGCCGGCGTTCCGGGCAGCGGCGGCGAACCGTGCCCGGTCCTGGGCTGAGCCGCCCGTCACCCGGACGCTGGCCGGCACCATCGGGCCGTCGCAGGGCCCGGACAGCACGGTGATGGCCGCCGCGGAGACTTCCTGCGACAGGCCACTGCCGCTGCCGGGCGCCGTTCCGGGTCCGGCGCCCGCGCGTCCGCGCCAGATCATCATGGTGACAACGCGCTGCGCCGCCTCCGCGAGCCGCTCGGGCGGCAGGGTGCCGCCGCGCACCGCGGCGATGATCGCGGCGTGCGCGGCCGCCACGTTGGCGGGCATCAGCAGCAGGTCGGCGCCGGCGGCCAGGGCCAGCGGCGCGGCGGAGTCGTTGGGATACGACCCCTTGACCGCGCCCATGTTGAGCGCATCCGTGACCGCCACGCCCTGGAACCCCATCTTCCGCAGTTCGGCATAGGCTGCCGTGGACACGGAGGCGGGAACGCCGGGCTCAAGCGCGGGCACGGCGATGTGGCCGGTCATGACCATCGGCAGGCCGGCGTCGATGGCAGCCTGGAAAGGCTTAAGGTCCTTGGCCCGGAGTTGCTCCAGGCTTGCGCCCTGGACCGGCAGCCGGGCATGGGAATCGACGCTGACGGAGCCGTGGCCGGGGAAGTGTTTCGCGGCCGGCAGCAGCCCCGCGGCCAGCATCCCCTGGGAAAAGGCGACGCCGAAGCCGGACGCGGCGTCGGCGTCGCCGGACATGGACCGGGCTCCGATGGTCGGATCGGCCGGGCCCATGGTGACGTCGGAGGTCGGGGCGAAGTCGGTGTTGAAGCCCAGCGCCGCGAGTTCGGCGGCCATGGCCCGGCCGGCTTCGCCGGCGAGCGGCCCGCTTCCCGCCGCGCCGTAGCTCATCGGGGCAGGCCACTCGGTCAGCGGCGCCCGCAGCCGTGCCACCACGCCGCCTTCCTGGTCGACGCCGATCATGCCGGGCCAGCTGCGGCCGCCGGTCCGTGCCGCGGCCTGGAGCCGGCTGGCGACGCCGTGCATCGCCGCGGTGTCCACGCGTCCGTCCGCTGTTCGGGGGACGTTGTCACCCATAATGATGGAACCGGCCAGGTGCAGACGCTCGATGACCGCGGCCTGGGCCTCATGGTCGAGTCCGCGGTAGAACGGCAGCAGGACCTGCCCGGCCCGTTGCTCGGTGGTCATCGCGGCCACGGCCTGCGCCGCGGCGGTCGCGTCCCGCTGCTGCGGCCCCCAGCCGAGCGGCCGGGTCCCGGCGCGGGGGAAGGTATCGGGATCGTCGGGCAGTGTCGCGGACGGATCCCACGGGGGCGCCGGAGGCTGCGCCGGTGCGGTCGCTGCGGGGTCCGCGGAGAGGGCCGCCGAATCCGCCGAGGGGTCCGGCGTCGGGGTCCCCGAACAGGAGGCGGTGCCGAGGACAAGCCCCAGAACTGCCGTCAGTACCGCCGCGGTCCGGGGTCGATTGTGAACACTTTCACGTTTTCGCTGCAACCTGGCCACCGGCTCGATGCTACCCCTGCACTAGACTTGAGCCACCGTTGCCTCGCCAACTGTCCGGCAATTCCGCCCAAGACGAAAGCCGGACGGGGCAGGGAAACGGACAGCACAACATGAAGGGACCACATGAAGATTGATTTCGCTTCATCCAGGCAATCAACTCTTGGTGTGGAATGGGAACTCGCCCTCGTGGATGCGGAAACCGGGGAACTGGCGTCCGTGGCCAAGGAGGTCCTCCGCGGGGTCGCCGCGAAGCATCCCGAGCTGAACGAGGACGACGAGCACCCGCATATCAAGCAGGAGCTGCTGCTGAACACGGTGGAGCTGGTCACCGGGATCTGCAACACCGTGGCGGAAGCGAAAGCGGACCTGAGCAGTTCCCTCGCCGCCGTCCGTGACGTCACCGATCCGATGGGCGTCGAGATCTTCTGCGCCGGCAGCCACCCCTTCAGCCCCCCGCAGCTGCAGCCGGTGACCGACAAGGAGCGGTACGCGAAACTTATTGACCGCACGCAGTGGTGGGGCCGCCAGATGGTGATCTACGGCGTCCACGTGCACGTGGGCCTGGACAGCCGGGACAAGGTGCTCCCCGTCCTGGACGGACTGGTGAACTACTTCCCGCAGTTCCAGGCGCTCTCCGCCTCGAGCCCGTTCTGGGGCGGCGAGGACACCGGGTACGCCTCGCAGCGCGCGCTGATGTTCCAGCAGCTGCCCACCGCCGGTTTGCCCTTCCAGTTCGCCAGCTGGGATGACTTTGAGTCCTACGCCCAGGACATGTTCACCACCGGCGTGATCGACTCACTGTCCGAAATCCGCTGGGACATCAGGCCCGTCCCGCATTTCGGCACCATCGAGATGCGCATCTGCGACGGCCTGGCCACGCTCGAGGAAGTCGGCGCCATCGCCGCCCTGACCCAGTGCCTCGTCGACGAGTTCTCCACGACGCTGGACAACGGCGGCACCATCCCCACCATGCCGCCCTGGCATGTGCAGGAGAACAAATGGCGCGCGGCCCGCTACGGCCTGGACGCCATCATCATCCTGGACGCCGCGGGCAACGAGCAGCTCGTCACGGACCACATCCGCGAGACGGTCGCCCGGCTGGAACCCGTCGCGGTGAAACTGGGCTGCGTCGCGGAGCTGGCCGACGTCCTGAAGATCATCGAGCGCGGCGCCGGGTACCAGCGGCAGCGGCGCGTGGCCGCCGAGCACGGCGGCGACCTGCGCGCCGTCGTCCTGGACCTGGTCCAGCAGATGCGCAAGGGCCCCGAAGCCTAGACTCGGCGGTCCTTCGCCGGACCGCCTCAGGCCGAGACGGTGGTGACCGGCATGGAGGAATCCGGCGCGAAGCCGATGCCGCTCGGCGCGATTCCGGCCATCACCAGCTGGGCGCCGAGGGCCGCGACCATGGCTCCGTTGTCCGTGCACAGGGCCAGCGGCGGGACGGTCAGCCGGATCCCGGCGGCGCTGCAGCGCTGTTCCGTCAGCTGCCGCAGCCGTGAATTCGCCGCCACCCCGCCGCCGAGCAGGAGCTCGGTGATGCCGTTCTCCCGGCAGGCCAGCACGGCTTTGGAGGTGATGATGTCCACGACGGCCTCTTGGAAGGCTGCGGCGATATCCGCCACCGGCACCGTCTCGCCGCGGGCCTCGAACTGCTCCACGCAGCGTGCGACGGCGGTCTTGAGTCCGCTGAAGGACCAGTCGTAGCGGTGCGGGCCGGGTTCCTCCGCGGTGCCCATGTATTTGGGCTGGCTGAGGCCGCGCGGGAACCGGATCGCCTTGGCGTTGCCCGTGCGTGCCAGCTTGTCGATGGCCGGGCCGCCCGGATACCCGAGGCCCAGGAGCCGCGCCACCTTGTCGTAGGCCTCGCCGGCGGCGTCGTCGATTGTGGACCCCAGCAGCTCGACGTCCCCTGTGATGTTCCGGATCCGCAGGATTTCGGTATGCCCGCCGGAGACCAGCAGGGCCCCCAGGTTGTCCGGCAGGGCGTTGGCCGGCCGGGTGGTGCCCGGGTTCTCGGGGTTCTCACGCGGCCCGCCGGCGAAGGCGAGCCGGCCGCCGTCGTCCGTCTCCAGCAGCCCGACGCCGACGTGCGCGACGAGATGGTTGATGGCGTAGAGCGGTTTGCCCGTCGCGACGGCGAGCGCCTTGGCCGCGCAGACCCCAACCATCAGGGCGCCGGCGAGCCCGGGCCCGGAGGTGACGGCGATTGCGTCGATATCCGCCAGGGTGACGCCGGCCTCGGCCAGCGCCTCGCGGAGGGTGGGGACGAAGGCGTCCAGGTGCGCGCGGGAGGCGATCTCGGGAATCACGCCGCCGAACCGGACGTGTTCGTCCATGGAGGAGGACACGGTGTTGGTCAGCAGCTGCATCCCGCGGACAATCCCGACGCCGGTCTCGTCGCACGAGGACTCGATGCCAAGGACCAGCGGCCGGTGGTGCTGGGTGCTGTTCATGGGCGGTCTGCTTCCCTGGGGGTGGTGTTGGAGTCGGGGGTGCCGAGCCGGAGCCGCATGATCAGCGCGTCGACGCCGTCGCGGTAGTAGCGGGGCCGGACGTGGATCTGTTCGAACCCGTAGCGGCGGTAGAGCTGCTGGGCGCGGGGGTTGTCGGCCCGGACCTCCAGGAGCACGTCCTCGGCATGCCGCAGCCGGCTTTCCCGGATGAGTTCGGTCAGCAGCGCCGAGCCGATCCCCCGGCCTTCCTGCTCCGGCACGACGGCGATCGTCTGGACGTCCGCGATCGGCTGGATGCACATCAGCCCGGCGTAGCCCACGATCCGCCCGGCACGCTCGGCCACGAGGTAGCGCCGGGTCTGGGCCTGCGCCAGCTCGGCGGTGAACATCTGCAGCGGCCAGGCGTCCACGGGGAACAGCCTGCGCTCCAGCTCATGCACGGCCGGGATGTCCGCCGGGGTCATGTCCCGGAGGAACACCCCGCCGGGGAGCCCCGCCGGCACCGCGTCCGTTCCCGGGCCCTGTCCGGTGCCCTGTCCTGTGTTCTGTCCTGAGTTCTGTCCTGCGGACCCTGCGTTCACAGCGCCCTCTTCCGCGGGCCGGGGACCTGGGCGTCGGACTCGCGCAGGTACAGCGGGGTGGAGTCCAGCAGGTGTTCCCCCGCGGCGAGCCGTGCGAGGGCGAACTGGCCCAGGGAGAGGGCTTCCGGCTGGCGGCCGCTGAATTCCGGGACGGCCTTGACGACGTCGGCATACAGGCCGGCGCCGGCGCCGTAGACCGGAAGATCGGGCAGGTCCGCGGCAAAACCGACGTGCGGGCCGTCCAGCAGGTGCGGCAACTGGCCGCCGCTGAGGACATACCGGGCCCAGTAGACCTCTTTGCGCCGGGCGTCCGTGGCGACGATGAACTCCGGCGCCGCATCAGTGGACTCCGCCACCTCCAGGGCGATGGCGTCCAGGCTCATCAGCCCGTACAGCGGTTTGCCCCAGACGAACGCGAGGGTGCGGGCCGTGACGATCCCGGAGCGCAGGCCGGTAAACGGGCCCGGGCCCACACCGGTCACCACCGCGTCGATGTCGGCCCCGCTCAGGCCGGCCTCGGCGAGGAGGGCTTCGATTCCCGGCGCCAGCACTTCGGCGTGGCTCCGGGTGTCTTCGGTGGCGAAGCTTCCCACGAGGAATTCCGGGGTGTCATCGGAGACGAGCGCGGCGCTGGCCACCGCCGAGGTGTCGATGGCAAGGATCAGCATCAGGTCCCTTCCGGGGTGTGGGGCAGGGGCGCGGGTGCGGACCCACCGGACGCCGGGAGGGCGGGCGGGGCCGCCCAGCGGGGACCGAAGCCACGGATCACGATTGTGCGGGGTTCGTCGTCGTCGTCGGTGTCGAAGTCCAGCACCTCGGCGTGTTCTGTTGGTGCCGGACAGTGGCCGGATTCCGGCGGACGTGCGGGCGCCTGGGCGCCGCCGAGGCTGCGGACCAGGTCCACCTCAAGCCGGCTCTCGCTGAGGTGCTCCACCCGGCCGCGGCCCCATTCCACCACCGTCACGGCGCTGTCCATCGTGTTTTCCAGGTCGATATCGTCGATTTCCGACGCCGAACCCAGCCGGTACGCATCGACATGCACCAGGTCCGGGCCGCCCGGGCGCGGACCGTCGGGCAGGTTGGGGTGGATCCGGACCAGCACGAAGGTCGGCGAGATGATGCCGGCCCGGACGCCCAGGCCCTCGCCGAGGCCCTGGGTGAAGGTGGTCTTTCCCGCGCCCAGCTCCCCGGTGAGGACCAGCAGGTCACCGGCTTGGAGCTGGGCGCCGAGGGCGGCCGCGAGGGCGTGCGTTTCGTCCGCGGTCCCGACTCGCAGGGTCCGTTCCCAGGCCGCCGCGCTCACAGCCGCGGCCCGCCGCCGGCAGGCTCTTCATTGATGTAGCGGCGCGGCACCCGCGGGCTGATGCGCGTCACGATCTCGTAGTTGTTGGTGCCGGCCGCCCGGGCCCAGTCCTCGGCGGTGGGCCCGCCGTCGTCGCCGTTGCCAAAGAGCACGGCTTCGGCGCCGAGGACGCTGGGGCCGCCGGCCGAGACGTTGAGCGGGCCCAGATCGATCACCATCTGGTCCATTGCGATGCGCCCCACCACGGGGTAGTTCACGCCCCCGACGCGGACCGGTCCCCCGGTGGCGATGCGGGGGACGCCGTCGGCGTAGCCGAGCGGGATGAGCCCCAGCGTGCTGGTGCCGCCGGTGCGGTAGTTCAGGCCGTAGGAGACGCCCTGGCCGGCCGGCACATCCTTGCAGTGCGACACGACGGTGCGGACCGTCATGGCGGGGCGCAGTCCCAGCTCGTCCGGACTCTGCCCGTCGAACGGCGACAGCCCGTAGAGGCCCAGTCCGACGCGGACGAGGTCAAAGTGGGTGTCGGGCCGGGACAGGGTGGCCGGGGTGTTGGCGAGGTGCCGGACCTCGGGATCCACGCCGGCGTCCTGGGCGATGGCGAGGGCCTCGCGGAAGGCCGCGAGCTGTTCGTCGGTTTCCGGGCGCTCGGGTTCGTCGGCGACCGCCAGGTGGGAGAAGATGCCCACCACGCGCAGCAGGCCCTGGTCCTGGAAATCCATGGCTTCGCCCACGAGGCTGTCCCAGGCATCCAGGGTCGCCCCGTTGCGGCCCAGTCCGGTGTCCACTTTGAGATGCACGCGGGCGGGCCGTTCCTGCTCGCGGGCGGCCGCGACAATGCGTTCGAGTTCCCAGCCCGAGCAGCCGATGTCGATGCCGGCGGCCACGGCGGCGGCGAAGTTGCTCTCCGGGGTGTGCAGCCAGGCCAGTAGGGGGGCCTCGATGCCGGCGGCGCGCAGGGCCAGGGCCTCGGAAATGTGGGCGGTTCCCAGCCAGTTGGCGCCGGCACTGAGCGCGGCCCGGGCGACGGGGACGGCGCCGTGGCCATAGGCGTCGGCCTTGACCACCGCCATCACCTGCGCCGGTGATGCCACGGCAGCCAGGCGGCGGACATTGTGCCGGATGGCTTCGAGGTCGATTATTGCCGAGCGCTCCTCGGCGTAGGCCGGCGGAACCTGCGGGGCGGACCGGAAGTCACCTGTTGCTGCTGGGTAAGTCACTTAACGATTCTAGGGGTGGCTGCGCATGGGGCTGAATTCGGGCCTCCCGGCACCACCCTCCGGGGGACATGCCCAGTCTTCGCGGCCACGAGTGGGCACAATGGCATTCTGTCCACTCCCCAGCCCGCAGGGAGGGCATGTCCAGCCGCCACGTGGACCAGACCTGGATCCAGGTCCGCACCGTCGCTCCGAGGGACATGCCCAGTCTTCGCGGCCACGAGTGAGCACAATGGCATTCTGTCCACTCCTCAGCCCGCAGGGAGGGCATGTCCAGTGGGGGGAGCCTGCTACGCGTCCGAAAGGTGCGCGATGGTCGCCGTCGCCCGCCTTTGCGCTTCCTGCGGCACGTCGCGGACGATGTCCTCGAGGAAGCGGTAGCGCCGGAGCCACTGGCTGCTCTGGCGTTCCTTCCGGGCGTTGGCCCGCTGCCACCAGTCGGCGATGTCCCCCCAGCCGGGTGCGGCGAGCGAGCCGCCGACCTCCTGCACGGCCAGGGCGGCGCAGAGATTGGCGAACCGCAGCCGGTCGCCGAGCGGCCAGCCCGCCAAGCAGCCCACGATGAAGGCGGCGCCGAAGCAGTCCCCCGCGCCTGTCGGATCGTAAGCGGACACCGGAAGCGACGGCACCCACTCCTCCTCGCCCGTCAAGGAGTCCACGGCCATGGCACCCTGGGGCCCAAGGGTCACGACGGCGACTGGCACCTTGTCCGCCAGCGCGTAGAGCGCAGCCCACGGGTTGTCGTGCCCGGTGAAGGCCATCGCCTCGTGCTGGTTGGGCATAAAGGCGTGGAAGTACTGCAGGTTGTCCAGCCGTGCCGCGGACCAGACGCCCGTGGGATCCCAGCCGACGTCGCCGAACAGCCGGACCCCGGCCTTGTGCGCGTCGAGCGCCCACGGCTCCAGCTCCTCGCCAAGCTCCGCGACGGCGGCGAGTGACGGCGGAGGGCAGCCGACCAGGTCGCTGGAGCTCACCGGGGCGGGGTGGCCGTGCGTCACCATGGATCGGTCGTGGTCCACGCTGAGGGACACCGTGACCGGGGAGTGCCAGCCTGCGATCTTCCGGGACAGGGACAGGTCAACGTGTTCCTGTCCGGCCAAAATCTTCCAGTTGTAGTCGCCGTAGCCGTCATCGCCGAACGCTGCCGCCAGCCCGGTCCGCAGCCCCAGGCGTGCCGCGGCGATGGCCTGGTTGGCCACGCCTCCGGGGCAGCTGCCCATCCCGTCACTCCAGATTTCGGTTCCGGCGACGGGTGCGTGCGGCAACCCGGTGAAGATGATGTCCTGAAAAACGGTCCCGGTCAGCAGCAGATCGAAGCCCTCCGCCGCCGGGGTTCGGACGGAGGAAAGCGGGTCAAAACGCCGCGTCGGTATCGCGTCCATGTATGCACAGTACGCCGTCCGGGTAGCACTGGAAAGGCGTCTGCCGGGCCAGGCAGCTGTCGCTGTGCATAGACTGTCGACATGCGGCTGATGATTGCCGGGGGCGGCGGATTCCGTGTACCGCTGGTCTACCGGGCGCTCTGCGCGGGTCCCTTCGCCGGGCTGGTCCGGGAACTGGTGCTGTACGACGTCGATCCCGGCCGGCTCGCCGCCATCAACGCCGTCCTGGCCTCCTTTACGGGCCAGCACCAGCCCGGCACGGCAGCCACGCTTCCCGCGGTCCGCGCCACCACCTCCCTGGCCGAGGCGCTGCACGGCACGGACCTGGTGTTCGCCGCGATCCGGCCCGGCGGGACAGCCGGCCGCACCGCCGACGAACGGGTGGCCCTGCAACTGGGGCTGCTGGGCCAGGAAACCACCGGGGCCGGCGGCATCTCCTACGCGCTGCGGTCCATCCCGCACATGCTGGAGCTCGCCGCCCAGATGCGCCGCCACTGCCCTGACGCGTGGCTGCTGAACTTCACGAACCCGGCCGGCATGGTCACCGAAGCCCTGGTCCCGGTGCTCGGCCGCAAGGTGGTCGGCATCTGCGACTCGGCCAGCGGGCTGGTGCACCGGGCGGCGCGGGCCGCCGGCGTCGCCCTGCCGGAGGGCACGCTCGACGGCGTGGGCTACTACGGCCTGAACCACCTCGGCTGGCTGTACCGGCTGTCGGCCGGCGGGCGGGACGCACTGCCCGGGCTGCTGGCCGACGCGGACGCCCTGGCCGGTTTCGAGGAGGGACGCCTGTTTCCGCAGACCTTCCTGGCGAAGCTGGGGTGCCTGCCGAACGAATACCTGTACTACTACTACGAGACCGGACGCGCCCTGGCCGGCATCCGGTCCTCCCCCACGACCCGCGGCGAGTCCATCGACCGGCAGCAGTCCGAGCTCTATCCGCAGCTCGCGGCGGCAGGCCCGGAGGCCTACCGGCTGTGGGACGCCGCACGGCGTTCCCGCGAGGAGGGCTACCTCGCCGAGGCCCGCGCCGCCGGCGAGCGCCGTGACGAGACGGACCTGGCCGGCGGCGGCTACGAACGCGTCGCCCTCGCCGTGATGCGGGCCCTCTCCGGCGGCGGTGCGGCGGAGCTGATCCTAAACACCCCCAACACCACCGGCGCAGGGGGAGCCCCTGCGCCGGCGATTCCCGGGCTGCCCGCGGACGCCGTCGTCGAGGTTCCCTGCCGGGTGACGCCCGACGGCGTGGCGCCGCTACCGCAGGAGCGCCCCGCACCGGAACAGCTGGCGCTGCTCCGGCAGGTCAAGGACGTCGAACGGCTCGTCGTGGCGGCCACCAGCCGGGACTCCGGCTCCACGGGGCCGGGCCGCCGGGACGCGGCGCTGGCGGCGTTCGCCGGGCACCCGCTGGTCGGTTCCGCGGCCCTCGCGGACAAACTGCTGGCCGGGTACGAGGCCGCGTTCCCGGAGCTGAAGGAGCTCTGGCGCGGGAAGCCCTGAGCCCCGGCGCTACAGCCTGCGGTACATCAGGTGCAGTCCCACGTAGCCCAGCCGCGGGTGCAGGAACGCTTCCGGGATGGTGGCCAGCACGTCGAAGCCCAGGGACTGCCAGGCGGCAACGGCCCGGACGTTGGTTTCCACGACGGCGTTGAACTGCATGGCCCGGAAGCCGGCCGCCCGCGCCGCGTCGAGCGAGTACGCGCACAGCCCGCGGGCCACCCCCTTGCCCCCGTGCGCCGGGTGGACCATGTACCCGGCATTCGCGACGTGGCTTCCGCCGCCGCCCTGGTTTGCGTGCAGCTCGCCGGTGCCCAGGACGACGCCGTCGAGCTCCCCCCGCCCCACCGCGACGAAGGTCTGCCCCGGGGACTGTTTGAACCACCGGTCGCGAGCCTGGTGCTCGGTGGTGTCCCGGTCCCAGGTGAAGGTCTCCCCGGCCCTGATCACGGGTTCGAGGATCCCCCAGATCGCCGGCCAGTCCGCGCCGGCGGCGGGGCGGATATCCCAGCCCGGGGCGGTGGATTCGGTCTCTTCGCTTGTGCTCACAGCCGTCACGTTAGCAGGATGCCTGGCTCTGTGACCGGCGCCGCCCGGCGGCCTATGAACCCGCGGGATTTTCAGGAGTAGTGTTTTATCGAAATGCAGTTCCAGGCGCACATGGAAGGGTGGTAGGGAATGTCGCTGATCCGCCGCGTCGCTTTCCTCTCCCTGCACACCTCGCCGATGGAGCAGCCCGGGTCCGGCGACGCCGGCGGCATGAACGTGTACATCCGCGCGCTCGCCGCGGCCCTGGCCGAAACCGGCGTCGAGGTGGAGATCTTCACCCGGTCCACGGCCGCCGGCCAGGCCGCCGTCGAGCACCCCTCCCCCGGAGTCTGCGTGCACAACGTCATGGCCGGCCCGGCCCGGAAGCTGCCCAAGGAGGAGCTTCCCGAACTGCTGCACAGCATGGTCGCCGAAATCGACCGGATCCGGCAGCTCCAGCCGCACGGCCGCTACGACGTGATCCATTCGCACTACTGGGTTTCCGGGGTGGCCGGGCTGGAGCTTGCCAGCCTGTGGGGGCTGCCGCTGGTGCACACCATGCACACCATGGCCAAGGTGAAGAACCTGCTGCTGGTCTCCGGCGAGCAACCCGAGCCGCGGCGGCGCGAGGACGGCGAGCAGAGGATTGTCGACGGCGCCACGCGGCTGATCGCCAACACGGGCACCGAAGCGGCGGAACTGGTCTCGCACTACCACGCGGACAACGACCACATCGATGTGGCCCCGCCGGGCGTGGACCTGGACATCTTCACGCCGGCGTTCCGCGGCCGGGACCGGGCTGCCCGCGGGATCCCGCCGGGCCGCTTCCACCTGCTGTTCGCGGGCCGGATCCAGCGCCTCAAGGGACCGCAGATCCTGGTCAAGGCCGCCGCCCTGCTCCGGGACCGGCGTCCGGACATCGACCTGCAGCTGACCATCGTCGGCGCGGTCAGCGGGGCCAAGGATTTCGACCTGAAGTCGCTGATCAGCGCCGCCGGGATGGACGACGTCGTCACCCACCACCCGCCGGTCAGCGCACCGACGCTCGCCGGCTGGTTCCGGTCCGCCGACGTCGTGGTGATGCCGTCCTACAGCGAATCATTCGGTCTTGTGGCGTTGGAGGCCCAGGCCTGCGGAACGCCGGTCGTCGCCACCAAGGTCGGCGGGCTCTCCCGTGCCGTCTTTGACGGCCGGACCGGCATGCTCGTGGAGGGCCACAAGGCCGCCGACTGGGCTGACGCTTTGGAGGCCCTGTACGACGACCCCGCAACCCGCGAGGACATGGGCCGCGCGGCCGCCCTGCACGCGGAGGGATTCGGCTGGCAACGAACCGCCGCGGTCACGCTGGAGAGCTACCACACCGCGTTGAGCCAGTACTTTGGAAACCTGACCATTCCGGTGGGCCACACCCCCTCACCTGGAACCATAGGCCGGTAACAGCGGCCTGAACCCACTGGTCGGAACACCCACCGACGCCACGAGCCAAAGGACAACGATGTCTGAAACAAGGATTCCCGGATCAGCCGCGACACCAGCCACGGGCGGCGCACCGGGCCAGTCCGCCGCTACGGGCGCCGCCGTCGGGCCTGCCGCGGGCGGCGCCGCCGCGTTGAGTGATCTGGAGATCGCGCAGCAGGCCACGATGCGGCCGATCGAGGAAATTGCCGCGGCGGCCGGGATCAACGCCGAGGCGCTGGACTTCCACGGCCGTTACAAGGCGAAGATCGATCCTGCCAGGCTCGCCGGTCCGCCGGCCGGCGGCGCGTCCCGCGCCCCGGGCAAGGTGGTGTTGGTTTCGGCGATGTCCCCCACTCCCGCCGGTGAAGGCAAGTCCACGACGACGGTGGGGCTGGCGGATTCCCTGGCCCGTGCAGGCCACAAGGTGATGATCGCGCTGCGTGAGCCGTCGCTCGGGCCGATCCTGGGCATGAAGGGCGGCGCCACGGGCGGCGGCTACTCCCAGGTGCTGCCGATGGACGAGATCAACCTGCACTTCACCGGGGATTTCCACGCCGTCACCTCGGCTAACAACGCCCTGATGGCCCTCGTGGACAACCACATCTACCAGGGCAACGAGCTGAACATCGACCCGCGCCGGATGACCTTCAAGCGGGTGCTGGACATGAACGACCGGTCGCTGCGCGAGGTGGTGATCGGCCTCGGCGGCCCGACCCAGGGCATCCCACGGCAGGACGGCTTCGACATCACCGTGGCCTCGGAGATCATGGCGGTGTTCTGCCTGTCCACGGACCTCCCGGACCTCCGGGAACGGCTGGGCCGGATCACCTTCGGCTACACCTACGACCGGCAGCCGGTCACGGTGGCCCAGCTGGGCGTCCAGGGCGCCCTGACCATGCTGCTGAAGGACGCCCTCAAGCCGAACCTGGTGCAGACCATCGCCGGGACCCCGGCCCTGGTGCACGGTGGCCCGTTCGCCAACATCGCGCACGGCTGCAATTCCCTGATCGCCACCCAGACCGCCCGCAGCCTCGCGGACATCGTCGTCACCGAGGCCGGCTTCGGCGCCGACCTGGGCGCGGAAAAGTACATGGACATCAAGTCCCGCGTCGCCGACGTGGCGCCGTCCGCCGTCGTCGTCGTGGTGACCGTCCGGGCCCTGAAGATGCACGGCGGCGTCCCCAAGGACCAGCTCAAGGAGCCCAACCTGGACGCGCTGGCCGCCGGCGTCGTCAATCTCCAGCGCCATGTGCGGAACGTGGAGAAGTTCGGCATCACGCCCGTGGTGGCGATCAACAAATTCGCCACCGACACCCGGGAGGAGCTGGACTGGCTGCTGGAATGGTGCGCCGCGGAGGGCGTCCAGGCTGCCGTGGCCGATGTCTGGGGCCGCGGGGGCGGCGGCGACGGCGGCGACGAGCTCGCGGCCAAGGTCGCCGCGGCCATCGACGCGCCGCACACCTTCCGGCACCTGTACCCGCTGGAGATGTCGGTGGAGGACAAGATCCGGACCATCGTGCAGGAGATCTACGGCGCCGACGGCGTGGACTTCTCCGTTCCGGCGCTCAAGCGGCTTGCGGAGATCGAGAAGAACGGCTGGTCCGGCTTCCCGGTCTGCATGGCGAAGACGCAGTACTCCTTCAGTGACGACGCGAGCAAGCTCGGCGCACCGAAGGGCTTCACCGTGCACGTCCGCGACCTCATTCCCAAGACCGGCGCCGGCTTCATCGTGGCCCTCACCGGCGCGGTCATGACCATGCCGGGGCTCCCGAAGGTCCCGGCCGCGATGCGCATGGACGTCGACGCCGAAGGCAACCCCACCGGCCTCTTCTAACGCCCCCTCACATCCGGCGTCCCTCCAACCAACGCCCCCTCACGTCCGGCGTCCCTCCAACCAACGCCCCCTCACATCCGGCGCCGCGTCAGGGCCAGACCGTTGGAGCCCGCACTTGCCGCTACTAGCCGATCCGGCACATCTGTGGATAACTCCTGCACGGTTGTCCAAATGGGTTCACAATTCCAGCATGAAAACTCGAACGGAGCTTCCCGGCCCACTCGGTGCAGCACCCTTCACTTTCGCTGCTGCCAGGGCCTTGGGAGTGCCAAGAACGAGGCTCAGACAGTCCGACATTAGTCATATCAGCCGCGGTCTCTATCGGCCTGTTGAATGGAGCTTTGAGTTGGAGACGGCTGCTCGCTTACTTTCCGCTGCGTCGCCAGGGGCCTGGATCTCGCACGTCACAGCCGCCAGGCTTCGGTGTCAGCTCTTGCCACCGTGGCTCTCGGACTCTGATGAGCTGCACCTGAGCAAGCCGCGGGCGCTTCCCGAAGTCCGGCGCAAAGGGATCGTCGGGCATACGGTTCTGGCTTGGGACGACGAGGTCGAAACAGCGGACGGCATCCGGATCAGCACGCGTCCCCGCACCTGGCTCGACCTCGCCCGGCGGTTGAGCCTGTCCGAGTTGGTCTGCATGGGCGACGAGCTCGTTCGGGTTCCGCGGTTCGGGCTGGAGGGACGGAACGAGCCTTTCGCGACCATCGATGGGCTGCGGTCGATGGTGAGCCGCCACCCGAATCTACAGGGAATCGTCCGCGCCCGGGCGGCCCTGGACTTGATGCGAGTGGGATCCGACTCGGCTCCGGAAACACTGCTTCGCCTGGCGATGTGCGACGCCGGTCTCCCGGAGCCGGAGCTGCAGCTCCCGCTCCGCCCGGGTAGTCCGGGTTCCCCGACTGCGGATCTTGGGTATCGCCGCCGTCGGCTGGCCGTCCAGTACGACGGCGGCCATCACCTGCTGCCAGACCAGAAATTCAGCGACCGCCGACGTGACAAGGCCTTCGAATCAGCGGGATGGATCGTACTCGTCCTGACAAAAAACGACCTGGCGGACGGCTTCGAGGGCGCCACCGCCAAGATTAAGCGGATCCTCCACACCGCGTACCTCAGCCCGTCGTCTGCTGCAGGCTTTTCCAACCCCGTCTGAGGGAGCGATCCGGCGATACCTGCACGACGTGAGGAGGGATCGGACTGGTACCGACCACATGTGAGGGATCGTCGCCCGGGCACCGGACGCACGACGCTCCCACACCAAAGGTGCGGGAGCGTCGTGTCTAAACACACCAAAGGTGCGGGAGCGTCGTGTCTAAACACACCAAAGGTGCGGGAGCGTCGTGTCTAAACACACCAAAGGTGCGGGAGCGTCGAGGGAGACGGGCGGGGTTAGCGCTCCAGGTCGCCGCGGATGAAGGCCTCGACCTTGTCACGGGCGAGGTCGTCGTTGAACTGCTCGGGCGGGGACTTCATGAAGTAGCTTGAGGCGGAGAGCATCGGGCCGCCGATGCCGCGGTCAAGTCCGATCTTGGCGGCGCGGATGGCGTCGATGATCACGCCGGCGGAGTTGGGCGAGTCCCAGACCTCCAGCTTGTATTCGAGCGACACCGGGGCGTCGCCGAAGTTACGGCCCTCGAGGCGGACGAACGCCCACTTGCGGTCATCGAGCCACTGGACGTAGTCCGACGGGCCGATGTGGACGTCCTTGGCGGCCAGCTCGGCCTCCACGTTGGAGGTGACGGCCTGCGTCTTGGAGATCTTCTTGGACTCGAGGCGGTCGCGCTCCAGCATGTTCTTGAAGTCCATGTTGCCGCCGACGTTCAGCTGGTACGTGCGGTCCAGGGTGACGCCGCGGTCCTCGAACAGCTTGGCCATGACGCGGTGCGTGATGGTGGCACCGATCTGGCTCTTGATGTCATCGCCCACGATCGGGACACCGGCGGCGGTGAACTTGTCCGCCCAGGCCTTGGTGCCGGCGATGAAGACCGGCAGGGCGTTGACGAAGCCCACCCCGGCGTCGATCGCGCACTGGGCGTAGTACTCCGCGGCTTCCTGCGAGCCGACCGGCAGGTAGCAGACCATCACGTCGACCTTGGCGTCCTTGAGGGCCTGGACGACGTCGACCGGCTCTTCCGTTGACTGCTCGATGGTCTCGAGGTAGTACTTGCCGAGGCCGTCGAGGGTCGGGCCGCGCTGGACGGTGACACCGGTCGGCGGGACGTCGGCGATCTTGATGGTGTTGTTTTCGCTGGCCAGGATGGCGTCGGCCAGATCCAGGCCCACCTTCTTGCCGTCGACGTCGAACGCAGCAACGAACTCGACGTCGTTGACGTGGTACTTGCCGAACTCCACGTGCATCAGCCCCGGAATCGTGGCCTTGGGGTCGGCCTCCCGGTAGTACTCAACGCCCTGGACCAGCGAGGTGGCACAGTTACCAACGCCGACGATTGCAACACGAATCGGATGTGAAGACACGGAACTCCTTTGGGGACAACTTCATGTGCCCGGCGCGGAAGTACTCTGATGCACGACGGCGGCAGCGGGCACGGCGCCATACGGCGCCCTTAGCATTCTAGTCAACGGCGCGGCGGGCCGGGTTGTTCCCGGCCCGCCGCGCCCTCAGTATTACAAGCGGGCGGGGCGAGCTATTTCTGCGCCCACAGGTTGATGTCGGACTCGACGGCGAACTCGTCGATCGCCGTCAGCTCCTCGGCGGTGAAGCCGAGGTTGTTGATGGCGGACAGGGTGTCCTCGAGCTGCCCGACGCTGGACGCGCCGACCAGGGCGGAGGTTACGGAGGAGCCCTTGCCCTGCTCGCGCAGGATCCAGGCGATGGCCATCTGCGCGAGGGTCTGCCCGCGGCCCTCAGCGATACGGTGCAGTCCCCGCACCCGGTCCAGCTTGTCCTCGGTGATGCTGTCCTCGTCCAGGGACTTCTCCTGGGCGGCGCGGGAATCGGCCGGAATCCCGTTCAGGTAGCGGCCGGTCAGCATGCCCTGCGCCAGCGGCGAGAACGCGATCGAGCCCGCCCCCACCTGCTCCAGCGCCTCGTACAGGTTGGGGCTGCCGTTTTCGGTCCAGCGGTTCAGCATGGAGTAGCTGGGCTGGTGGATCAGCAGCGGGGTGCCGAGCTCCTTCAGGATCCGGGCGGCCTCGAGGGTCTGCTCCGGGGTGTAGGAGGAGATGCCGGCGTACAGGGCCTTCCCGGAGCGGACGGCCTGGTCCAGGGCGCCCATGGTCTCTTCCATCGGCGTTTCCGGGTCCGGCCGGTGGCTGTAGAAGATGTCGACGTAGTCCAGGCCCATGCGGTTCAGCGACTGGTCCAGGCTGGCGAGCAGGTATTTGCGGGAGCCCCATTCACCGAACGGGCCCGGCCACATGTTGTAGCCGGCCTTGGTGGAGATGATGAGCTCGTCCCGGTAGGGGGCGAAGTCGTCCCTGAGGTGGCGGCCGAAGTTGGTCTCGGCGGAACCGGCCAGCGGTCCGTAGTTGTTGGCCAGGTCGAAGTGGTTGACGCCGAGGTCGAAGGCCCGGCGCAGGATGGCGCGCTGGGTTTCGAAGGGCTTGTCGTCGCCGAAGTTGTGCCACAGGCCAAGGGAAATGGCGGGGAGCTTCAGGCCGCTGCGTCCGACGCGGCGGTAGGGCATGGAGTCGTACCGGGTTTCTGCTGCAACATAAGTCATACGTACTATCCTGTTCTATTTCGAGATGATGGCGGCACTGTGGCCGGGGAGGTCCAGCCGGCCGTCGCCGAGGCGCGAGCCGCCGTCGGTGGCCAGCGAGATGGTGCTGCCGGCAACGGCGAGCCGGGTCGGTCCGGCGGAGAAGTTCATCGCGACCTCCACGCTGCCGCGGCGCAGCCGGAGCCAGCCGTCGGATTCGCTGAAGGCCACCGCGGTGTCCTCGAAGCCGAGGCCGGCGAGTTCGGGCGTCGAGCGCCGCAGCGCGATCAGCTGCCGGTACAGGTCCAGCAGCCGGGCGTGGTCGCCCTCGGCGGCTTCGGCCCAGTTGAGCCGGGAGCGGGTGAAGGTCGCCGGGTCCTGCGGGTCGGGCACGACGGCGGGGTCCCAGCCCATCCGTTCGAACTCCCGGATCCGGCCCTCCGCGGTGGCCTTACCGAGTTCCGGTTCCGGGTGCGAGGTGAAGAACTGCCACGGCGTGGTGGCCCCGTATTCCTCACCCATGAACAGCATCGGCGTGAAGGGCGAGGTCAGGGTCGCGACGGCAGCGAGCGCCAGCTGCCCGTACCCGAGGGTCTGGGACAGCCGGTCGCCGGTGGCCCGGTTGCCGATCTGGTCGTGGTTCTGGCTGCAGACCACCAGCGCCGCCGGGTGGACCAGGCCGGTGTTGATGGGCCGGCCGTGGTGCCGGCCGCGGAAGCTGGAGTAGCTGCCGTCATGGAAGAAGCCGTCGACCAGGACCTTGGCGAGGGCCTCGAGGGACCCGAAGTCGGAGTAGTAGCCGGTGGTCTCGCCGCTGACGTTGACGTGCACGGCATGGTGGAAATCGTCGCTCCACTGTCCGGCCAGGCCGTGGCCGTTGAGGGTCCGCGGGTAGAGCAGCCGCGGGTCGTTGAGGTCCGACTCGGCGATCATCGTGGCGGGACGGCCGGTCTCGGCGGAGATTTCGTCCGCGAGTGCCCCGAACTCCTCGAGCAGGTGGACCGCCCGCTCGTCCTTGAAGGCGTGCACTGCATCGAGCCGCAGCCCGTCCACGTGGTAGTCCCGCAGCCACATCGCGGCGTTCTCGAGGATGTAGCGGCGAACGACGTCGGAGCCGGGGCCGTCGAGGTTGACCGAGTCGCCCCAGGTGTTGCCCTCCCCCGACTTCAGGTACGGCCCGAACCGCGAAAGGTAGTTTCCGCTGGGGCCAAGGTGGTTGTAGACGACATCCTGGATGACACCCAGCCCGGCGGCATGGGCGGCATCCACGAAGCGCTGGTACGCGGCGGGTCCGCCGTAGCCTTCGTGCACGGCGTACCAGAGGACGCCGTCGTAGCCCCAGTTGTGGGTGCCGTTGAAGCCGTTCACCGGCAGCAGCTCCACGAAGTCGACGCCGAGCTCCGCCAGGTAGCCGAGCTTGCCGATCGCCGCGTCCAGCGTTCCCTCGGGGGTGAAGGTCCCCACGTGCAGCTCATAGATCACCGATCCCTGCAGCCCGCGGCCCGGCCACTGCCCGTCCGCCCACTCGTGGCTGCCCGCATCGAAGGTGCGAGACAGCGAGTGGACACCCTCGGGCTGCCGCCGGGACCGGGGATCCGGCAGCGGAGTGGTGTCCCCGTCGACCAGGTAGCCGTAGTCGACGTCCCCGGCGGCCGGGGCCCCCGGCGCGGTCCACCACCCGCCGCCGCCGGCGTCACCGCCGGGGCCGCCGCCGGGCCGCCGGGTCATCGGGTAGTGCCGGCCGTCGGCCAGCAGCGTCACGGTGCCCGCTTCTGGCGCCCAAAGGTCGAAGCGGTCATTTCCGTCAGCAGGCAAAGTGATCACAGCTTTCCGTATATCGGTGGTTCGGTCAGTGCTTGGCGGGTACCAGCAGGGCCACCGGGTAGCGGGCCAGGATGGCGGCCACCTCCACGGTGCCCGGGCCGAAGGTGGCGCCCGTTAGTTCGTCGGTCATGGGGCCGTCCAGGTCGATGGCGGTGTCCCGCCACCCGCCCTGCTGCTCCAGTCCCCGGGGTAGCCGGGTCGCGAGGGTGACGGCCCCGGCCCCTGCCGCACTGACCCGGTCGAAGCCGATCAGGTGCCCGGCGGCCGCGCCGGCGGCCGCCACGGGACGGTAGCCGGTGAACAGCTCCGGGCTGTCGCGGCGCAGGCGCAGCGCCCGCGAGGTGACCAGGAGTTTCGCCGCGTCATCGGTGTACGACGCCGGGTGTTCGCCGGCGTCGAGCGCGGCCAGGGCCGTGCGCCGCGCACCGTAGTCGAACGGCCGCCGGTTGTCCGGATCCGTCAGCGAGCGGTCCCAGAACTCGGTGCCCTGGTACACGTCCGGGACCCCGGGCATGGTCAGCTGCACCAGCTTGGCGCCCAGTGAATTGACGGCCCCGTACGGCGCCAGGAGCTCCACGAGGGATTCCAGTTCCGCCCGGACGCCGGGGTGGTCGAAGGCCGCGTCGACGGCAGCGGCCAGCTTCTCCTCGAAGCCGGCATCCGGGTCGAGCCAGTCGGTTGAGTTGCCGGCCTCCCGGGCCGCCTTCTGCGCGTAGGACTGCAGCCGGTCCCGGTCCGCGGGCCAGGCGCCGGCGATGGCCTGCCACAGCAGGTTGGCCAGCGGACCGTCGGGCAGCGGCGCCAGCTCCTGCAGCCGGGCCAGGGCGGCCCGCCATTCCGGGGCCAGCTCCGCGAGCACGGAGATCCGGGCCCGGGTGTCCTCGCTGCGCTTGGTGTCGTGCGTGCTCAGCGTGGTCATGGACAGCGGAAGCTCGGCCTGCCGCCGGGCCATCCGGTGGTGGAACTCGTCCGGATCGATCGCAAACTCGGTGGGATCGGCCCCGACCTCCGTCAGGGTGCCCAGCCGGGTGTAGCGGAAGAACGCGGTGTCCTCCACACCCTTGGCCATGACCATGCCGGAGGTCTGCTGGAAGCGGCGGCCCAGTTCGGCGTCCGGCTCCGGGCCGGCCTCGAGGAGCAGCGGAAGCAGCTGCCCGACGGCGTCGGCCACCTCCGGACGGCGGCGGACGGCAAGTTCGCAGGCCTCCTTGAGGACGTCCGCGCCCTCGGGCAGGTAGCTGCGGTACACCGGGAAGGCGGCGATGATCTCGGACAGGGCATCGGCGGCCGCCTCAACCGTGAGGCCCGTGTGGGACGGCACCAGCCGTGCCAGCCGGAGCATCTCGGAATGGAGGATCCCGTCGGTGATCCGGCGCTTGGTGCCCCGGATCATCTCCTCGTAGTCCGCCGCCTGGCCGCCGCGCAGCTCAGTGTCGAGGGCGTCCAGGGCTTCCTGCCCGGCGGGGTCGACGAAGAGCCGGTCCACGTCGGCGAGGGCGTCGTAGCCGGTGGTTCCCTCGCAGTCGAAACCCTCCGGAAGGACTTCCCCCGGTTCGAGGATCTTCTCGATCAGCAGGTAGCTGCCGCCCGTGACCTCGCGGAGCCGGCGCAGGTAGCCCTCCGGATCGGCGAGTCCGTCCGGGTGGTCGATCCGGAGTCCGTCGACCAGCCCGTCGCGGAACCAGCGGACAATCTCCTCATGGGCCTCATCGAAGACCTCCGGGAGCTCGACCCGGATGCCGGCCAGGCTGTTGACGGCGAAGAACCGGCGGTAGTTCAGCTCGTTGTCGGCCCGGCGCCAGCCGACCAGCTCGTAGTGCTGCCGGCCGTGGACCTCGCGGGGGTCATCCGCAGTGGGGTCACCTGCGGTATAGGTGCCCTCGGCCAGCGGGAAGCGGTGGTCGTAGTACCGCAGCTCCCCGTCCTTGATTTCCAGCGCATCCACGTCGGAGTCCGATCCCAGCACGGGGATCCGGATCCGGCCGCCGCCGAAGTCCCAGTCGACGTCGAACGCCGGGGCGTAGCGGGACTGCTGCCCCTCCTTGAGCAGGGACCACCACCACGGGTTCTGCACGGGGGTGGCGACGCCGACATGGTTGGGCACAATGTCGACGAGCACGCCCATCCCGGCGTCCCGCGCCGCCTGCGACGCGGCGGCCAGGCCCTCCGGGCCGCCCCGGCCCGGGTCGATCGCGGAGGGGTCGGTGACGTCATAGCCGTGGTCCGAGCCCTTCTCCGCGGTCAGGATCGGCGAGAGGTAGATCCAGTCCACGCCGAGCGACTTCAGGTAGGGCACGGTCTCGGCAGCATCCTGGAGGGTGAAGCCGGGCCGGATCTGAAGCCGGTAGGTGGAGACGGGAGTCCTCATTTGGCGGGCCCTTTCGAATCCCTCGGCTTCGCGGCCGGCTTCTTCCGGCTGGCCCCCTTGACGGACGAGCCCTTGGCCTTAGCGGCAGCGGCTTCCTCCGCGGCCTTGGCGGCGGCGGCCTCCTCCTCGGCGGCGGCGGCTTCGGCGGCAGCCGCTGCCGAGCCTTCTTCCTCGTGCTCGGCCATCGCGGCCAGGGATGCTGCGGCGGAGTAGTCCACTTCCACCTCGGGACCGGAGTGTGCGCGGAGCACCACCATCGACTTGGCTGCCAGCTTGATCACCGAGCCAGCCTTGAGCGGTTCCTCGGTGTTGGCCTGGTCCGCGGTGTCCACCAGGACGTCCCAGAACTTGGAGTACTCCTCGGCCGGCAGCGCAAAGTCCACGTCGTCGTCGTGGGCGTTGAAACCGAGCAGGAAGCTGTCGTCGGTGATCCGGCGGCCGCGGGAGTCCTGCTCCTGGATGCCGTGCCCGTTGTAGAACACGCCGATGGTCCGGCCGAAGCCGCTGTCCCAGTCTTCCGGCAGCATTCCCGTACCGTCCGTCTTCAGCCAGACGATGTCCGGCAGCTTCTCGCCCTCACCCCGAACGACAGGGCGGCCGTCGAAGAAGCGGCTGCGCCGGAACGTCGGGTGGTCGTGGCGGATCTTGTTGACGACGGCGGTGAACTCCACCAGCGGCTGGTCCATGGCGTCCCAGTGGATCCAGCTCAGCTCGGAGTCCTGGCAGTAGGTGTTGTTGTTGCCCTGCTGCGTGCGGCCGAGTTCGTCACCGTGCAGGAGCATCGGGACGCCCTGCGAGAGCAGCAGGGTGGCGATGAAGTTGCGCTGCTGGCGGGCGCGGAGGGTCAGGACGTGGTCGTTGTCCGTGTCCCCTTCCTCGCCGCAGTTCCAGGACCGGTTGTGGGATTCGCCGTCGTTGTTGCCTTCGCCGTTGGCGTCGTTGTGCTTCTCGTTGTAGGAGACGAGGTCGCGCATGGTGAAGCCGTCGTGGGCCGTGACGAAGTTGATCGAGGCCACCGGGCGCCGCGCCGAACTTTCGTACAGGTCCGCGGAGCCGGTCAGGCGGGAGGCGAATTCGCCCAGGGTGGAGGGCTCGCCGCGCCAGAAGTCGCGGACCGTGTCGCGGTACTTGCCGTTCCACTCGGTCCACTGCGGCGGGAAGTTGCCCACCTGGTAGCCGCCCGGGCCGATGTCCCAGGGCTCGGCGATCAGCTTGACCTGGGAAACGATCGGGTCCTGCTGGATGAGTTCGAAGAATGTGGAGAGCTTGTCGACGTCATAGAACTCACGGGCGAGCGTGGAGGCGAGGTCGAAGCGGAAGCCGTCGACGTGCATTTCCGTCACCCAGTAGCGCAGGGAGTCCATGAGCAGCTGGAGGGAGTGCGGGTGCCGGACGTTGAGGGAGTTTCCGGTGCCGGTGTAATCCATGTAGTGCTTCAGGTCGTCGTCGACCAGCCGGTAGTAGGCCTGGTTGTCGATGCCCTTGAAGGACAGGGTGGGGCCGAGGTGGTTGCCTTCGGCGGTGTGGTTGTAGACCACGTCCAGGATCACTTCCATGCCGGCCTTGTGCAGCTCGCGGACCATGGCCTTGAATTCCTGGACCTGGTGCCCGACGTCGCCGGAGGAGCTGTAGGTGTTCTGCGGGGCGAAGAAGCCGATGGTGTTGTAGCCCCAGTAGTTGTTGAGGCCCTTCTCCTCGAGCGTGCCGTCGTTGACGAACTGGTGCACGGGCATGAGTTCGATCGCGGTGACGCCGAGCTTCTTCAGGTGCTCGATCACGGCCGGGTGCGCGACGCCGGCGTAGGTGCCGCGCTGCTCTTCGGGGACTTCCGGGTGCAGCTCGGTCAGGCCCTTGACGTGGGCCTCGTAGATGACCGACTGGTGGTAGGGGATCCGCGGCTGGCGGTCGCCGTCCCACTCGAAGAACGGGTTGATGACCACGCCGTGCATGGTGTGCGGCGCCGAGTCGCTGTCGTTGCGGGAATCGGGGTCGCCGAATTCGTAGGTGAACAGCGCCGGATCCCAGTCGATCTGGCCCTGGATGGCCTTGGCGTAGGGGTCCATCAGCAGCTTGTTCGGGTTGAAGCGGTTGCCGTTCTCGGGCTCGTACGGGCCGTGGACCCGGTAGCCGTACTTCTGGCCGGGCTGGATGTGCGGCAGGTAGCAGTGCCACACGTAGCCGTCCACCTCGGTCAGCTCGATGCGCGTCTCGGACAGATCATCAGCAAGGATGCACAGCTCCACCCGTTCCGCGCGTTCGCTGAACAGGGCAAAGTTGGTGCCGGTGCCGTCAAAGGTGGCTCCCAGCGGGTATGCCGTTCCGGGCCAGACTTCCATGTGTACTCCTCGTGCGTGGCGAAAATTCTCTAGACAGACTACTTGTAAGTAGGGTTACCAATTGACTCGGCGCACTGCGCGTGCGCTTTTGTTACAGCTTCGTCATGGCCCTCCGCACGGATTGCGCGACGTCCGACGCCGTCACGGGCCCGCCGTCCGAGGCGAGGGTTCCGGCCCGGCCGTGGACGCTGGCGCCCAGCGCTGCGATGCCGGCCCAGCGGTCGTCGCCGCGGATTCCGCGGGAGGCGAACGTCCCCTGGCTCCCGGCCAGCTGCGAGAGCAGGGCCCCCAGGATGCCGGCCAGGACGTCCCCGCTGCCGGCAGTGGCCAGCCAGGGGGTCGCGTCGGCCTGGCTGAAGACCGTACCCGAGGGGGCGGCAACAAGGGTCGTGGCGCCCTTGAGCAGGACCGTGGCCCCGGTCAGCCCGCTGGCCCGCCGGGCGGCCGCGAGGGTGGCGCCCTCCACTCCGGAGCGGCCGGGTCCGGCGCCGTAGCGCGCCAGGAGGGTTTCCAGCTCGCCGGCGTGCGGTGTCAGCACGAACCGGGGGGCGAGGTCCCGGGGCAGGGCCGGCAGTGCCCCGGCATCGGCCACGACGGGAAGCCCGGTGGCCGCGGCGTCGCGGACGCGGTCCAGCTGCTCATGGGCGTGTTCGTCGATTCCCGGTCCCACGAGCCAGGCCTGGACGTGGGCGTCCGCGGCGGAGCCGGAGCCGCACACGACCTCCGGGCAGGACCGGCGGACCAGGTCGGCGACGTCCGGCGGCCCAAGGTAGCGCACCATGCCCACGCCGGCTGCCAGCGCGCCGCGGCAGGCGAGCACCGCGGCGCCGGGGTACTGGTGTGAGCCGGCGACGACGCCCAGGACGCCGCGGGAGTACTTGTGCGAGCGCCGCTCGGGGTGGGGCAGGAGCGCGGCGAGGTCCCCGGACTCCAGGCGGCGCAGGGCCGGCTCCGGCAGGGCAGCCTCGATCCCGATCGGGATCACCTGCACTCGGCCGGCGAAGTCCGCCCCGGGGTCGACCAGCAGTCCGGCCTTGGCCGCCCCGAAGGTCACGGTGAGCTCCGCGCGGAGCACGGGGGGATGGGATTCTCCGGTGTCGGCGTCCACGCCGCTGGGGATGTCGCAGGCCACCACGAGTCCGGGCCGGGAGCGGCCCAGCACCTCGATCAGCTCCGCGGCGGGACCGCGGAGCCCGCCCTGCGCGCCCGTGCCGAGGACCGCGTCGATGACGACGCCGGACGCCGCGGCGGCCGCGGCCGCGCCGGCGACGTTCCCCTGCGCCAGGCGGATCACCCGGCCGCCGGCTTTTTCCAAAGCTTCAAGCCCTGCGGGGTGGGCCTCCCCCGCGGTGAGTACCGCCGTCGTCCGCATGCCGCGGCCAGCCAGCAGGGCGGCCGCGAACAGCCCGTCCCCGCCGTTGTTGCCCTTGCCGGCGAGCACCGTGACGCTGGCGCCGTAGAGGCGCTCCCCCCGGGCGCGGAGTTCGCGGACCACCGCGTTGGCCAGCCCGTAGGCGGCCCGTTGCATCAGAACAGCGCCCACACCGTTTCCCAGGAAAGGCCTTTCAGGCTCTCGTATCTGGGTTCCGGTGTAGGCGCTGATCATGGTTTCAGTCCGTTCGCGGTGCAGTCGCTGTGGAAGGTGCGGCGTGGTTCAGACTGGTCATGCTCAGCCTTCGGCGATGACCGTCGCTGTGGCGATGCCGCCGTCGTGGCTCATGGACAGGTGCCAGCGCTTGACGCCTTTCGACTCGGCCACGGCCAGCACGGTGCCCTTGACCTGGACCGTGGGGCCGTTCTGGTCCAGCCCGATCCAGCAGTCCTGCCAGTTCATGCCGGCCGGGGCGCCGAGCACCTTGGCCACGGCCTCCTTCGCGGCGAACCGGGCCGCCAGGGAGCGGGTGTTCAGTTCACGCTCCGCGGGGACGAACAGCCTGTCGCGCAGCCCGGGGGTGCGCTCCAGCTGCCGGCCGAACCGTTCAATGTCTACGACGTCTACGCCAATGCCAACAATCATGGCGTTATTCTACGGTCACGCTCTTGGCCAGGTTGCGAGGCTGGTCCACGTCGTAGCCCTTGGCGGACGCCAGGGCGAGGGCGAAAATCTGCAGCGGGACCGTGCTGAGCAGCGGGGCCAGCAGCGTGGGCGTCTCCGGAATGTAGAAGACGTGCTCGGCGTAGGCCTTGACCGCCTCGTCGCCCTCCTCCGCGATGACGATCGTCTTGGCGCCGCGCGCCCGGACTTCCTGGATGTTGGAAACCACCTTGGCGTGCAGCGAGTCGCGGCCGCGGGGCGAGGGGACCACCACGAAGACGGGCTGGCCCTCCTCGATCAGCGCGATCGGGCCGTGCTTGAGCTCACCTGCGGCGAAGCCCTCGGCGTGGATGTAGGCAAGCTCCTTGAGCTTGAGCGCGCCCTCCATCGCCACCGGGAAGCCGACGTGGCGGCCCAGGAACAGCACGGACTTGGCGTCAGCCATGGACTCGCCGAGTTCCTTGATCTGTGCCTCGTTGTCGAGGATCTGCTGGATCTTGGCCGGGATCTTGTTGAGGTCCGCGAGGATGTCCTTGATCTCGCCCTGGAACTTGTTGCCGCGCAGCTGGGCCAGGTAGAGGCCCAGGAGGTAAGCGGCGGTGATCTGCGCCAGGAAGGCCTTGGTGGAGGCGACGGCGATTTCCGGGCCCGCGTGGGTGTACAGCACGGCGTCGGATTCGCGCGGAATCGTGGACCCGTTGGTGTTGCAGATCGAGACCGTCTTGGCGCCCTGTTCCTTGGCGTAGCGGACGGCCATCAGGGTGTCCATGGTCTCGCCGGACTGGGAGATCGAGACGATCAGGGTGTTCTCGTCCACGATCGGGTCGCGGTAGCGGAATTCGTGGGAGAGTTCCACCTCGGTGGGGATCCGGCACCAGTGTTCGATCGCGTACTTGGCGACCTGTCCGGCGTAGGCGGAGGTCCCGCAGGCGAGGACGATGATCTTGTCGACGTTCTTGAGCAGTTCCGGATCGACGCGGAGCTCGTCGAGGGTCAGGCGGCCGTTGATGTCCGAGCGGCCCAGCAGGGTCTGCAGCACGGCGTCCGGCTGGTCGTGGATTTCCTTTTCCATGAAGGACGGGAAGCCGCCCTTTTCCGCCGAGGCCGGATCCCAGTTGACGTGGTATTCCTTGCCCTCGGCCGGGGCGCCGTAGAAGTCCGTGATTTCCACGGTGTCGGCGGTGATGGTGACGATCTGGTCCTGGCCGAGCTCGACGGCGCGGCGCGTGTAGTCGATGAAGCCGGAAACGTCGGAGCCGAGGAAGTTCTCGCCGTCGCCGAGGCCGACGACGAGCGGGGAGTTGCGGCGGGCCGCCACGACGACGTCGGGCTGGTCCGCGTGGATGGCGAGGAGGGTGAAGGCGCCTTCGAGGCGCTGGCAGGCCAGCTGCATGGCCTTGGTCAGGTCGCCCTTGGACGAGCCGTGGACCTGGTTGTGGTAGATGTCGCCGAGCAGTGCGGCGGCGACCTCGGTGTCGGTCTCGGACTTGAAGACCACACCCTTGCGCACGAGCTCCAGCTTGAGCTCGGCAAAGTTTTCGATGATGCCGTTGTGGATCACGGCCAGCCTGCCCTCATCGGAGAGGTGCGGGTGGGCGTTCTGGTCGGTCGGGCCGCCGTGGGTCGCCCAGCGCGTGTGACCGATGCCGGTCAGCGATTCCGGCAGCGGTCTGGCCTCGAGTTCGGCGATCAGGTTGCTCAGCTTGCCCGACTTCTTGCGGGACGAAATGGTTCCGTCAGCCACAACGGCAATGCCTGCAGAGTCGTAGCCCCGGTACTCCAGGCGCCGCAGTCCCTCAAGGACAACGTCCAGGGCATTGTGTCCAGTATTTACCCGGCCAGCGGAGTGGCCCACATATCCAACGATTCCACACATGGACCCAAGCCTAGCGGGTTTCCCGGACAGAGGACGTAGGATCATTGCTTCCAGCACGACGTCCGCCGACTTGGCGGGGCGCGCCTGCTGCACGGACTGGTCCGCCCATTTCGCTCTCGGCCCGGCGGAGGGCAGAATCTCTAGGGTGACTTTGCAACGCAATGAAGCGAACGGCGACGGCGTCTCCCCGTTCGTGGAGCTGGACCGGCAGACCTGGTCCCGGCTCGCTGCCCAGATGGAGCAGCCCCTCAACGAGGAGGACGTACTCCGTCTCCGCGGCCTCGGCGACCCCCTGGACATTAAGGAAGTCCGCGAGGTCTACCTCCCGCTGTCCCGGCTGCTGCACCTGTACGTCGAGGCGGCAGGCCAGCTCCATGCGGCAACCACCACCTTCCTGGGCGAGCAGACCCAGCGCACACCGTTCGTGATCGGCGTCGCGGGTTCGGTGGCCGTGGGCAAGTCGACCATCGCCCGCGTGCTCCGCGAGATGCTCCGCCGCTGGCCCGGCACCCCCAACGTGGAGCTCATCACCACCGACGGCTTCCTGTACCCGCTGGCGGAGCTCAAACGCCGCCAGCTGCTGGAGCGCAAGGGATTCCCCGAGTCCTACGACCGCCGCGCGCTGCTCCGCTTTGTGAGCGAGATCAAGGGCGGCGCCGAGGAAGTCCGGGCGCCCTGGTACTCCCACGTGACGTACGACATCGTCCCGGGCAAGGAAGTGGTGGTGCGCCGGCCCGACGTGCTGATCGTCGAGGGGCTGAACGTCCTGGCACCGGCCCGGCCGCGGCACGACGGGCGGCAGGGCCTGGCACTGAGTGACTTCTTCGATTTTTCCATCTATGTTGATGCCAAAACGTCCTACATTGAGGAGTGGTACGTGGACCGCTTCCGCAAACTCCGGACCACCGCGTTCGCGCAGCCTGAGTCCTACTTCCACCGCTACGCCACACTCTCGGACTCCGAGGCGGAGCAGACTGCCCGCGAGATCTGGAAGCGCATCAACGAACCGAACCTGGAGGAAAACGTCCTCCCCACCCGCGGCCGCGCGCAGCTGGTCCTCACCAAGGACGCCGACCACTCCATCCGCCGCATGCTGCTCCGCAAGGTCTAGCACAGGTGTGCTTCAAAGGGTCCGCTGAGCGTCCTGCCGCGCCGGAGCCCGTCGCCGGACCGCCCAGCCGGCGGTCGTTTGGCCGGCTGCTGCTGGCCGGCTCGGGGCTGGCGGCCCTTAGCGCCTGCGCCCCGGGGGAAGCCCGTCCGACGCCGTTCGGGCCGTCCTCCCCGACAGCGCCGTTCGCCCCGTCCGCGACGACGGCGGGTACCCCCGCGGCGGCCTCTGGCACTGCCGGCGTCACGCACTCCTCCACTGAGCCCCTGCCGGGCAGTCCCGCCGCCGCTGTGCCCGCCACCGCACCGCCGGAGCCCTCCGCGGCCGCGCCCGTACCCCGGCACTCGCTCACCGACCCGGCGAGTCCGTGGGTGGTCGTGAACAAGCACCGGCCGCTCTCCCCCGCCGCCTACGTGCCGGCCGGCCTGGTCCAGCCCCGCGTGCGCCTGGCCACCTCCGGGGAAGCGGCACTGCTCAACAGCACGGCGGCGGGCGCGGCGGAGAAGATGTTCGCGGCGGCTGCGGCGGCAGGCGTCGTCATCACCCTCGCGAGCGGCTACCGCTCCTTCAACACCCAGATCGCCACCTACAACCGATGGGTGAACGCGGAAGGACAGGCCGCGGCGGACACCGCGTCCGCGCGGCCCGGCTTTTCGGAACACCAGACCGGCTGGTCCTTCGACATCGGCGACGGCAGCGGGCGGGACAGCTTCACCCCCGCGTTCGCCAACCAGCCGGCGGCGGTCTGGGTGAAGGCCAACGCCCACCTGTTCGGCTTCGTGGTGCGCTACCCGTGGATGTTCCATGAGATCACCGGCTACTACTACGAGCCGTGGCACCTGCGCTACGTGGGAGTGGAGACGTCAGGCGACATGCACACCCGGGGCATAGCGACCCTCGAGGAGTACTTCGGACTCGAAGCGGCACCGGGTTACCGGTAGCGACACGGGCCGCAACGCTTACCTCCGCGACACAGCGTGTTCACGCGGCTGGGCTAGCTTGGGGACATGTTGAACGGATTCAAGAACTTCATTCTCAAGGGCAACGTCGTGGACCTTGCCGTCGCAGTCGTTATCGGCGCCGCTTTTGGCGCCGTGGTAACGGCACTGGTCCAGAGCGTGCTGATGCCGTTCATCGCGGGACTGGTCGGTTCGCCCAACTTCGACAGCTTCGCCGTAGTCACCCTGAACGGCAATGACATCAAGTTCGGCGTGCTGCTGACGGCAATCGTCAATTTTCTGTTGGTCGCGGCCGCCATCTACTTCGTGGTGGTTGTGCCGATGAATCACATGATCGAACGGCGCAACCGCCGCCTCGGCATCAGCCCGGACGTCAAGGAAGAAGCGGCGGAGGATCCGCAGATCGCGCTCCTGACCGAAATCCGTGACGTCCTCCGCGCGGACCGCACCCTCTAGCAGCCCCTGACACAGCAATGGCGCGTCCCCACCGGGGGACGCGCCATTCTTGTGTCGGCTAATTGATGTACCGGTGTGCGGGCCAGCTCAGTCCGCGACGAGCTCCAGTGCCAGCTCGGTCCGTACCACCTGCGCAAGACGCTCCGCGACGGCCTGGGCAGTCTCCTGGGATGCGGCCTCCACCATGACGCGCACCACCGGTTCCGTGCCGGAGGGGCGCAGGAGCACCCGGCCGGTAGCTCCAAGCTCGGCTTCGGCGACGGCCACGGCCGCCGCCACGGCGTCATCGCCCTTGACCCGGGTGCGGTCCACGCCCCTAACGTTGATGAGGACCTGGGGAAGCTTGGTCATCACCTTGGCCAGGTCCTTCAGCGGACGGCCCGTGAGTGCCACCTGCGCGGCAATCTGTAGCCCGGTGAGGACGCCGTCGCCGGTGGTGGCGTGGTCGGCGAAGATCACGTGGCCGGACTGCTCGCCGCCGAGGTTAAAGCCGCCTTCGCGCATGCCCTCCAGGACGTAGCGGTCGCCCACGCCGGTTTCGCGCAGGCTGATGCCGGCCTCGCGCAGTGCGATCTTGAGACCGAGGTTACTCATCACGGTCGCCACGAGGACGTCGTCCTTGAGCTTGCCCGAGGCTTTCAGCGCCACGGCGAGGATGGCCATGATCTCGTCGCCGTCCACTTCGCTGCCCTCGTGGTCAACGGCCAGGCAGCGGTCCGCGTCGCCGTCGTGTGCGATTCCGAGGTCGGCGCCGTGCGCCAGGACCGCCTGCTTCAGCGGCCCCAGATGGGTGGACCCGACGCCGTCGTTGATGTTGAGGCCGTCCGGTTCGGCGCCGATGACGATTACCTCCGCGCCGGCGTCCTTGAAGACCCGCGGGGAACAACCACTCGCCGCGCCGTGGGCGCAGTCCAGCACCACCTTGATGCCGTCCAGGCGGTGCGGGAGGGTGCCGAGGAGATGGACGATGTAACGGTCCTCGGCGTCGGAGAAGCGCTGGATCCGGCCGACCTCGCCGCCGACCGGGCGGCGCGGCTCCTGGCCGAGCTGGGCCTCGATGGCGTTCTCGACGTCGTCGGGGAGCTTCTGGCCGCCGCGGGCAAAGAACTTGATGCCGTTGTCCGGGGCAGGGTTGTGCGAGGCGGAGATCATCACGCCGAAGTCCGCGTCCAGGTCTGCCACCAGGTAGGCCGCGGCCGGGGTGGGAAGCACGCCGGCGTCATAGACGTCGATCCCGGAGCTGGAAAGACCCGCTTCCACGGCAGCCGCTATGAACTCACCGCTGGCGCGGGGGTCCCGGGCGACCACGGCGCGCGGCCTGGTTCCGCGGGTATTGCGGTCATGGCCAAGCACGACGGCGGCGGCCTGGGCCAGCTGCAACGCCAGCTCGGCCGTCAGCAGGCCGTTCGCCAAACCCCGGACACCATCTGTTCCAAATAATCTAGACATCGGGTCAAGTTTAGACGACGCGGCGGGCGTTTCCGGTCCCGGGGCCCCTTGGCGGACCCACGGCGCAGCCCATATCCCCGCGCCTTCGCTGGTTAAACGGCGAAAGCCCGCCCCGCCACAAAGGGCGGAACGGGCTTTCGTGCAAGCGCCAAGGGCGCCTGGAAGCGGGATTAACGCTTCGAGTACTGCTGAGCCTTACGGGCCTTCTTGAGACCGGCCTTCTTGCGCTCGATGACGCGGGCGTCACGACGCAGGTAACCGGCCTTCTTCAGGGTGGCGCGGTTGTTCTCGGTGTCGATCTCGTTCAGTGAACGGGCGATGCCGAGGCGCAGGGCACCGGCCTGGCCGGAAATGCCGCCACCGTGGATGCGGGCGATAACGTCGTAGGCACCGTCAAGATCGAGGATCTTGAAGGGTTCGTTGACGTCCTGCTGGTGCAGCTTGTTCGGGAAGTAGTTGGCCAGCTCGCGGCCGTTGATGATCCACTTGCCGGTGCCGGGCACGATGCGAACGCGTGCGACGGCTTCCTTGCGACGGCCAACTGCTGCGCCGGCAACCGTGAGGGCCGGGCGTTCCTTCTTGGGCGCTTCTGCTTCCGCAGGACCGCTTTCCGAGGTGTAGCTGGTCAGGTTTTCCTCAGCCACAACGGCCTCGGTGGTCAGTTCTTCGTTCTGAGCCACGATTCTCCTTGATAAAAAGTTGGTTGGTGGCCAGGACTACTGGGCGACCTGGGTGATTTCGTAAGTCTTGGGCTGCTGGGCGGCGTGGGGGTGCTCGGCACCCTTGTAGACCTTCAGCTTGCCCAGCTGCTGTGCAGCGAGGGAGTTCTTCGGGAGCATGCCCTTGATGGCCTTCTCCACGGCGCGGACCGGGTTGGACTCAAGCAGCTCCGCGTAGGTGACGGAGGTCAGGCCGCCCGGGTAACCGGAGTGGCGGTAAGCGCGCTTCTGCTCCAGCTTGGCGCCGGTGAGGGCAACCTTCTCGGCGTTGATGATGATGACGAAGTCGCCCATGTCCATGTGGGACGCAAAGGTGGCCTTGTGCTTGCCGCGCAGCAGGATTGCGGTCTGGCTGGCAAGACGACCAAGGACAACGTCGGTGGCGTCAATGACGTGCCACTGGCGGTTGATATCGCCGGGCTTCGGGGTGTACGTACGCACGGTGTTTGCCTCGTTCTTGTTCTGGCGTTCTTGTTTTAGGCGTCACGCGAAGATGCACCTACTATCTATGCGCTACCGGAACAGAGGTGAGGGCTCTATGTAACCAGTCGTCCTGAGTCTCGAATGTGCACGTTGAGTAGTCATCCTGCAACCGGATTCCCAAGCGGGCACGCATCATCGAGAAGGACACGCACAACGACTACCAAGAATAGCGGATGACGTGTCGCTGGGTCAAAATGGGGTGTCCGGATGCATTCTGCCCGCCCCCGGCCCCCGCATCCCTGGAGGAACCGTGCTCGACACCGCCGCCGCTGGCTCCGCATCGCCGCTTTTCATTGCGGGGGTCGGCTTCGCTGGCCTGTGTCTGGGGCTTCTGGCTGACGCCCTCATCCGGCGTGCCCTCCCCCAGCTGGCCGGCGTAGCCACCATCCGGCTGAAGATCACGACGGCGGCGGTCACCTTTGTCCTCTCGGCCCTGTTGGCCTGGCGCTTCGGGGGCACCGCAGAACTTCCGGCCTACGTAGCACTGGGCATTCTTGCTGTTCCGCTGGCACGGATCGATATCGTGCACCATTTGCTGCCGAATCGGCTCGTGGGGCCCCTACTGGGGGCCGGCCTGGCGCTCCTGACGTTCGCCGCACTGGCCCATGGGGCCGCGGGGGACCTGATTCGCGGAGCCGCCGGGTCCGTAATCTTATTCATTTTGTACCTAATTTTGGCGTTGACCAGCGGAAACGGTCTCGGAATGGGCGACGTGAAGCTCGCAGCACCACTTGGACTGTACTTAGGCTACCTAGGCTGGTCGCACCTCTTCTATGGCGGAGCCCTGGCCTTCGTTGCGGGCGGCCTCGCCTCTGTCGTCTTGGTGCTGATAAACCGCGGAAACAAGCCAAAAGAGATTGCCTACGGCCCCTCGATGTTGGCAGCTGGACTGCTCGTCGTTCTGCTTCTTCCGTAACTCCTGTCACTGCCGCATCTCTGCCCCCATTAGTAAGCGGGCGTATCAATCCAAGTAGTGAGCTCCCGCATGCCGGGACGAACTGAGTACACCCCGAATCGCCGCAGGTATCTCCCCCTTTCCCCTCCAAAAAAAGTCGGGTATTCCCATTCATTGCTGTGCCCTCAATTGCCGTGCAAATGTTGTCCCAACGAAGCTCCAGCAAGGAAGCAAAAAGGGAACTTGCCGGAATTCCGTTGGCACATACAAATCTCTGGAAAAGGAAAATAAAATGACTGGTCTCATGGTCTCAATGCTTTCTTTCATCGCCGGCGTCAAGGACAAGTTCGAATCCGAAAAGGGCGCCACCGCCACCGAGTATGGTCTGCTCGTTGGCCTCATCGCCATCATCTTGGTCGGCGGGGTCGGCATCTTCGGCACTGCTCTGAACGGCTTCTTCGAGGACCTCGGCGGCGTCGTCGACCTCTGGTAGACGCACACAACTCAAGGCCTCAGCTTCAGAAGTGCCGCGTCCGCCAACCGCGGACGCGGCACTTTCCACTAGATCCAGCGTCACATTCCTCGGGGGGAACCTGTGAAACGCAACAAAGTTCTGCCGGGGCGGGAGCGCGGCGCGGTAGCCGTCGAGTTCGCCCTCATCGCGCCGGTGCTCCTGATGATCGTGGTCTCGATCCTGGAGTTCTCGCACTTCTACAATCTCCAGATCTCGGTGACCCAGGCGGCCCGTGAAGCGGCTCGTGAAATGGCTGTCACCAACGATGCCGGCCTGGCTGCTGCCGCTGGCGTGGCCGGGGCTCCGGGTGTCGCCATAGCCCCCGGAAACTTCGTCTTCTCCGGAGCGTGCGCACCAGGCGACACCGTCACGGCCACCGTGACTTTCTCACGGCCGGCCCTCACTGGGTTCTTCACTCCGACGATCACCGTCACCGGACAGGGGGCCATGAGATGCGAGCCTTGACAAGGATCCGACTGCGCGGCCACGGTCCGGACACCGAACGGGGCGCCGCCGGCGTACTCGCCGCCGTGATGATGCTCGTCTTGATCGGCGTCGGCGCAATCGCTGTTGACGTCGGCCAGATCTACGCCGAGCGCGCGGAACTGCAAAACGCTGCCGACGCCGGAGCGCTGGCCGGCGCTCGGATCTGCTCAGAAACGGCAGGCTGCACCCAGGCCGACGCCGATGCCCTTGCGATCTCGCTGGCTAACCAGAACTCCAAGGACGGCCTGTCAAACGTCCGCTTCGTTGACCTAAGCGTCCCCGGCCAAGTGACAGTTAGTACATCGACGGTCAACGGCTCAGATGGCTCCGGCTTCTTGAGCAAGTTGTTCGCCAACGCATTGAACACACCGGCGGTCAGCGTTGGGGCAACGGCCACCGCAGTCTGGGAAAACACAGGGGCCGCCGGGGCCTTCCCCCTCGTGTTTGATCAATGCCAGATCGGAACGGCCTACGCTCCTGCGGATACCACCGTGCTTTTCAAGCAGCACGGCAAGAGCCCTTGTGTTGGCAGTCCGTCTGGCCACCACATCCCAGGCGGGTTTGGTTGGCTCGATGAGACAGGTTCTTGCGATGCCGCCGCGGACCCCAGCGGCTGGGTCGGCTCCAATACTGGCAGCAGCAAGACCCCGGCAGCCTGCGCGCCGACCCTTGATGCTTGGCGGTCTGCCATTGACCACTCCAAAAAGCAGTATGCAACTGCCTATCTGCCGATCTTCGATGACGGAGACAAAGGGGGAAGCCACGGCCGTTTCCATCTCATCGGATTTGCCGAAATAGAGCTGCATGGGTGGTCCTTCGTAAAAGACGAAGACGGGCTTTCTTCACCCCAAGCGGATCCGGCATGTGAGGCATTTTTCAAAAAGGGGACCGACCGGGGAATCTGTGGTCAACTCCAACGATTCATTCCATGGGCCGACAGGTTTTTGGACCCTGGCCCCTATTTCCAGAATTCCGTCGTCAGACTCATCCAATAGAGTACCAAGGGGAACAAAATGAAAACACGCCTGCTGGGGGGCATTGCCGCATTAATTGTGGCCGTCATCGGGACAGTTCTACTCGTGTCCTATGTCCAGGGCGCCGATCGGCGCGCCCTGGCAAACACTGAGACCTCTGAGGTCTATGTGGTCCAAAAGGAAATCGCAGCAGGTACCTCCGCTGCCAACTTTGGCGATTCGGTGGTCAAGAAAACCGTACCTAAGTCAGCTGTGGCAAGCGACAGCGTCACCACCTTGGCTGAGCTCGGCCAGAAGGTCTCCGCCGTCGGGCTGGTTCCCGGCGAACAGCTCCTGGCCACCCGTATGGTGGAGCCGGCGCAGTTGCTCAGCCCGGGCCGGGCTCCAGTCCCCAGCGGACTGCAGGAAGTCACTGTGAAACTCAGTATCGACAGAATCGTCGGCGGCAGCTTGAAGGCCGGCGATACCGTGGGAGTGATCCTGTCCTATCCAGAGAACGACAAGCTGAATCTCCCCGACCAATCCCAGCTGGTGTTTCACAAGGTGCTGGTGACGGCGGTCCAGAACTCCACGGGCGCCGTAGCGCAGGAGCAGCCGGCGACCACGAACACGGAAAGCTCCTCCGACGGGGCCATGAGCTCCAAGTCAAGCGCTGCGCAGGCGACCGGCGGATATTTGGTCACCCTGGCCCGGCCCTCAATTGACGTGGAAAAGATCGTCCACGCCATAGAATTCGGCAAGGTGTATTTGAGCAAGGAATCGGAAAGCTCGACGACGGACAACACCGGCGTCATGGAACGCATCAGGGTCTTCCAATGAGCCGCTTCGTACTGATCACGCCCAGCATCGACTTCGAGCGAAAGGTTCGATCCGCAACGGCAGGCATGAGCGGCAGCCTGCAGTGGTTCCAGGCAGACCACCTGCCGGACGGCCCGGACGAATTTCTCAGCAAACTGCTGGGAGAGCCGCCGGAAGTCCTGATCCTGGGCCCTGGCCTGGATCTGGACGAAACGTTGAAGCACGCTGCGGTCTTGGACTTGCAATATCCGGAGATCAGCGTCCTCCTGGCTGCAGAGCAGACTCCGGAGCTCATCCTTTCCGCAATGCGCTCGGGCGTGCGCGATATCCTTTCTCCCGCGGCGGACACCAACGGCATCCGGGCAATGGTCGAACGTTCAAGCCTTGCCGCAGCCGGCCGTCGGAGGGGCCTGAATCCCAGCGCCTCCGAGTCTCCAGGTGGAGGGTCCGGCGGTCGGGTCATCGCCGTCATGTCTCCGAAAGGTGGCGTCGGCAAAACCACCATCGCGACAAACATCGCGGTCGGACTGGGAAAAGTGGCGCCGATGGGGGTCGTTATCGTAGACCTGGACCTGCAGTTCGGTGACGTCGCCAGCGGTCTTTTGCTGGAGCCGGAACACACGATTACGGACGCGGTTTCCGGTGCGGCCAGCCAGGACTCCATGGTGCTCAAGACGTATCTCACGCTGCACTCGGCGAACATCTACGCCTTGTGTGGGCCGAGGAATCCGGTGGAAATGGAGGGGATTACCGCGGCGCACGTCACCAACCTCCTGAAGCAGTTGCGGCGTGAGTTCCAGTACGTGGTCATCGACACCGCGCCAGGACTCGGCGAACATGTGCTCGCAGCCCTGGAGCAGGCGACGGACGCCGTTTGGGTGTGCGGCATGGACGTGCCGAGCATCCGCGGGCTCCGCACCGGTTTCCACATCCTCAACGAGCTGGGCCTCATGCCGGAAAGCCGGCATGTTGTGCTGAACATGGCGGACGGCAGGAGCGGTCTTTCCGTTCCCGATGTGGAGGCAACAATCGGTGTACCGGTTGACGTCGCAATTCCACGCTCGCGAACCCTGCCATTTTCGACCAACAAGGGAGTTCCCATCCTTCAGGACGGCCGCCGTGACGTGGCAGCGAAAGGCCTTCGTCAACTCGTAGACCGTTTCCAGCCGAATTGGCAGGACCGAACACATCGCAAGCTCCACCGAAGGGCGGTAGTCCAGTGAGTCTCACCAAAAGATTTGAGCAATTGCGGCACGGTAGCCAGGAGGGCGAGCCGACTACACCGCCGGAACCCCAGCTGCAGCCGGGCGTCCCTTCGACCCTTGGCCGAATCCAGGAGGCCAAGGCCGCCGATGCCGCCAGCGCGGCCCTCGTGGTCGAGGACGTCGGCCCCAACGCCGGCATGGCCAGCGAGGCCCTCCGCGGACTGAAGGAGCGGGCAAGCCAGGCCCTCTACGAGCGCCTCGGCTCCAGGATTTCGGACACTTCGATGGATGAATCCGAGCTGCACCAGCACGTCAAGGATGAACTCAAGGAAGTTGTCGACGGGGAGCAGGTTCCGCTCACCACCGCCGAACGGCAGCGACTCACCCGCGAAATCATTGACGACGTACTGGGCCACGGTCCGATACAGCGATTCCTCGACGATCCCGAGGTCACGGAAGTCATGGTCAACCGCCATGACAGCATCTACGTGGAAAAGTACGGCCACCTGCACAAAACGGATGCGAAGTTCAGTTCCGATGAATCACTTCGACGGGTCATTGAGCGGATCGTCTCCAGGGTGGGTCGACGGATCGACGAGTCCTCACCGCTGGTAGATGCGCGGCTTGCTGATGGCTCGCGTGTCAACGCCATCATCCCGCCCCTGGCCGTCAACGGGCCGTCGCTGACCATCCGGAAGTTTGCCCGCGAGGCCCTCACCGTGAACAAGCTCATCGAGTTCGGCAGTCTCTCCCCGGAAATGGCTGAACTCCTGCGGGCCTGTGTCCTGGCGCGGATGAACATCATTGTCTCGGGCGGTACCGGCACGGGCAAGACCACCTTGCTCAATGTCCTGTCGTCTTTTATCCCGGAGTCGGACCGCATTGTGACCATTGAGGACGCCGTCGAGCTTCAGCTGCAGCAGGAGCATGTGGTGCGGCTCGAGAGCAGGCCGGCGAATATTGAGGGCCGCGGCGAGGTGTCCATCCGGGAACTCGTCCGCAACTCACTCCGCATGCGGCCTGATCGGATCGTCGTCGGTGAGGTCCGCGGCGGTGAATCACTGGACATGCTCCAGGCCATGAACACCGGCCATGACGGGTCCATTTCCACGGTTCACGCCAACTCGCCCCGGGATGCGGTGGCCAGGCTGGAGACGCTGGTGCTGATGGCCGGCATGGACTTGCCCCTCCGGGCCATCCGCGAACAGGTTGCCTCCGCCGTGAACCTCATCGTCCACATCACGAGGCTCCGTGATGGCAGCCGCCGGGTCACGCACATCACCGAGGTGCAGGGCATGGAAGGGGACATCGTCACGCTCCAGGATGCCTTCGTCTTCGACTACTCCGCCGGCGTGGACGCCAATGGCCGGTTCCTCGGCAAGCCGGTGCCCACCGGTGTCCGTCCGCGGTTCACCGACAGGTTCGTGGAACTTGGCATCCCGATCTCGCCCGCCGTGTTCGGGGCACATTTTGGGGGTGTCCGGTGATTCCCGACGTTGCCTCCCCTGCGGTCATGGTGCTGGGCCTGGCGCTGGTCTATCTGGCTCTCCTGATTGCTTTCTGGGTCTTTTGGACGTCGCGGAACGTCATTTCAGCGGACCGGCGCCGGCCCGGCGGCGTCGCCCCTCCTACTGCCCTGACGAAGCTGACGGACGCGATGCTGGGAGTGATCGATGCCAGGCTCAAGCCGCAGCCTTCAGGCATTCTGTCCCGGCGCCGGTTGGACAGCGCCGGGCTCAAGAAGCAACCCGCGGATTACCTGCTCCTGGCCGGCATCATCACGTTGCTGGCCGGAGTGGCCGGATTCCTAATGGGTGGCCTGTTCCCGGCAATCCTATTGGTCCTTGCCGCACCGATCGGGCTCGCCTTGTTTTTGAACTTGCTCGTCTCCCGCCGGCAGGCGAAGTTCGACGATCAGGTTCCGGACACGCTCCGGATGCTCTCGGGCGGCATGCGTGCCGGCCATAGCCTGCTGCGTTCCCTTGACGCTGCGGGCCAGGAAAGCGACGCCCCGATGGCGGACGAACTGAACCGCATCGTCAACGAGACCCGTATTGGCCGCGACCTCGGGGAATCCCTCCTCGATGTCGCGGACCGGACCAATAACGAGGACTTCGGTTGGATCGCCCAGGCCATAGAAATCCACCGTGAAGTTGGCGGAGATCTGGCCGAAGTTCTTGATCACGTCGGTGAAACGATCCGGGACCGGAACCAGGTCAGGCGCCAGGTGAAGGCCCTCAGCGCCGAAGGACGAGTGTCCGCTTTGGTTCTAATCGCATTGCCGATCGTGTTGTTCATCGCCCTGCAGTTCATCAATCCGGTCTATGCCAAGACGTTCTCATCAACGGTTCCCGGCTACATCATGATTGCGGTTGCCGCCGTCATGCTGAGCCTCGGCGCTTTCTGGCTGAGCCGTCTCATCAAGCCGAAGTTCTGAGGAGGAAGACATGCAACCCATCGCAATGGCCGCGGTTTTGGCCATCATTGCACCCATCTCCGGGATGGTCTGGCTGGCTTTCACGGTAGACCGCACCGGGCTGCGGAACATCCGCACCAACCTCGGCAAAAAATCTGCGGGAGCCTCCGTCGGACGGTCCATGACCGGTGAGCAGCTTGCCGCGCTGAGCAAGAAGCTGGCTCCCGTTGACTACTTGGCGTGGCTGGACAAACAACTGGCCGGCGCGGGCCGTCCCAAGGACTGGCCGCTGGGACGGCTCCTCATGGTCAAGCCCCTATTGGCGCTCGGCGGCGCCGGGCTCGGCCTTGCTGGTTTCCTGGTTGAGCCTTCCCCGCAGCGCATTCTTGTGTCTCTGGCTTTCGTGGTTTTCCTCTACTTCGTTCCGGATCTTCTGATCCGGACAAAAGCGGAGAAGCGCCGCGAGGCGATCCGCCTTGAGTTGCCGAATGCCTTGGACCAGATGTTGATCTCCGTTCAGGCTGGCCTCGGCTTTGAAGCGGCTATGGCACGGAGCGCCGAGAACGGCATCGGCCCGCTGGCCTACGAATTCACCCGGACCCTGCAGGACATGCAGGTGGGTCGCAGCCGCAAGGATGCCTACCTGGCATTCGCCGGGCGGGTCGATTCGCCTGACCTCCGGAGCTTCATCCGGGCCGTCGTCCAGGCCGATACCTACGGTATCGCCATCGCAAAGGTCCTCAAAGCACAAGCTCAGGAATTGCGGACCAAGCGTCGCCAGATTGCTGAAGAGCATGCCATGAAGATCCCCGTCAAGATCCTCTTCCCGCTGATCTTTTGCATCTTCCCAACGCTCTTCATCATCCTCATGGGGCCCGCCGTCATGGGCATCATGGCTGCGTTCTCCTAGGACACCGCAGGCAAGAAGCACGGTGCGGGCTGACGCCCCCACCCAAATGGACCGGACCCCCTTGGACCCCAGAGCTGAGGGGGTCCTTCCGTGCGCACCGTTCGCCGTGTGATACACAGCACAAGCACAGGGTCCGCGCAAGAAATGCTCAGGAAACGTACAGTTTGGGAAGTCTTGGCGCAGGATGTGGCAAGCAGCGTAACTTCGGGCGAATCGCGTTGCTAGCTTTCTGGCAGAGCTGGTATCTGGCCAGCTTCCCTTCGCTCGCTCAGGAGTCCACAATGCTTGCTCTTTACACCAACCTCTCCCTTCGTCTCCGTCGCGATGAGAAAGGCGCCACCGCCGTTGAATATGGCATCATGGTCGCCCTCATCGCCGTTGCAATCATTCTTGCTGTGACCTTCCTCAGCGAATCGCTATCGGCCGTCTTCACCGACGTTGGCTGCAAGGTTTCGGGCAGCACGACGGGCGACTGCGCCGCACCGGCCGCCGGGTAGCTGACTCCGCCAGAACCCTATCTCACCTGTGAGGTGGCAGCCGTTAGCTGCCACCTCACAGGTGTCTCCGAAACTACACCGGGAAGGCGGCCCCCATGTTCAAGACGACAGAGCGGGGTGCCGTGGCCGTTGAGTTTGCCATTCTGGCTCCTATCCTGATCATGCTGCTACTCGGGATTATGGAGTTCGGCCGTGCCTACAATGTGCAAATCACGCTCTCAAATGTTGCACGCGAGGGCGCACGAGTCATGGCGATCAACAACAATGAATCTACTGCCAAGGCTGCCGCTATTGGCGCCGCCTCTGTGCTCAAACCAAGCCTCAAAGGCGAAAATGTAAAGTTCCAAACACTACCCGCAAGCACGCCTGCAACTTGCACGGCGGGGCGCCAGGTCACGGTGACGATTGAATACTCGCTCTCCACCATGACGGGGATTGCCGGGCCGTTTGCCATGAAAGGCGTGGGGACAATGCAATGCGGCGGATAACAGCACCGGCCGACAGGGAACGTGGCGGAATCGCTGTCATCGTCGCCCTTCTCATGGTGGTTTTACTCGGCTTCGCCGCCATCTCGATCGACGTCGCTCGGATGTACTCCGAACGGGCCCAGTTGCAAAACGGCTCGGACTCGGTGGCCCTGATGTTGGCCCAGAAGTGTGCCAAGAATGCAAACGATCCGGACTGTTCAGCAACATCGCTCCTGGCCTCGGATCTCGCAAATAAGAATGCCGTGGACGGACAAAGCAACGTGAAGTCCATTGTCCTGGACAAGACGAACCGCACGGCAACGGTAACCACTGGGGCCAAGGAGACTGGTGGCACACCAAACTCGGTGTCGAACTTCTTTGCACGCGCATTGGGCATTCCGACTTCTGAGGTCACCGCCACCTCCAGCGTTCAATGGGGAACACCATCCAAGGGCACCGTGGTAGTTCCGCTCGCTATCGCCGAATGCAAATTCTCTTCTGACCCGACTTTTGTGCAGATCCTCGATATGAATGCCGGGGGATGTGCCGGAATTCCTGGCGGATTTGGCTGGATCAACGATGGAGCCGATGCCAAGTGCAGCGTGAAAATTAGCGCCGGCGCAGCAAACGATCCAGGAATCTGGTTCAGTAGCGACACTGGCGCCAGCGCGCCGTCCGTTTGCAGTTCCGCGGACCTAAGCGCGCTGAAAAACCAAACCGTACTTCTCCCGCTCTATGCTGTAGCCACCGGAACGGGCTCGGGCGGCAAGTATTACGTCAAGGGGTTTGCAGCCTTTCACGTCACCGGCTACCACTTTGCCAGCGAGAGCTGGGCCACCAGCGGAAGTATTCCCAACAAGTCCATCCGCGGGTACTTCGTAAAGTTCGTGTCCCTTTCTCAAGCCCTCGAACTCGGCAGCACCCCGGATTACGGAACCGCCATCGTTCGTCTCACCATGGGAGCCCCCTCACTGTGAAGTCACGTCTTCTGGCCGGAATAGCAGCGGTCGTCCTCGCCATTGTGGGGGCCATGCTCGTGATGTCCTACGCCCAAGGGGCGGACCAGCGGGCTGTCAAGAATCTTGAACCTGTCAGTGTCTTGGTCGTAAAGGCGGCGATTCCCGCCGGGACACCGGTGGAAGCCATGAGCGCGTCCCTGGCTACCGAACAGCTGCCCGCAGCGGCCGTCACGTCCTCTTCCCTCAAGTCGCTGGATGAGTCCCACGGCAAGGTTGCCGCTGTCGACCTTCTTCCCGGCGAACAACTCCTAAAGGATCGTTTGGTCGAACCCGAGGCCCTCCAGGTCCAAGGGTCGGTGGAAATCCCAGCCGGCCTGCAGGAAGTGTCATTCCAATTGGAGCCCCAACGCGTCGTCGGCGGACGCGTCGCTGCAGGTGACCACGTCGGAGTCTTCATAAATCTGAAGGACGGCGGCATCGAAGCCAAGCCGGAAAAGCAAACAACGCAGCTATCCATCCACAAAGTCCTGGTCACGGCCGTCCAGCGCGCTCCAGTTGCTACGCCGTCTCCCGCGCCATCGGAGAACGGCTCGGCTCCAGCGGAAGACACATCACTCCCCACGGGCGTACTGATTCTGACTGTTGCCGTCAATGATGTCGACGCCACGAAGATCGTCTATGCCTCGGCGTTCACGGACGTCGCCAGCATCTGGTTGAGCAAGGAACCACTCGACGCGACGGAAAGCGGCAAGCCCGGAATCATGACGAGGCCAGAGGTATACAAGTGAGCCGATTCGTCCTGATCACGCCGAACGCGGACTTTGAAAACCGCCTGCGGCAGGCGGTGGCAGGCGGGCTCCAGGGCGGCGTGCAGACCTTCCTGACCAACGTCCTCCCCGCCGGACCTTTCGACCTGTTCGCCCAGCTGAACCAGGAGCGGCCTGAGGTTCTCGTGCTTGGTCCCGACGTGCCAATGGATGAGGCTCTGCGCCTCGCCACTGTGCTTGACGTCCAGGCCCCGGACCTGACGGTTCTTCTGGTCAGTGAGCCCGATCCCGCGTTCATCCTGCAGGCCATGAGGGCCGGCGTCCGGGACATCCTCAGCCCCTCGGCCGATTCGGACCAGATGCGGGTTCTGTTGGAGCATGCCTGCCAGTCCTTCGCCAACCGTCACCGGACGGAGCCCTTCCAGCAGTCGGATAGCGGCAAGGGCACGGTGATCGGGGTCTTCTCCCCCAAAGGCGGCGTCGGCAAAACCACCATTGCCACTAACCTGGCCGTGGGGCTGGGCAAGATCGCGCCCATGAGCGTGGTGATCGTGGACCTGGACCTGCAGTTCGGCGATGTCGCCTCCGGGCTCTACCTCAATCCGGCGCACACGGTCACGGATGCCGTGTCTCCTGCCGCCAGCCAGGACACTTTGGTCTTGAAGGCATTTCTCACCGTCCACCCGTCCAGCATCTACGCTCTATGTGCCCCGGTCAGCCCGGTGGAGGCCGATTTCATCACTCCCGAACAGGTCACCCGCCTGTTGGAGCAGCTGGCAGACGAGTTCCAATACGTGGTGGTGGATACCGCTCCCGGACTGCCGGAAATCGGGCTGGCCGCCATGGAGGCCTGCACCGATGTGGTCTGGGTGAGCGCCATGGACATCCCTAGCGTCCGCGGCCTCCGCTCCGGCCTCGATATCCTCCGCCAGCTGGACATCATGCCGGAAGGCCGGCACGTGGTGCTCAACATGGCCGACCCCAAGTGCGGACTCTCGGTCCAGGATGTCGAATCCACCCTTGGCGCCCCCGTGGATGTCAGCGTCCCGCGCTCCCGCGCCATCGCGTTCTCCACCAACCGTGGCGTTCCCGTCCTGCAGGAGGCCCGAAAGGACCCGGCGGTCAAGGGCCTCAACCGGCTCGTGGAGCGCTTCAGCCCTAACGGGCGCGCCAAATCCCCACGCAAGACCCACCGGCGGGTTGTGGTCTAGATGAAACTTTCGGAACGCATCCAGGCGGCGCAGGAGAAGACTCAGCCCGCCGCCACGCCTGCCATGGCCACGGCTTCCGTTGCCGCCACCGCAACTGCCCCGGTTCCGCGTCTGCCGGTCCCAACAGCTGCGCCGTCGACGCGCCGCGAACAGCCCGCCTCACCCGCCAGGCCAGCGCCATCGCCTGGGGCTTCTGCGCAGCCGGAAGGCTTCCAGCCCAAAACCCACCAGCCCGTGGACGCTTTCGCCGCGATCAAGCAGCGCGCCGCGACAGCACTGTTCGAAAAGATGGGAGCGCGCTTCAACGACTCAGCCATTACGGAGGGCGAGTTGCGCAGCACGGCGCGGGAGGAGCTCATCCGCATCATCGATGCGGAGCAGGTCCCGCTGACAGCGGACGAGCGCTCCCGCCTGGTCCGCGACGTGGCCGACGACGTGCTCGGGTACGGCCCGCTGCAGCGGCTCCTGGACGACCCGGACGTCACCGAAATCATGGTGAACCGGATGGACCAGATCTATGTCGAACGCAAGGGCCAGCTGACGCTCACCGAATCCAGGTTCAGCTCCGAGGACCACCTCCGCAAGGTCATTGAGCGCATCGTGTCCAAGGTGGGCCGGCGCATCGATGAGTCCTCGCCCCTGGTGGACGCGCGCCTGGAAGATGGCTCCCGCGTCAACGCCGTAATTCCCCCGCTCGCCGTCGGCGGCTCCTCGCTGACCATCCGTAAGTTCAGCAAGGTCCCGCTCACTGTCCGGAACCTCATCGACTACGGCACGCTCACCCCGGAGATGGCCGAGCTGCTCAACGCGTGTGTGAAGGCCAAACTGAACATCATCGTCTCCGGCGGTACGGGCACCGGCAAGACGACATTGCTCAATGTGCTGTCCTCATTCCTTCCCGCCAACGAGCGCATCGTGACCATCGAGGACGCCGTCGAGCTCCAGATCCAGCAGGCCCACGTGGTGCGGCTGGAAAGCCGGCCGCCGAACACCGAGGGCAAGGGCGAAGTCACCATCCGCGAACTGCTGCGCAACTCCCTCCGTATGCGTCCGGACCGCATCGTGGTCGGTGAGGTCCGAGGCGGCGAATCGCTGGACATGCTCCAGGCCATGAACACCGGCCACGACGGTTCGCTGTCCACGGTGCACTCGAACTCGCCGCGCGACGCCGTCGCCCGTCTGGAAACGCTGGTGCTCATGGCTGGGATGGACCTTCCGCTGCGGGCCATCCGCGAACAGATCGCCTCCGCCGTCAACCTGATCATCCAGATTTCCCGACTCCGGGACGGCACCCGGCGCATCACGCACGTCACCGAAGTCCAGGGCATGGAAGGTGACATTGTCACCCTCCAGGATGCCTTCGTCTTCGACTATTCCGCCGGTGTCGACCAGCACGGACGCTTCCTGGGGACGCCCGTGCCCACCGGGATCCGTCCGCGGTTCATCGACCGCTTTGAAGATCTGGGCATCCACGTTTCGCCCGGAGTCTTCGGCGCGCCCGTCGACTCAACCGGAAAGCACTGACGTCCATGATCCTGACACTTGCAGTCACCCTGGTGGTCGCGGCGGCCGCCCTGGCCGGAGTGACAGTACTCATCCCCCGTACCCCCACGGTGCCCCTGGACCGCCGTCGGCCCTTCCGGACCGAATCAGACTCGCAATTGACGCGCTTTGCGGGGTCCGCCGTCGACGCGATTGACGGCTTCCTGGCAAAGCGGAACGTCCGCTTTTTCAACCGGGAAGCCCTCGAGAACGCCGGCTTGCGACTGAGCCAGGCCGATTTCCTGCTCCTGGTCATCATCGGCGCCTTCGTCGGCGGACTGGTTGGCGTCGTGGTGGCTGGCCCTCTGTTGGGACTACTGCTGGTGCTTGCCGCGCCGTTCGTGGGACACATGGTCCTTGGTTTCCTCTCAGGCAAGAGGCGCGCCAAGTTCGATCAGCAGTTAGGCGATACCTTGCAGCTGCTCTCCGGCAGCCTCCGCGCCGGGCACAGTATTCTGCGGGCCATCGACGCCGCAGCCAACGAATCCCAGGCCCCGACGTCCGAGGAGATGCGGCGGGTCATCTCCGAAACGAGCCTGGGGCGCGACCTGCTGGCCTCGCTCAATGACACGGCAGAACGGATGAAAAACGAGGACTTCGTGTGGATCTCCCAAGCCATCCAGATCAACCGCGAAGTAGGCGGCAATCTGGCCGAGGTGATGGACCAGGTCAACGAAACCATCCGCGAACGCAGCGAGATCAAGGGCCACATCAAGTCCCTGGCCGCGGAAGGCAAGTTCTCCGCCTACATCCTGATGGCCCTGCCGATCGGCATTATGGGCATGCTCATGGTGGTCAGCCCCGGATACATGGACAAAATGTTCACCACCCTGCTCGGCGGAATCATGTCCGTAGCATCCGTCATCCTGATGACCATCGGCGGTCTCTGGATGCGCAAGATCATCGACCTGAAGTTCTGAGCCGGCCATGGATCCGTTGATTATCCTCGCGCTCCTCCTGATCTGCCTGCCGCTGGGCTACCTGGCGTGGACCTTGCTGTCCGCCGATAAGAAGGGCCAAACAGCGGCCCAGGCAATCCTGGCCCGGGGAAGCCACCGCGCGGAGGAAGATGACAAGAAGGCTGGCACGGGCTTCATCGAGAAGATCGGCTACCGCGTCACGCCGGCCGCGTACGTCCTCAAACTCGATCACCTGCTGTCCTTGGCTGGCCGCCCCGCGAACCTGCCCCTGGGTCGGCTGCTTGCCGCCAAACCTGCGCTGGGCCTGCTGGGCGGATTGCTCGGACTCTTTCTGAGTTCCATCGGCTCAACACCGCTCATCAAACTGGTCGGGATCTTCGTGGTGGTCCTGGGTTACTTCATCCCGGACCTGATGCTCTACAGCAAGGGGCAGGAGCGGCAGAAGGCCATGCAGCTGCAGCTCGCCAACACCCTGGACCAGATGCTGATCTCCGTGGAAGCCGGCCTCGGCTTCGAGGGGGCCATGGCCCGCGCCGGCGAGAACGGCAAAGGCCCTCTGGCCGAGGAGCTGGTCAGGACACTGCAGGACATGCAGGTGGGCAGGAGCCGCCGCGAGTCCTACCTCGCCCTCGCCGAACGCACCAACCTCCCCGAACTCCGGAGCTTCGTCCAGGCCGTGGTGCAGGCGGACACCTACGGTATTGCCATCAGCCGGGTCCTTCGCGTCCAGGCCAAGGTGATGCGCGTCAAGCGCCGGCAGCGGGCCGAAGAGAAGGCCATGAAGCTTCCGGTGATGATCCTATTTCCGCTCCTCTTCTTCATCTTCCCGGTCCTGTTCATTGCCATTCTGGGTCCTGCGGTCATCAACACGATCGAGACTTTCAGCGGCCAGTAGCGTTCCGGCCACGCGGGAGTGCAAGCCTTCCCGGGAAACCCTCAGGAAGCGATCGGGATAGCGCAAGGGTTTGCGCAGGATCGCCCGGAGTACAGGGCAAGGGCGGGAGCAGGCAGTAGCGTGGACACATGTCCTTTCTCGGTGCTCCAGACGACGGCGACGTATACAACGGTCTTTCCGCCGACCCCTGCCCCTGCGGCGCAGGACTGGCCGCTGCAGAGGCCAAAGACGACGCGCAGCCGCCGCTCGTCGACCCCTCCGCCCTGCAGGAACTCGGCTCCCAGCTGGCCAGCCCTGCCGTGGCCCAGGGATTCGCGCGGGACTACACCAACATGTGGGACCGGCGCTACCACTCCCTCGCCACGTCCCTCGACAGCGGGGACCACGCCGCGGCGCTGGACGCCGTGCTCAGCCTGAAGACGTCCTCGGCGATGGTTGGCGGGGTCCGCCTGGCCCAGCTCGCCAGGGAGCTGGAGGACGCCATCCGCGTCCGCGACGCCGACCTCGCGCGGCTGCTCCTGCGTGAAGTCGCCGACAGCGGTAACGAAACAGTGGACGAGCTGCAGTTCAGCTATCTCAAGGAGAACTAGTCCACGGCCGGCGCGAGCCGGTACCCCACGCCACGGACCGTCTGGAGCCAGCGGGGCTGCAGCGGGTCCTCCCGCAGTTTGCGCCGCAGGTTGCCGATATGGACCTCGACGGCACGCTCGTCGGATTCACTGATGTATGCATCCGCGCCGTAGTACTCGCCCCGTACCACCCGCACCAGGTCGACCTTGGTCCGGACGGCACCGGCCGCCTTCAGCAGGGCGTGCAGCAGGTCGAACTCACTCCGGGTCAGGCTGGTCGACACACCGTCAAGGGTGACCGAACGGGTGTGCGGGTTCAGCACCAGGCCGTTGTGCCGGAACACCGAATCCTGGGGCAGGACCAGCCCCGCCGGCGGCGCGCCCCCCGGCTCGGGCAGCGTGCCCTCGGCGAATTCCTGCCGCGGCCGGCGCATCATCGCGGCGACCCGGGCCCGAAGCTCGCGCGGGCGGAACGGTTTGGTCATAAAATCGTCGGCGCCGGTGTGCAGCGCGGTGAGCGTGTCCAGCTCATCCGACCGTCCGGTCAGCATGACCACATAAGCGTCGCTGAACTGCCGGATCCGGCGCAGGACTTCGAAGCCGTCGATATCGTTCAGGCCGACGTCCAGGGTGACGACGCTGGCTTTCTGGCTCCGCACCACCTCGACCCCCTCCCGCCCGCTGGCCGCTCCGTGGACGTCAAATCCCGCTTGGCTCAGCACGGCCTCGACGAGGTTGCGTACGTCCTCGTCGTCCTCAACGACGACTGCGACTCCCAAGTCAGTCATGGTCCCCCTCTATGTCTGATGCTGCGGCATCCACCCCCATAGAGGCCGCGTCGTTACTGCAGTGCACTCATGGTGCGCCAGTAATGTCAGAATACCCATGCTATGGCGCTAATCACTGGTTAGGCACAGCCGGGGCCACAAATATTCACCTGGTGTCAAGCTAGCGTGACGCATGCTGTTAAATGGAGGCAGCGAGGAAGGGGCGCGGCTTCATTGGGTAGACAGCAACTGGTGCGGGACGCGGAAGGATTCTTCACGGGTCTCCCTCGGCGTGCGCAGCAGGCGCTCGTCCGGCTGGCCGGGTCCCGGGAAGCCGAGCTCCACGCCCTGCTCGCGGACAGCTCCGAACGCGAACGGCTGCTCAGCGATGAGGTCGCCGGGCTGGCCGATGCCCTGCTGGCCAAGGAGAGTCTGGTCTCCACCGTCTCGCACGAGTTCCGGACGCCCTTGACCTCGATCATCGGCAACCTGGACCTGGTACTCGGCGAAGCTGCAGAGCTCTCCCCTGCCGCCGGGCGCCGGATCGAAGTCGCACAGCGGAATGCTGAGCGTTTGCTGGCACTGGTCTCGGACCTGATGATGTCCGCCGATGCCGCGGTGCACGTCCACCCCCGCCGGACCGACCTGGCCAGACTGGTCGATGCCAGCCTCGGCTCGGCCCAGGCCCACGCCCAGGCAGCCCGGGTCTCGCTCTCCATGAACATCCCTGCGCCGCTCTGGGCCGAGGTGGATCCGCAGCGGATCGGCCAGGCCCTCGACAACCTCGTCTCCAACGCCATCAAATATTCGCCCGACGGCGGCAGCGTCCACGTCTCCGGCAGCATCGAGGCAGGCCGGGTCCTGCTGCACGTGAAAGACGACGGCATGGGCATGACGGCCGCCGACGCCGATATGGTCTTCACCCGCTTCTTCCGCAGCCCCGCAGTCCGTGAGGGCCCGATTCCAGGTGTCGGGCTGGGCCTGTCCATCACCAAGGCGATCATCGAACGGCACGGCGGCTCCATTTCCTGCAGCACGAAGCCGGGCTGCGGGAGCACGTTCACTGTGGAGCTTCCCGCCGAGGCGGCGCCGGCTTCGTAGGCGACGGGCCCCCAGGTCCGGCGGCTGCGGGCGGAGCTACTGGCGCAAGGCGCGCGTCAGTTCGGCCCTGGCCAGCAGTCCGCTGGCCGAGGGATAGGCCACCTCTTCGAGCACCAGCGGATGCGGGGCGGCCAGCACGGACTTGGCATCCCGCTGCCGGGCGACCAGCCGTTCGTGCAGCCAGCCGGGCTCCTCGATGCCCGCCCCCACAAAAAGCGCCGATCCCACGAGCGAGCGCACCATGTTGTGGCAGAACGCATCGGCCTGGACCGTGGCCACCAGGACCCCGTCGGCGCCGCGGGCAAACTCGAAACGCTGCAGTTCCCGGATGGTCGTGGCACCTTCGCGCGGCTTGCAGTAGGACCGGAAATCCTGGAGTCCCAGCAGCTGGGAGGCGCCTTCGTTGAGCAGCCCGACGTCGAGCGGTTCCCGGTGCCACAGCGTGGAGGTGCGGCCCAGCGGGTCCCAGAGGAGCGGGCCATCCGCGATCCGGTAGCTGTAGCGGCGCCACAGCGCGGAGAACCGCGCGTCGAAACCCTCGGGGGCGATGGAGACCTTGTGGACCTCAATGGACCCGGTGAGGTCCCCGAGCCCGCGGCTGAGGGAACCGCGGAGGCGGCGGAGCAGCGCCACGGCCGGGTCCAGCTCCACGCCGCGGTTCAGGCCCATCCACTCCGTCTCGCTGAGGTCGACGTGGACCACCTGGCCGCGGGCGTGCACGCCGGCGTCGGTCCGTCCGGCCACGGTCACGCGGACCGGGCGGCGGATGAGCATCGCCAGGGCCTCTTCCAGCGTGCCCTGGACGGTGCGCCGCCCGGGCTGGACGGCCCACCCGCTGAAGGGCCCGCCGTCGTACGCAAGATCAAGCCGGATACGCAAAAACCCGCCGCCCCCTCTAGCGGGGGCAGCGGGTTTCTGGTCGTTCATAGACTTAAGTCTATGCGAAGAAATCAGCGAACTACTTCGCGTCCTTCTTGGCGTCTGCTTCCTCAGCGGCCGGAGCCTCTTCGGTAGCTGCTGCTTCGGTCTCAACGACCTCGGCCTCAGGAGCCTCTTCGGTTTCAGCGGCTTCGGTCTCAGCAACCGGAGCAGCTTCTGCCTTGTCGGCGTCCTTCTTGTCAGCATCGCGCTTGGCGGCGGAGGTAGCCTCGGCTACAACTGCCTGCTTGGCGGAAACCGGCTCGAGAACCAGTTCGATGACAGCCATGGGAGCGTTGTCGCCCTTGCGGTTGCCGATCTTGGTGATGCGGGTGTAGCCACCGTTGCGGTTCTCCACTGCCTGTGCAATGTCGGTGAACAGCTCGTGGACGATGCCCTTGTCGCTGATCAAGCCGAGTACACGACGGCGGGAAGCCAGGTCGCCACGCTTGGCGAAAGTCACCAGGCGCTCGGCGTACGGCTTCAGTCGCTTGGCCTTGGTCACCGTGGTGGTGATCCGCTTGTGCTCGAACAGTGCGGCGGACAGGTTCGCGAGCATAAGACGCTCGTGAGCCGCTCCGCCTCCGAGGCGCGGACCCTTAGCGGGGGTAGGCATAATAGTTTCTCCTCATATGGAAGCCGTTGGGCTGCGCACACCGTGGTGCATCCAGCCGGCCGGCCAAGATCTGTTTGTTAGAGCTCGTCGTCGCTGAAAGCGGCGTCGTCCTCTTCAATTGCTGCGGCGCGTGCTGCGAGGTCAAATCCGGGAGGCGAGTCCTTGAGGGACAGGCCCAGTTCAACCAGCTTTGCCTTGACCTCATCGATGGACTTCGCACCGAAGTTACGGATGTCCATGAGGTCGGCCTCGGAGCGGGCCACGAGTTCACCCACGGTGTGGATGCCCTCACGCTTGAGGCAGTTGTAGGAACGGACGGTGAGGTCCAGATCCTCGATCGGCAGGGCCATGTCTGCTGCCAGGGCAGCATCCGTCGGCGACGGGCCAATCTCGATACCTTCAGCTGCGGTGTTCAGCTCGCGGGCCAGACCGAACAGTTCCACCAGGGTGGTACCTGCCGAAGCAACGGCATCGCGCGGGGCGATGGCCTGCTTGGTCTCGACGTCGACAATGAGCTTGTCGAAGTCAGTGCGCTGCTCAACACGGGTAGCTTCCACGCGGAAAGTAACCTTCAGGACCGGCGAGTAGATCGAGTCGACCGGGATGCGGCCGATCTCGGAGTCGCCGGACTTGTTCTGAGCTGCCGAAACGTAGCCGCGGCCGCGCTCGATGGTCAGTTCGAGCTCGAACTTGCCCTTCGAGTTCAGCGTGGCAATGTGCAGATCCGGGTTGTGGAATTCGACGCCGGCCGGCGGAGCGATGTCCGCGGCGGTGACGACTCCCGGGCCCTGCTTGCGCAGGTAAGCAACAACCGGCTCGTCGTGCTCGGAGGAAACCGACAGGTTCTTGATGTTCAGGATGATCTCGGTGACATCTTCCTTGACACCCGGAACCGTGGTGAACTCGTGCAGCACGCCATCGATCCGGATGCTCGTGACAGAGGCACCGGGGATGGAGGAGAGCAGGGTACGGCGGAGGGAGTTTCCGAGGGTGTAACCGAAACCGGGCTCCAGCGGTTCAATGATGAAACGGGAGCGGTTGTCGGAGACGACCTCTTCGGAGAGGGTGGGGCGCTGTGCAATGAGCACTTAGGTTTCCTTTCGGCGAGCATCCGCTATATGACGCAACACAGGTGGTGGAAAGATCGGTCTGAGACTTAACGCGGCTGGGCTTGCCCGGACCCGCGAAGGTCCGGGCAAGCACCGGTGCGTTGGAAAGCCTTAGACGCGGCGGCGCTTCGGCGGACGGCAGCCGTTGTGGGCGCTGGGGGTTACATCCTGGATGGATCCAACCTCGAGGCCAGCGGCCTGCAGCGAACGGATAGCCGTTTCACGACCCGAACCCGGGCCCTTGACGAATACGTCAACCTTGCGCATACCGTGCTCCTGTGCACGCTTTGCGGCGGCTTCGGCGGCCATCTGGGCTGCGAACGGGGTGGACTTACGTGAGCCCTTGAAGCCAACCTCACCGGACGAAGCCCAGGAGATGACAGCACCGTTCGGGTCCGTGATGGACACGATGGTGTTGTTAAAGGTGCTCTTGATGTGCGCCTGGCCCAGCGCGATATTCTTCTTGTCCTTCTTACGCGGCTTGCGAACCGCGCCACGAGTCTTCGGGGGCATTATTTCTCCTACAGAAAGTTATCGGGGGGAAGACGAGCGGTTTAGCGGGTCTTCTTCTTGCCTGCGACGGTGCGCTTCGGACCCTTGCGGGTACGTGCGTTCGTCTTCGTGCGCTGTCCGCGCACTGGCAGGCCCTTGCGGTGGCGAATACCTTCGTAGCTGCCGATTTCAACCTTGCGGCGGATATCTGCTGCTACTTCGCGGCGAAGGTCACCCTCAACCTTGTAGTTGCCTTCAATGTAATCACGCAGCTGGACGAGCTCGGCGTCGGACAGGTCCTTGACCCGAACGTCCGCGCTGATGCCGGTGGCAGCCAGGGTTTCGTGTGCACGGGTCTTGCCCACGCCGTAGATGTAAGTAAGCGCAATTTCCAACCGCTTTTCGCGGGGAATGTCTACGCCAGCGAGACGAGCCATAGAGGCAGTGCTCCTTGAATAAACCGGAGGTCGTAGGCAGTACACCCGCACGTTCTGTGCGGCCCCAGCCTCCGACCAGGGGTTAGCTGTACGGGCCCATACGTCCCAAATCAGCTTGTGCTGCCTTCTATTTACTTGCGTGGGTTAGCAACCCAGGATTTCCCGAGGAGGGAAATTAGCCCTGGCGCTGCTTGTGGCGCGGGTTCTCGCAGATCACCATGACCCGGCCATTACGGCGGATCACTTTGCACTTTTCGCAGATCTGCTTGACGCTCGGCTTGACCTTCATGGCGTTCCTTTGCGTGTTGCAGTTGGTCGCTGGACCGGCCCTCGGCTGTTGCCCTGGCCGCCCAGTGTTTACTTGTAGCGGTAGACGATACGACCACGTGTCAGGTCGTACGGGCTCAGCTCCACCACTACCCGGTCCTCAGGGAGAATCCTGATGTAGTGCTGGCGCATCTTTCCAGAGATGTGTGCCAGAACGATGTGCTTGTTGGTGAGCTCAACGCGAAACATCGCGTTAGGCAGCGCCTCAGTCACAACGCCCTCGATCTCAATGACCCCGTCCTTCTTGGCCATACCCTCCGCTAACTGTTGTTTGCCGCAGCCCCTCGGCTTGCACCGGAAATCACCGCGGACGTTTTTGATTGATTGGCTGATGCCTCCCGGCCCCAAAAGGGCACAACAGGGCAGACAACCAACAGACAACACTACGCCATTATGGCCCGAATGTTAAATCCAGCAATCGTAGCGTACTCAGCGTCCGTATGCACCAAATTCGCCCGCCGGCGTGCTCACGGCCTCCGCGCAGTCGATCCCGTCCAGGATGGCCAGGCGCACGACGTCGGCTGCCGCGCTCTGCAGCGTGATGAGGCTCGCCTGCCGGGCGGCCTCGCTGCTGCGGTCCAGCGCGAGCGCTCCGGTGGCTAAGCAAAAGACGGTGTCCCCGTCCGCGAGGGTGTGGCTGGGGTTCAGCGCCCGGGCCAGCCCGGCGTGGGCGGCCGACGCGGTGCGTTTGCATTCGGCCTTGTCCAGGGCCGCGTTCGTGGCGACGACGACGAGCGTCGTGTTGAGCGCGGGCGGGGGCTGCCCTGGCTGCAGCGCCTCGCCTGGCGAGGTGCCCGTGGCGGCTTTCGCCGCCACGGGCGCAACCCTCGGCGTGCTCGCTCCTTCGTCGCTTAGACGCACGCTGCCGGGTTCCCCCCGTGGCGGCGATGTGCCAAAGGGTAAGCCGAGCGCGTTGACTACCGCTAGGGCCCCTACGACGACGCCGCTGTCGAGGGTGATGGAGGCGGTGCCCACTCCTCCCTTGTACTGTCCTCTGCCGATGAGGGCTCCGGTGCCGGCGCCGACGTTGCCTCGTTCGACGTCGTGCTCGATCCTGCGGGCGGCGGCGTCCGCGGTGGCCGCGTAGCCCATGGCCGCGTCCGGGCGGGCCGCGAAGTCCCCGCCGCGGCCGAGGTCGAAAATGGCGGCGGCCGGGACGATCGGCACCACCCCGCCGGTCACGGCGAACCCCCGGCCGTTCTCCTCGCACCAGCGCTGCGCCCCGTGGGCGGCGGCGAGTCCGAAGGCGCTCCCCCCGGTAAGCACCACGGCGTCGACGGTCCGGGTCAGCGTGGTGGGGTCCAGGGCGTCGGTCTCATGGGTCCCCGGGCCGCCGCCGCGGACATCGACGGAGCCGACCGTCCCCTCCGGAGGCAGCACCACCGTCACCCCGCTCAGCCAGCCCTCGCCCGCCCTGCCGGCATGCCCCACTCTCAGGCCCGGCACATCAGTAATCGCAGTCATGGCTCTATTGTGCTCCCCGGCGCACCGCTACCGCCCGCACCCGTCTGTCCATCGTCTGGAAGAATCGCGCCCGGAGGTCTGTGGTCCAAACGATCGTTATGTAATACTGCATGCAACACAGCGTGAACGGGCAACGAAGCCTAGGACAACAAAGCTCTACTGGTGTCTCGTGCGGGGTTCTGCCCACCAACCGTGTGGTGAAGTGATAGCAAGGTATCCCCGCCCACCCGCCTGCCTCCGGCCGGCACGGACCCGTTAGAGACCTGAATGACGCGACAATTGACCGACCGGCCCCGCGCCGCCGTCGAGGCCAAACCCGCCGCGGCACCGCGTGCCCGCTGGTCCGCCAGAACCCGCCGGGACTTCTTCGTCTTCCTGGCCCTGGCCCTTCCCAACCTGATCCTGATTGCGGTGTTCACCTACCTCCCGCTCTTCAACAACATCTATTACTCCACCCTGGACTGGACGCTGGGCTCGGCCTCGGCCACCGTGGTGGGCCTCGACAACTACGTCACGTTCTTCACGAGTTCGGACGCCACAAAGGTCCTGGGCACCACCGCCATTTTCACCCTCGTCACGGTGGGCGGGTCCATGGTCCTGGGCCTGTTCGTGGCCCTGGCCCTGAACTCAAAGATCCGCGGCACGACGTTCGCGCGCTCAGCCGTCTTCGCCCCGTACGTGCTCAGCGGCGTCGGCGTCGGCCTGGTCTGGCTGTTCATTTTCGATCCCGGCTACGGTGTGCTCGCCTGGCTGCTGCGCGGCATCGGCCAGCAGAGCCCGCAGTGGATCAATGATCCCCAGTTGTCCCTGGTCATGGTCATGATCGTCTACGTCTGGAAAAACCTGGGCTACTGCGCCGTCGTCTATCTCGCCGGGCTGCAGTCGCTCCCGCAGGATGTCATGGAGGCCGCCTCGCTCGACGGCGCCAACGGCTTCAAGCGCTTCGTGAGCATGGCCCTGCCGCTGCTCTCCCCCACCACGTTCTTCCTGCTCATCACCACCATGCTCAGCTCGCTGCAGGCTTTCGACCTGATCCGGATCATGACCCCGCTGGGCAACGGCACCAGCACGCTGATCTACGAGGCCTACCTCCAGGCCTTCGGTGCGTTCAACCGGGCCGGCTACTCCGCGGCCATCTCGGTGATCCTGTTCGCCATCCTGCTCATCATTACCGTGCTGCAGCTGCGGTTCGTCGAACGGAAGGTGCACTACTCGTGAGCCTGCTCTCCCCCGTCAGTCCCGACCCCGCTGCCAACGCCGGCCCCGCCACCGGCGCGGACCCCGAGATCCCCCTGCAGCGCCACCGCCCGTTCTCGCGGGCAAACCTGACCCAGACCATTGCCGGCGGCTATCTTCCGCTGATCCTCAGCACCCTGGTGGTGTTCCTGCCGCTGCTGTGGATGGTGCTGAGCTCCTTCAAACAGCCCGGCGAGATCATCACCATGGACTTGAAGATCCTGCCGGAAGGCCTGAACCTCGAGAACTACAACATCGCCATGACCACCGTGCCGTTCGCCCAGTTCTTTCTGAACAGCCTGATCGTCACGGGCGTGGGCGCCACCATCAAGGTCCTCCTGGCCATCCTGACCGCGTACGCGCTCGTGTTTGTCCGTTTCCCGTACAAGAACGTCATTTTCGTGCTGATCCTGGTGGCCCTGATGGTCCCCCCGCAGGTGTCCATCCTGCCCAACTACATCCTGATCGCAGGGATGGGCGGCAAGAACACACTGTGGGGCATCATCCTCCCGGGCCTTGGCACGGCGTTCGGCACGTTCCTGCTGCGCCAGCACTTCATGACGCTGCCCGCGTCCATCCTGGAATCCGCGGAGATCGACGGCGCCGGCCACTGGCGCCGCCTCTGGCAGATCGTGGCGCCGGTTTCCGGCCCGTCGATCGCCACGGTGGCCCTCGTCGTCGTCGTCAGCGAATGGAACGACTACATCTGGCCGCTCATCATCACGGACCGTCCCGAGACAATGACGCTGCCGGTCGGCCTCACGCTGCTGCAGAACTCCGAGGGCAACGGCTCCGGCTGGGGCATCCTGATGGCCGGTGCCGTGCTGGTGATCGTGCCCATCCTGCTGGTGTTCGCGGCGCTGCAGCGCTACATCGTGGCCGGCCTCACCCAGGGCAGCGTCACCGGGTGACGCCGCCGTCGAAAGCTCCCCATCGAACCCCGCAATTCCACTCAACACAGCCATTCAACGAGTCAGCATCATCGAGAGGATCCACCATGGCATTGAATCTTGACCGCAGGAACTTCCTGGGACTGGCAGGTGCCGGCGCCAGCGCCGCCGCGCTGTCGGCCTGCGGAGGCCCGTCCACCGCAGGTCCCGCAGCCGCGACCGCGGCCGCCGACATCGACTTCAGCGGGGTCAAGCCCGCAGCCTCCATCGATTTCTGGTCCAACCACCCGGGCAAGTCCCAGGACGTGGAGAAGGCCATCATCGAGAAGTTCCACGCCAAGTACCCCGAGATCAAGGTCAACCTGGTCACCGCGGGGGCGAACTACGAGGAAATCGCCCAGAAGTTCCAGACCTCGCAGGCCGCGAAGTCCGGCCTTCCGGGCCTCGTGGTCCTCTCGGATGTCTGGTGGTTCCGGTACTACTCCAACGGCAACATCATCGCCCTGGACAGCCTGATCAAGCAGCTGGACGTCAAGGTCGACGACTTCCAGAAGTCCCTCATCGCGGATTACCAGTACGAGGACAAGCAGTGGGCACTCCCCTACGGCCGGTCCACCCCGCTGTTTTACTACAACAAGGACCACTTCAAGGCCGCCGGGCTGCCGGACCGCGCCCCGAAGACGTGGCAGGAGTTTGCCGAGTGGGCGCCCAAGCTGAAGGCCACTTCCGGCGCCCAGTACGCGTACATCTACCCGGCACTGGCCGGCTACGCGGGCTGGACCCTGCAGAACAACCTGTGGGGCTGGGGCGGCAGCTGGTCCAACGAGTGGACCTTCAACTGCGATTCCGCCGAGTCGGTCGCCGCGCTGCAGTGGGCGCAGGACTCCATCTTCAAGGACAAGTGGGCCGGCGTTTCCTCTAAGGAGGCTGCCGATGACTTCGCGGCGGGGATCACCTCGTCAACGATTTCCTCGACGGGTTCCCTGCTGGGGGTCCTCAAGTCCGCGAAGTTCAACGTGGGCGTCGGCTACCTGCCGGGCGGTCCGAAGAACGAAAGCCCCGTGTGCCCCACCGGCGGCGCAGGCCTGGGCATCCCCAGCGGGGTCAGCAAGGAGGTGCAGCTCGCAGCCGCGACCTTCCTGAAATTCATGACGGAACCGGAGAACACGGCGCAGTTCTCCGCGGCCACCGGCTACATGCCCACCCGCACCTCGGCCGACATGACCGCGGTGCTCGCCGCCACCCCGCAGATCAAGACGGCGATGGACCAGCTCGCCGTGACCCGCGTGCAGGACAACGCCCGTGTGTTCCTGCCGGGCGCCGACCAGGAGATGGCCAAGTCCGCCGCCGCGATCCTCACCCAGCAGGGCGACGTCAAAGCCACCATGACGGCGCTCAAGGCCACCCTGGAGGGCATCTACACCAAGGACGTCAAGCCCAAGCTCAAGAGCTGACGACGCCCACGTTTTCTGACGCTACGACAAATCCCTGGCGCTGCCGTATTCCGGCGTCGCCAGGGATTCGTCGTGTCACAGGCACTGTGGCGCGTCGCCGCCACTAACGGGGCTCGCCGGAGTTGGAACGCCGCGACGGCGCCAATGCGCGCCGCTTGCGCCGCCTAGGGGATCGGGACGGGCACGACGCCGAGCGGGGCCAGCTTCGCGGCTCCCCCGTCGGGCGCGGAGAGAACCCAGATTCCCTTGTCGTGGACCGCCACGGAATGCTCCCACTGGCAGGAGCGCTTGCCGTCGGTGGTCACCACGGTCCAGTCGTCCTCCAGCACGGCGGTTTCGATGCCGCCGCGCACCAGCATCGGTTCGATGGCCAGGCACAGCCCCGGGCGGATCTTGGGACCGCGGTGGTTGGTGCGGTAGTTCGGGACGTCCGGTGCCATGTGCATTTCGGAGCCGATCCCGTGGCCCACGTAGTCCTCGAGGATGCCCAGGGCCTTGCCGGGCACGGAAGTGACGTAATCGTCCACGGCGTTGCCGATGTCGCCGATGAACTTGCCGGTGGCCAGCGCGGCTATCCCGTGCCACATGGCGGCCTCGGTGACGTCGGAGAGCCGCTGGTCCTCCGGGTCAACGGTGCCCACGATCACGGTGCGGGCGGAGTCGGAGTGCCAGCCGTTGAGGATCGCGCCGCCGTCGATCGAGAGGATGTCCCCGTCCTGCAGGACGCGACCGCCGGGGATGCCGTGCACAACCTCCTCATTGACCGAGGTGCAGATCGTGGCGGGGAAGCCGTGGTAGCCCAGGAAGTTGGAGGTGGCGCCGGCGTCCTTGAGCACCGCGGCGAACACGGCGTCGAGGTCTTTGGTGGTCCTGCCCGGCGCGGCGGCTGCGACGGCCGCGTCGAGGGCGCGGCTGAGGACGAGCCCGGCCTCATGCATGGAGCGCATCTGGGCGTTGGTCTTGTATTCGATGCGTGGCTGGCCGAATGCCATCCGCAACTTCCTTTCAATGGGCTGTGCCGGCGCGGGAAGGGCGCCGGCCAAATGGCTGAGGCCCCTCCCGATCATCCGGGAGGGGCCTCGAGGGTCGCGGGCCGGTCAGGCCGTCTGGGCCTCTTTGATGGCCTGCATAACGCGGTCGGTGACCTCGTCGATGCCGCCGATGCCATCGACACGGGTCAGGATGCCGCGGTCGGCATACTTGGCGACAACAGCCTCCGTCTGGCCGTGGTAGAGATCGAGGCGGTGCCGGATGACGGCTTCGTTGTCGTCAGTGCGTCCGGTTTCCTTGGCGCGGCCCAGCAGGCGGGTGACGAGTTCCTCGTCGTCGGCTGTGAGCTGCAGGACGACGTCGAGCTTCTGGTCGCCGTCGGCCAGGATCCCGTCGAGGTAGTCGACCTGCGCGGTGGTGCGCGGGTAGCCGTCCAGGAGGAAGCCGTTTTCCACGTCGTCCTCGCCAAGCCGGTCGCGGACCATCTTGTTGGTCACGCTGTCCGGGACAAAGTCGCCCGCGTCCATGTACTTCTTGGCTTCGATGCCCAGCGGCGTCTCACCCTTGACGTTGGCGCGGAAGATGTCCCCCGTGGAGATCGCAATCACGCCGAGGCGCTCCGAAATGCGCTCCGCCTGCGTTCCCTTGCCGGAGCCGGGAGGTCCGATAATCAACATTCTCGTCATCGCAAAAGCCCTTCGTAGTGACGCTGCTGTAGCTGCGCATCAATCTGCTTGACGGTCTCCAAACCGACGCCGACCATGATCAGGATCGAGGTGCCACCGAACGGGAAGTTCTGGTTGGCGTTGATCAGGACCAGTGCGACCAGCGGGATAAGTGCCACAAATGCCAGGTAAATGGCACCGGGAAGCGTGATCCTGGAAAGCACATACTGCAGGTAGTCTGCGGTCGGCTTGCCGGCACGGATACCCGGAATGAAGCCGCCGTACTTCTTCATGTTGTCAGAAACTTCTTCAGGGTTGAAAGTGATCGCAACATAGAAGTAAGTGAAGAACACAATCATGGCGAAGTAGAGCACCATGTAGATCGGCTGGTCGCCGCGGACCAGGTTGTTGTTGATCCACTCCACCCAGGGGGCAATCGGCTCGCCGGGAGCGGGCTGGTTGAACTGGGAGATCAGGCCCGGCAGGTACAGCATCGAGGACGCAAAGATGACGGGCACGACGCCGGCCATGTTCACCTTGATCGGGATGTACGTGCTGGTACCGCCCACGGTGCGGCGGCCGATCATGCGCTTGGCGTACTGCACGGGAATGCGGCGCTGGGACTGCTCAACGAAGACCACCGCGGCCACAGTCAGCAGGCCGATGACCAGGACCATAAAGAAGGTGCCCGGGCCCTGCGAGGTCCAGATGGCGCCAAGCGAGCCGGGGAAGCTGGAAACGATGGATGTGAAGATGAGCAGCGACATGCCGTTGCCGACACCTTTTTCGGTCACGAGCTCACCCATCCACATGATGAGGCCGGTGCCGGCCGTCAGCGTGATGATGATGAGGATCGTGGTGACGATGCTGTCATCCGGGATGATCGGCAGCTGGCAGTTCGGCAGCAGCTGGCCGGAGCGCGCCAGCGACACCAGCGTCGTGGCGTTGAGCAGGCCGAGGGCGATCGTCAGGTAACGCGTGTACTGCGTCAGCTTCGACTGGCCCGAGGCGCCTTCCTCATACAGCTGCTGGAACCGGGGAATGACCACCCGGAGTAGCTGCACGATGATGCTGGCCGTGATGTACGGCATGATGCCCAGGGCGAAGACGGACACCTGCAGCAAAGCACCGCCGCTGAACAGGTTGACGAGCTGGTAGATACCGCCCGTGGTCTCACCGGTCTGCAAGCATTGCTGGACATTCTGGTAGCTCACACCAGGCGAGGGGATGAAGGCACCCAAGCGGAAGATTGTGATGATTCCCAGCGTGAACAACAACTTGCGTCGCAGATCAGGCGTGCGAAAGGCCCGGCCAAATGCGCTAAGCAAGCGTCCTCCTGAGTAATAAGTAAAGTCGTGTGAGATAGGTCAAATAAACCCAACAACCGAGTCTAACGGGTGGACGCGGCTTGCGAACAATCGCAGGGCCGGGAAAAAAGAAAAACTCCCGGCACCTCAGGGCCTGAGCCCCTGGTACCGGGAGTTTCCACAACGGGCATCTGCCCCGCCGCCTCGTTAGAGGGCGGTGGTGCTTCCGCCTGCTGCAGCAATCTTTTCTGCGGCGCTGGCCGAGAATGCGTGGACGGTGACGTCAACCTTGACGGTGATGTCGCCGGTGCCAAGCACCTTGACGGGCTGGTTCTTGCGAACGGCACCCTTTTCGACCAGGTTCTCCACGGTGACTGCGCCACCTTCCGGGAACAGCTCGTTGAGCTTGTCCAGGTTTACAACCTGGTACTCAACCCGGAACGGGTTCTTGAAGCCGCGCAGCTTCGGCAGGCGCATGTGCAGCGGCAGCTGGCCGCCGGCAAAGCCAGCCTTGATCTGGTAGCGGGCCTTCGTACCCTTGGTACCGCGGCCGGCGGTCTTACCCTTGGAACCTTCACCGCGACCAACACGGGTCTTGGCGGTCTTGGCACCCGGGGCGGGACGCAGGTGGTGCACCTTCAGTGCGTTCTGCTTCTCAGCAGCGGCGCCCTGTGCCTTTTCGGCGGTGTTCTTCTCTGCCATTTACTTCGCCTCCTCTACCGTAATCAGGTGCGGAACCGTGTTGACCATTCCGACGGTCACGGCGTCGGCGGTGCGGACAACGGTGTGTCCGATCCGCTTGAGGCCGAGGGACCGCAGCGTGTCGCGCTGGTTCTGCTTGCCGCCAATGGCGGACTTGATCTGAGTGATCTCCAACTTTGCGTCGGAGACAAGCACGTTCTTAGCCAACTCAGACACCTGCCTTCTGGTTCAGGAGCGCCTTCACCATTGCCGGCGGAGCGATCTCGTCGAGCGGGAGGCCGCGGCGTGCTGCCACTGCTGCCGGCTCTTCGAGGCGCTTCAGCGCGTCAACGGTCGCGTGCACGATGTTGATGGCGTTGGAGGAACCGAGCGACTTGGAGAGGATGTCGTGGATGCCCACGCACTCCAGTACTGCACGGACCGGACCGCCGGCGATAACACCGGTACCGGCGGAAGCCGGACGCAGCATAACGACGCCTGCGGCGGCTTCACCCTGAACGCGGTGCGGGATGGTGCTGCCGATGCGGGGAACGCGGAAGAAGGACTTCTTGGCTTCTTCAACGCCCTTCGCGATGGCGGCAGGAACTTCCTTAGCCTTGCCGTAGCCAACGCCGACCATACCGTTGCCGTCACCGACGACGACGAGGGCGGTGAAGCTGAAGCGACGACCACCCTTGACGACCTTGGAAACACGGTTGATGGTTACGACGCGCTCTACGAACTGGCTCTTTTCGGCTTCGCGGCCACCATCGCGGCCACCACGGCCACCACGGTCGCCACGGCCCTGGCCGCGGTCGCCACGCTCGCCACGACGGGCGCCACCACGGGCGGCGTCAGTGGTAGCAGGCGCAGCGGTCTCAGTTGCCGGAGCAGCTACAGCTTCAGTCACCTGAATGTCCTTTTCGTTATTTTCGGTCACAGTGACAGCCCACCTTCACGTGCGCCGTCAGCGACGGCGGCGATCCGGCCGTGGTACTTGTTACCACCGCGGTCGAAGACAACAGCTTCGATACCGGCAGCCTTGGCACGCTCGGCGACGAGCTCGCCAACGCGCTTGGCCTTGGCAGTCTTGTCACCGTCGAATGCACGAAGGTCGCCTTCCAAAGTGGAGGCGCTCGCTACGGTCAGGCCCTGGGTGTCATCGACAACCTGGACGAATACGTGGCGTGCGGAACGGTTGACGACCAGACGCGGACGTACAGCCGTTCCGGAGATGCGCTTGCGGATACGAAGCTGGCGGCGGCTGCGCTGGGCAGACTTGCTCTTGTTCGTACGCTTCTTGTTAATTGCGATCGCCATGGTTACTTACCAGCCTTTCCGACCTTGCGGCGGATGACTTCGCCTGCGTAACGGATGCCCTTGCCCTTGTAGGGGTCCGGCTTCCGCAGCTTGCGAATGTTGGCAGCAACCTCGCCGACCTGCTGCTTGGAGATGCCTGAAACAGAGAGCTTGGTCGGGGTCTCTACTGCAAAGGTGATGCCGTTCGGTGCCGAGACGCTAACCGGGTGGCTGTAGCCCAGAGCGAACTCCAGGTCAGAACCCTTGGCCTGAACGCGGTAACCGGTACCGACGATTTCAAGCTTCTTCTCGTAGCCTGCGGTGACACCCTGGATCATGTTGGCGATCAGGGTGCGGGTCAGGCCGTGCAGCGAACGTGAGGCGCGCTCGTCGTTCGGGCGGGCGACGGTCAGGGTGCCATCTTCCAGGGAAACCTCGATCGGGCTGGGCACAGTGTGGCTCAGCTCGCCTTTGGAACCCTTGACATTGACGACAGAGCCGTCAACCTTGACCTCAACGCCGGCAGGAACGGTGATGGGGAGACGTCCAATACGTGACATTATTCTCTTCCTTTCCCGTTACCAGACGTAAGCGAGGACTTCGCCGCCCACGCCCTTCTTGCCGGCCTGCTTGTCAGTCAAGAGGCCGGAAGAGGTGGACAGGATTGCGACACCCAGGCCACCGAGCACGTGCGGCAGGTTGGTGGACTTTGCGTAAACGCGCAGTCCCGGCTTGGAAATACGACGAACGCCAGCGATTGAACGCTCGCGGTTCGGACCGAACTTGAGCTCGAGGGTCAGCTTCTTGCCAACCTCCGCGTCTTCTTCTTTCCAGGAGGCGATGTAACCTTCGGCCTTCAGGATGTCGGCAACGCGTGCCTTGAGCTTGCTGTACGGCATAGACACGGAATCGTGGTATGCCGAGTTTGCGTTGCGCAGACGCGTAAGCATGTCTGCGACGGGATCTGTCATTGTCATGGTGGGCTCTTGCCCTTCCTCATAACGGTTTCCGCCGTGCGGTGATCCCCTGGGGGAACCAGCACGTAACGGACCTTTTACGTAGCTAGATTAATCTTCGGTCTTGAACGGGAAGCCAAGCGCCTTGAGCAGCGCGCGGCCTTCGTCGTCGGTCTTGGCAGTGGTCACGACGGTGATGTCCATGCCGCGAACGCGGTCGATGGAATCCTGGTCGATCTCGTGGAACATAACCTGCTCGGTCAGACCGAAGGTGTAGTTGCCGTTGCCGTCGAACTGCTTGCCGCTGAGGCCCCGGAAGTCGCGGATACGCGGCAGAGCCAGCGTGACCAGACGGTCCAGGAATTCCCACATGCGGTCCCCACGCAGAGTTGCGTGTGCACCGATCGGCATGCCTTCGCGCAGCTTGAACTGTGCGATCGACTTGCGGGCTTTGGTTACCTGCGGCTTCTGGCCGGTGATCAGGGTCAGATCGCGGACAGCGCCGTCGATCAGCTTGGAGTCCTTGGCGGCATCTCCAACACCCATGTTCACAACAACCTTGACCAGACGGGGAACCTGGTTGACGTTCTCGTACTTGAATTCCTCAACGAGCGAGCTCTTGATGGAATCCGCGTACTTGGTCTTCAGACGAGGAACGATCTTGCTTGCCGGAGTCTCGAGAGTCTCAGTCATTAGATGTCCTTCCCTGAGCTCTTGGCCACGCGGACGCGCACTTCGCGCTTCACGCCATCGCGCTCAACGGTCTCGGTGCGGAAACCGACGCGGGTGGGCTTCTTGGTGGACGGATCAACCAGAGCCACGTTGGAGATGTGGATCGTAGCCTCGACGACTTCGATGCCACCGGTCTTGGTGCCGCGCTGCGACTGACCGACCTTGGTGTGCTTGGTTACGCGGTTAATGCCTTCGACCAGCACGCGGTTGGTCTCGGGGAAAACGCGCAGAACCTTGCCCTGCTTGCCTTTGTCGCCGCCGCGCTCAGCCTTGGCGCCAGTGATGACCTGAACGAGGTCACCCTTTTTGATCTTAGCCATGGACTAAAGCACCTCCGGAGCCAGAGAAACGATCTTCATGAACTTCTTATCGCGAAGTTCACGACCAACCGGTCCGAAGATACGGGTACCGCGGGGGTCACCGTCGTTCTTCAGGATCACAGCTGCGTTCTCGTCAAACTTGATGTAGGAACCATCCGCACGGCGGCGTTCCTTCTTGGTACGGACGATGACAGCCTTGACGACGTCGCCCTTCTTTACGTTGCCGCCCGGAATTGCGTCCTTGACGGTAGCGACGATTACGTCGCCAATGCCTGCGTAGCGACGGCCAGATCCACCGAGAACGCGAATGGTAAGGATTTCCTTAGCACCCGTGTTGTCGGCGACCTTGAGTCGCGACTCCTGCTGAATCACTATTTACTCCTTGCGTCGCGCTGGTTCTCAGACCGAAAATCTTCCTACGGAATGAGCCTTGCGGAACGGTTGATCGGGGTGTCTCTTGACCTGCCTGGATTTTGCCAGACCAGGCCTAAACTCCCGTGCCAAAAACATTTGCTTCCCACGCGGATTCCGACGAATCGGGGCGCTAGGGGGCACTATGCCGTGGCACGATTGTTTACGAGGTTGACGATGGCGCACAGAGGGCGCCATACAAACTCAAAATCTTAGCACGTTTCGGGCCCCAGTCAGAATCAGCCAATACCACAGACGACGCCGTCACGCACGGCAGGCGTTCGGCCCGCCGGCCGCCGCACTCCCCCGGGCAACGGAGAAACCCCCGCTCCCAGAAGGGAACGGGGGTTTCCCTGACAGCCAGGCTGCAGGTGTTACTTGGCCTTCTCGAGGATCTCCACCAGACGCCACCGCTTGGTAGCGGAGAGCGGGCGGGTCTCGGCGAGGAGAACGAGGTCGCCGATGCCGGCGCTGTTCTCTTCGTCGTGAGCCTTGATCTTCGTGTTGCGGCGAAGGACCTTGCCATAGAGGGCGTGCTTCACACGGTCCTCGACCTGGACAACGATGGTCTTTTCCATCTTGTCCGAGACCACATAGCCGCGCTTCGTCTTACGGTAACCGCGCTCGTCAGCCGTAGCTGCGCCGGAAACAGTTTCCGTCACGTTCTCGTCCTTTTCACTCACTTGGAGTCCTCCTCGGTCTCAACCGTTTCAGCCTTGTCAGCCTTCTTGGTTGCAGCCTTTTTGGACTTCTTTTCTTCCTTGGCTTCCACAACCGGTGCGGCAACCTCGGCACGAATGCCCAGCTCGCGCTCACGGAGAACGGTGTAGATGCGGGCGATGTCCTTCTTTACCGCGCGCAGTCGACCGTGGTTCTCCAGCTGGCCGGTGGCGGACTGGAAACGCAGGTTGAACAGCTCTTCCTTGGCCTTACGGAGTTCCTCAACGAGTCGCTCGTTGTCGAAACCGTCCAGCTGTGCGGATGCAAGTTCCTTGGATCCTACTGACATTTCTATTCACCACCTTCGCGACGCAGAATGCGTGCCTTCAACGGGAGCTTGTGGATCGCCAGGCGCAGTGCCTCGCGGGCAACCGATTCCTCGACGCCGGAGATCTCGAAGAGAACCCGGCCCGGCTTGACGTTTGAGACCCACCATTCCGGAGAACCCTTACCGGAACCCATGCGGGTTTCGGCAGGCTTCTTCGTCAGCGGACGGTCCGGGTAGATGTTGATCCAGACCTTGCCGCCACGCTTGATGTGGCGGGTCATCGCGATACGGGCAGACTCGATCTGACGGTTCGTGACGTATGCCGGGCTCAGAGCCTGGATACCCCATTCACCGAAGGAGACCTTGGTGCCGCCCGTAGCAGCGCCGGAACGACCCGGGTGGTGCTGCTTACGGTGCTTGACTCGACGTGGGATAAGCATTTAAGCCTGTCCTCCTTCTACTGCCGGTGCAGCTGCCTCAGCCGCCGGAGCTTCGGCAGCAGCGGGTGCAGCCTCGGCCGGGCGGTCGGTACGACGACGGCGGTCACCACGGTCAGCGCCACCCGGGCGGCCCGGGCGGTCGCTGGCACCACGGCCGCGGGACGGAGCAGCAGCTGCCTGCTGAGCCAGTTCCTTGGCGGTGACGTCACCCTTGTAGATCCAGACCTTCACGCCGATGCGGCCGAAGGTGGTCTTGGCCTCGTAGAAGCCGTAGTCGATGTTCGCGCGGAGGGTGTGCAGGGGCACACGGCCTTCGCGGTAGAACTCCGAGCGGGACATTTCTGCGCCGCCCAGTCGACCCGAGCAAGCGATACGGATGCCCTTGGCACCTGCACGCTGTGCGGACTGCATGGCCTTCTTCATCGCACGGCGGAAAGCCACGCGGGAAGTCAGCTGCTCAGCAACGCCCTGGGCAACAAGCTGTGCTTCCATCTCGGGGTTCTTGACCTCGAGGATGTTCAGCTGAACCTGCTTGCCGGTGAGCTTTTCGAGCTCGCCGCGGATGCGGTCTGCTTCTGCGCCGCGGCGGCCGATAACGATGCCCGGACGTGCCGTGTGGATATCCACACGGACACGGTCGCGGGTGCGCTCGATTTCAACCTTGGCGATGCCGGCGCGCTCCATGCCCGTGGACATGAGCTGGCGGATACGGATGTCTTCGCGAACGAAGTCCTTGTACCGCTGGCCGGGCTTGGTGCTGTCAGCAAACCAGTGCGATACGTGATCGGTGGTGATGCCGAGTCGGAACCCGTGCGGGTTAACTTTCTGTCCCACTTAGCGAGCCTCCTCTTTCTCCGGGGTAGCAACTACCACGGTGATGTGGCTCGTGCGCTTCTTGATCTGAAATGCACGACCCTGGGCTCGCGGCTGAAACCGCTTCATGGTCGGGCCTTCATCAACATACATTTCGCTGATGATGAGGTCACTTTCGTCAAACGCCACGCCGTCGCGGTCCGCGAGGACCCGGGCGTTGGAGATTGCCGACTGAACTACCTTGAATACCGGCTCCGAAGCTGCCTGGGGGGCAAACTTCAGAATTGCCAGAGCCTCATTCGCTTGCTTACCACGAACAAGGTTGACGACGCGCCGGGCCTTCATAGGCGTTACGCGGATGTGACGCGCAATTGCCTTGGCTTCCATTGCTTTCCTTCTCTCGTCTTTGACGTAAGTGCAGGCGCCTAGCGGCGCTTGCCCTTACGGTCGTCCTTGACATGGCCGCGGAATGTCCGCGTGGGAGCGAATTCGCCGAGCTTGTGCCCGACCATCGACTCAGTGACAAACACGGGGATGTGCTTGCGTCCGTCGTGTACGGCGATCGTGTGGCCGAGCATGTCGGGGACGATCATCGAACGGCGGGACCAGGTCTTGATGACGTTCTTGGTGCCCTTTTCGTTTTCCCTGGCTACCTTTACAAAGAGGTGCTGGTCAACGAAAGGACCTTTTTTCAGGCTGCGTGGCATGTGTCCAGGCTCCTATCGCTTGTTCTTGCCAGTACGACGGCGACGAACAATAAGCTTGTCGCTCTCTTTGTTGGGACGGCGGGTGCGGCCTTCGCGCTTACCGTTCGGGTTGACGGGGTGACGTCCACCGGACGTCTTACCCTCGCCACCACCGTGGGGGTGGTCAACCGGGTTCATGGCGACACCACGGACGGTCGGGCGAACGCCCTTCCAGCGCATACGGCCGGCCTTACCCCAGTTGATGTTCGACTGCTCGGCGTTGCCGACCTCGCCGACGGTTGCGCGGCAGCGCACGTCAACGTTGCGGATTTCGCCGGAAGGCAGACGCAGCTGGGCGAAACGGCCTTCCTTAGCAACGAGCTGGATCGATGCGCCGGCGGAGCGGCCCATCTTGGCGCCGCCACCCGGACGCAGTTCGACTGCGTGGATTACGGTACCGACCGGGATGTTGCGCAGCGGAAGGTTGTTGCCGGGCTTGATGTCAGCGTCGGCACCTGCTTCTACCGTGTCACCCTGGGACAGCTTGTTCGGGGCAATGATGTAACGCTTGGTGCCATCAATGTAGTGCAGGAGTGCGATGCGAGCCGTGCGGTTCGGGTCGTACTCGATTTCGGCAACGCGGGCGTTGACGCCGTCTTTGTCGTGGCGACGGAAGTCGATCAGACGGTACTGGCGCTTGTGGCCACCACCCTTGTGACGGGTCGTGATCTTACCGGTGTTGTTACGGCCACCCTTTTTCGGGAGGGGACGTACCAACGACTTTTCCGGCGTCGACCGCGTGATTTCAGTGAAGTCCGCTACGCTCGAGCCGCGACGGCCCGGGGTAGTCGGCTTATATTTACGGATTCCCATAATTTATTTCCTCGTTAAAGTGGTCTCCGCTACGAGAGCGGACCGCCGAAGATGTCGATAGTGCCTTCTTTGAGGCTCACAATTGCACGCTTGGTGTTCTTGCGGGTACCCCATCCGAATTTGGTGCGCTTGCGCTTACCGGCACGGTTGATGGTGTTGATCGAGTCGACCTTGACGGAGAAGATTTTCTCCACGGCCAGCTTGATCTCGGTCTTGTTCGAGCGGGGGTCCACCAGGAAGGTGTACTTGCCCTCATCGATCAGGCCGTAGCTCTTTTCCGAGACGACGGGTGCAAGCACGACGTCGCGCGGGTCTTTGATGGTGGCTGCACTCACTTGGCATCCTCCTCGTTCTTTGCCACTGCCTTGGAAGCAACGAATGCTTCGTAGGCAGCCTTGGTGAAGACAACGTCATCGGAGACGAGAACGTCGTAGGTGTTCAGCTGGTCTGCGTACAGAACGTGAACATCAGTGAGGTTGCGCACGGAGAGTGCAGCAACATCGTTGGCGCGCTCGATGACGACGAGCAGGTTCTTGCGCTCGGAGACACCCCGCAGAGTTGCCAGTGCTGCGCTGGAGGACGGCTTGGTGCCGGGTACCAGTTCAGCAACGACGTGGATGCGGCCGTTACGGGCGCGGTCAGAGAGAGCGCCGCGCAGGGCAGCAGCAATCATCTTCTTGGGGGTGCGCTGGCTGTAGTCACGCGGCGTGGGGCCGTGGACAACGCCACCACCGGTCATGTGAGGAGCACGGATTGAACCCTGACGGGCGCGGCCGGTGCCCTTCTGCTTGAACGGCTTGCGACCTGCACCGGAAACCTCGGCGCGGGTCTTGGTCTTGTGGGTACCCTGGCGAGCAGCAGCGAGCTGGGCAACGACGACCTGGTGCAGCAGCGGCACGTTGGTCTGTACGTCGAAGATCTCTGCAGGCAGGTCAACCTTGACAGTGCTAGTCATTGAACTAGGCTCCCTTCACGGCGGTGCGTACGAGTACGACCTGGCCGCGGGCGCCGGGGACGGCGCCCTTGATCAGGAGCAGCGACTTCTCGACGTCAACCGCGTGGACCGTGAGGTTCAGCGTGGTGTGACGAACGGCGCCCATGCGGCCGGCCATTTTCATGCCCTTGAAGACGCGGCTCGGGGTGGATGCGCCACCGATTGAACCGGGCTTACGGTGGTTCTTGTGGGCACCGTGGGAAGCTCCAACGCCGTGGAAGCCGTGACGCTTCATAACACCGGCGAAGCCCTTACCCTTGGTGGTGCCAACGACGTCGATCTTCTGGCCGGCTTCGAAGAGCTCAACGGAGAGCTCCTGGCCCAGCTCGTAAGAGTCAGCATCTGCAGTGCGCAGTTCGACGACGTGACGGCGAGGCGTGACGCCTGCCTTTTCAAAGTGACCAGCCAGCGGCTTGGTGACCTTGCGGGGATCGATCTGGCCGTAGCCGATCTGAACGGCGACATAGCCATCAGTGTCTGCATTGCGCAGCTGCGTGATGACGTTCGAGTCAGCCTGGACCACAGTGACGGGGATGAGCTTGTTGTTCTCGTCCCAGACCTGGGTCATGCCGAGCTTCGTGCCCAGCAGGCCCTTTACGTTACGGGTTGCGGTCATAGTTTCTCAGCACCTCCCTACAGCTTGATTTCGATGTTCACGTCGGCCGGCAGGTCGAGACGCATAAGCGAATCAACAGCCTTCGGCGTGGGGTCGATGATGTCGATCAGACGCTTGTGAGTACGCATTTCGAAGTGCTCACGGCTGTCCTTGTACTTGTGCGGAGAGCGGATGACGCAGTAGATGTTCTTCTCCGTCGGCAGCGGCACAGGGCCTACTACCGTGGCGCCTGCGCGCGTGACCGTCTCAACGATCTTCCGTGCTGAAGAGTCAATGACCTCGTGGTCGTATGACTTCAGCCGGATGCGGATTTTTTGTCCCGCCATGTCGCCTGACTCTCTTTCGTTAGTGCTGCTCCAGTGAGGGCTGCTCTGTTTACTTGCGTGTTGCATGTGGCTGCCGAAGCAATTGAAGTCGTAACTACCACCCGCCGCACAAGCTGAATCCGGATAAATCCGGGTTCCTCAACCTGCCGGCGTAACCGACCCCCGCGGTCGGGCGTGTCGCGCTTTTCACGCGTACTCGTCCGCAATTCCTGGGGGCGTGGGTTATGTTTGGTCTCCTACTTGGACCCTGACACCCGGCATTATCCGGATCGGGACGCGAAAGAGCGCTTGAACAACTCATCTAGTATGCCGGAATTGCCGGGCAGAAGCGAATCGACGGCCGGGCGGGGCGGCGCAGACGGCAGTCCGGGCGTGGGACTGATGGCCGCTTCGGGACGGCCGACGGCGGGACCGGGCCTGAAGCTCATTGCCTTCAGCAGGCGCCGTGGGGATGATGAGTGCATGACTGTGCAGGATTCCGTAGCAGTTCAGGCCCTTGCGGCGCGCCTGGGCCCGGATTTTCAGCTGGGAGTTGCCTCGGCCGCATTCCAGATTGAAGGCTCGCTCGCGGCCGGCGGCCGCGGGCCCTCCGGCTGGGACGCCTTTGCCGAGAAGCCGGGCACCATCCAGGACGGCCACTCCCCCGCCGTTGCCTGCGACCACTACAACCGCACCGCCGAAGACGTCGAGCTGATGCGCACGCTCGGCATCGACTCCTACCGGTTCTCCCTCTCCTGGCCGCGGATCCAGCCGGACGGCACCGGTCCGTTTAACAGCGCGGGACTCGACTTCTACGACCGGCTCATCGACCAGTTGCTGGATGCCGGCATCTCCCCCATGGCCACCCTGTACCACTGGGATACCCCGCTGCCGCTGGAACACCGCGGCGGCTGGCTGCACCGGTCGACCGCTGAACGCTTCGCCGAGTACAGTGCTGCGGCCGGCCGCCGCTTCGGCGACCGCGTCGCGCAGTGGGTAACGCTCAACGAACCGGTGTCGGTCACCCTCAACGGCTATGCCCTGGGACTCCATGCCCCGGGCCACGGCCTGCTGTTCGACGCCCTGCCCGCCGTCCACCACCAGCTCCTGGCGCACGGCCTCGCCGTGCAGGCACTGCGCGCGGAGGGGGTCACCGGCGCTGTCGGCGTCACGAACCTGCATTCCCCGGTGCGGCCCGCGTCCCGGTCGGTGACGGACCGGTTCCTGGCCACCATCTTCGACCTGGTCCTGAACCGGGTCTATGCGGATCCGATCCTCCTGGGCCGCTACCCGACAGTGCCGCTGATCGCCAAGCCCTGGTTCCGTTCGCTCGGGAAGATCTCCGACGCCGACCTGCGCACCATCCACCAGCCCCTCGACTTCTACGGGCTGAACTACTACTACCCCGTGAAGGTCGCGACCGGACGCGGCGCGGGCGAGAGCCCGGCGGGCACCGCGGACGCGATGCTGAAGATGCCGTTCCACATGGCGGCGTTCCCGGAATACGCGACCACGGGGTTCGGCTGGCCGGTGGCCCCGGACCATCTGGGCCCGCTGCTCCGCGAGCTGAAGGACAGGTACGCCGCGGCGCTGCCCCCGCTGTACATCACGGAAAGCGGGGCCAGCTTCCCCGAGCCCGAGCACGTGTCCGGCCCCATCGCGGATACGGAGCGGATCAGCTACATCGCATCGCACCTGGGGCATGCCGTGGACGCCACCGCGCCCGGGGGCATCGCCGAGGACGTAGAACTGCTGGGCTATTACGTCTGGACCCTGATGGACAACTTCGAGTGGGCGGCCGGGTACTCGCAGCGCTTCGGGCTGGTCCACGTCGATTTCGACACCCAGGAACGCACGCCCAAGGAGTCGTACTACTGGTACCAGGCACTCAGTCAGGCACGCAAGGGCTGAGCCGGCTACTTGTCCCGGTTGGCCCGGTTAATGCGCTTGGCCCGCTCGATCTCGTCGCGGAAATGCTTCTTGGCCCAAAAGACAGCGGCGACGACGGCAACGGCCACCAACAGGAAAATCAACCAGCCCATTGTGAGCTCCCTTCGTTGGGAGCAACGATATCAGCGCCCGGCCCCCGTCAACTACGGTCCGCCGGTTCACGCCACGGGGCCGGCTCGTCAGCCACAGGCGTGCTGCGGTTCAGCCTCCACACCGCCAGCGCAATGAGGGCCGCGGCAACGAGGGCGAGCAGCGCGACGGTGTACTGGCGCATCGCCCACATGATGCACAGCGCCACGCCCGCCGCACCCCACCAGACAAACAACCGTTCGCCGAAGCCCAGCCCTGCCATGAGCAGGACGGCCATCAGCGCCAGGACCCACAACTGCTGCCCCACATCACCGCCAACGATGATCCCCAGCCCGGACAGCGTCAACAGCCCGGCGCCGCCGGACAACAGCATCCGGCCCGCCCTGCCGTGCCCGGACACCAGGCGAAGGGCTCCCAGCATGCCGGCGAGAACCACATACCACTGCAGCGTCCAGAACACATCGGGCCACCCGGGGCCTGACTCGAGCCCGGTGAAGAGCACCGCGCGCTGCACTGCCGCCGCCGTCGCGAACAGCCCCAGTTCCACACCGGCCCTGCGGGCTTTCTCCGGCACTTCGGCGCAGCACACCGCGGCGGTGGCGGCCACGAGCGCGGCCCCGGCCCACGCTGTCTGGTCCCACCGCAGCCCGGCTGCGGCGGCGAGGCCAAGACCCAGGATCGCTGCCGACACAAGAGCGCGGCGGCGGACCGGATCGCCGGCCAGCGCGTCGCGGCGCACGCAGCGGACGGCATACAGCGCCGCCGCAGCCGGGGCGCAGCCCGCCAGCCACGGCAGGTAGCTGCCCCCGGCTCCCGGCACGGCTTCCAGCAGCCCGGCCACCGCCAGCGTGGCGCCGGACAGCACCGCGCCGACGGCGGGCACGTAGAGCATCGGCCACCGTTCCAGGTGGGACGCCGCGAAACAGACCACGGCCAGCACCAGGACGGATGCCCCGGTCAGCCAATCAGCGGCGGGCCGCGCCAGCAACAGGGCGGTCACCACGAAAGCGCCGGACGCTGCCAGCCACAGCCAGCGTTCGACGTCGGCCGCTGCGTTGCGCCGGAACAGCAGGCCGGCGGCGGTGGCGGCCAGCGAGAGCACGAGCAGCGCCGCCACGACGCCGTTGTGGCCAAGGACCGGCTGGTCAAGCACGCCGCCGGCAGACGAGCGGGAGCCGAACTGCACGAGCGGCCCCAGCGCCACAGTGCCGAACACGGCAGCATAGACCGTCAGGTAGGCCGCCCCGCGGGCCGCAAGCACCCGGCTGGCCACCGCTGCGGAGAGCAGCAGCAGGGCCGCGTGCAGCAGGATGACCCAGCGGCCGCCGTCGTCGGGCGCCGCCGCCAGATAGCCGAGCGGTAGGACTGTCTGGGCCGCGAGGGTGATCCACACCGCCGCCTGCTGGAACGGGATTTCCGTCAAGCGGTGCCGCATGAGCCAGCGGATCACGTGCTGGGCGGCAAGGACCAGCCCGAACGTCACGGAGACGGCGGTGGCCGAGACCGTCGCGTCGTAGCTGAGGACGAGCGCCAGGGCGAGGGTAAGCACGCGGGCGGATGCGAAGTATGCGCCTTTGGCCGTGCGCGAGGTGGCGGCGGCCGCCATCACGGCGCTGAAGGCGGCAAAGATGCCCAGGACCGGCCCGACGTCGAGCGCGGTGCCCGCACGGGCCAGCAGGAGCACCGCCAGCGCCGCCTGCGCAAACACTGCCGCCCGCGGTCGGGCGCGGAGCATGAACCCCGCCGCCGCTGCGCTGAGGGCCATCACGACGACGGCAGCGGTCAGCTGCCAGCCTCCGGGTGACTCGTGCTGAAGGCCGGACGCCGTGAGGACAGCCAGGGCGACGGCCTGCAGCGCCAGCACCGCGGCGGCGTCGGCGACCACGCCGTCGGGAGCCCTGCCCCGAACCTCGGCCCGCAGCGGGAAGGCCAGCTGCAGTCCCAGCACCAGCACCGCCAGCGAAGCGCCCATGAGCTCCCCGCCGCCAATCACCAGCGGACCGGTCTCCTGCCGCAACTGCTGGAAGCCAGTGAGGACCAGGACGGTGCCGGCCCCCCGGGACATCCACCAGTAGCCCCACCGCTGTTGCAGTGCACCACGGCGCAGCGCCGCTGCCGCGAGGTAGAGCACCGTCAGGGCCAGGCAGATGTTGCCGCTCTGGAGCGAGACGGCGGCAAACGCCAGGCCGGCCAGCGCCGCGGCCATACCCAGGGGCAGCAGTTCACGGACGCCGGACCGCCAGGGCGTCCCCTCAGCGGCTTCCCCGGAGAGTGCCCGGCCGGTGCCGAGGGACGTGAGGAGCTGGAGCACGACGGCGGCGCCGGTGAGCGTTCGCCCCGGTGTGCCGTCCGCGTACGCCAGCGCGGCGAGGACGGGAAGCGCCGCGAGGGAGAACGCGGCCAGGCTCCCGTCCGGGGCCGGCGACGGCACGCCCGCCCGGACCAGGGCCGCTGTGGCGAGCTGCTGCACCACGAGCGCCAGCAGAAGAGCGGAGAGCACCGGGGCGGAGTCGTAGCCGCCGCCGGTCCACGCCGCGACGGCCGCGGGAACGGCCAGCGTGGCCGCGATGCGGGCGGCGAGTACGAACTGCCGGCGCAGGGGCTCCGTCGCGGGCACTGAGCGCACGGCCCAGAACAGCGCGACCAGCAGCAGGAAACCTGCCGCGGTCCAGCCGCCGGCGCGGCCGCCGAAGCCCGCAGTCAGCGCAAGGGCAGCCACCGGGGCACCTTCCGCCATCCCGCCCATGCCCACGGCCAGGGCCATACCGGTGAGCACGGCCAGCAGCAGCGCCACCCACACCGGGACGTCAAAGCTTGGGTCGACGGCGGCTGGGAACAGGGCCACCGCTCCCCACAGCAGGGTCAGAAGCAGTTGCAGACCGAAGGTGACGAGGGCGTCCGCTCGCCGGCGGCCGGCTGACCCCAGCAGCGTAGCCGGAACCACCGCCAGGCCGGACGCCAGCAGCACGGACTGGAGGGCTGCCAGCGCGACGGCGGTCAGGAGCGCCCACGGCAGGCTGTCACTGGCCGCCCAGGTTCCGGCCGCGGCCGCCACGGTGAGGCTCACCCGCCCGCCGTAATAGTGGGCGACACGGAACCGGCCCCGCGGCAGCGCCGCCATGAGCGCGAAGTAGGCGCCACACAGGAACATGATGAGCGCGTACTCGCCCTTGCCGAGCAGCAGGGGCACGCAGGTCACGGCCACCGCGACGGCGGGGACCACAAAGGGGTGCAGGTCCAACAGCGGTTTCAGGAACACGGACGGCATCCAGCGCGGACGCGTCAGGGCCAGCAGGGCCAGCAGGACCGCGAAGCCGATCAGGGCGGCGAAGTACCAGACCAGCGCTCCGCCGAGAACCGCAACCCCGGACCACGCCGTCGACACGACGAACGTCACGGACAGGTAAGCGAGAACCCTGCTGTCCATCCGGACCGCGGCGGCAACATAGGCAACGGTCCCGATGAACGACGTAACCAGCCAGGCGCCCGCGGCGTCGTGCAGGAGGAAGTTGTACAGGGCCAGTCCGGACACCGGGATCAGTGCCAGGCCGGTTCCGGCGAACGCGACGGCGGCGGGCCTGAGCCGCGGTACCCTCGTGTGCAGGACGAGTCCCCCGGCATAGAACAGCGCCGTAATGGCGACAACGCCGGCGAAGCGGAGGACCTCCGGCAGGGACGTGCCAACGAACAGGGCCCCGGCCGCCACCAGCAGCAGGCTGGCGACATACAGGGTGATGTTGATGTTCTGCCGGTCCCGTCTCTCCTTGCGGGCAGCCCGGTCCGCGGCGGACTCCGGCGGAACCGCCCGCGAAACCGCCGGGCCCGAAGCCGGGGGTGGCGGAGCGGAACGCTGGATGGGCAGCGGCCAGGGCTGTTGGTGGGCTGCTGGCCGGACGGGCGGAAGTGGCTGGTGAGGGAGCTCCCCGGCGGTGTGGACCGGCGGTGCTTGCTGGGCTGGCGGTGGCGCCGCGGCCGGCGGCGGGGCCGCGGCCGGCGCCGGCGGGGTCGCCGCGACCGGCTCAGGGGCAGCCTGGCCGTCCCGCCAGCCCTGCAGGTGACCCGCGCGGAAGCCGGCCGCGAAGGCCTGGCTGTTCGCGTCGGCTGTACGCCTGCGTTCCCGCGCCCTCCCCCGGCGGAGGCCCAGCAGGAGGGCAGCGGCCACGAGGAGAATTACCAGCAGCGGATGGACAGCGGTCGACATGGATATCCTTTGTGACTCCGGCTGTACGGACCCGACCAGCCCCCATTAACTCCAATGACTAGATGAAATATAGCACCGGAGTGTGCTCAGCGGATGCCTGCCCACAGGGCCCGTTCCCAGGACCGGGGATCCTCCACGACCTTGGAGACCGTGTCGAACCGCATCGTGGTCCTTCGCCCCAGTTCATACCGCAGCCAGCCCGGGTCGCCGGTGCCCGCAAAGGCCACCCATGCGGCGTGCATCGTCCGCGCGAGCTCCTGCAGCGGGTTCTGGCCGAGCATCGGCCCGAACAGCGGCACGTCCGTCGTCGCGGTGTCGAAGCCAGAGCCTGGTGTCCGTAGGTGCGGACCGGCCCTGTGAGGATCTCGTCGGTGATGCCGGCGATCGCGCCGCTGGCGACCAGCCACAGCCGCCAGTCGTCGGTGTTCGTGCCGACGATCACGTCCACCTGCCCGCCGGACCCTGCAGCGATCCGCTCGATCGGCACGACCGGCAGGACGTCGCCGTCGAGGACGGGCTGCCACGGCATCCCGCTGGCCATGACCGCGCGTCCGCGCAGTAAGGGGCCTTGATCCTGCGCCCGGCGTCAGTTTCAGAAGTCGTCTGCACAAACCGTCGTTCTGCCTGACGTCGCGTGCACCTCACGCGGCCGCGGACCTCCGCCCTGGGGTTCAGGGCTTGGATTCAGGAAGCAGCCCGAGTTGTCCGAGGAACTCCATCTGGTCAAAGTAAAAGTGGTGGGCTGTGATCAGGCCATTTTCGACGTGGGCGACATCGCAGCTCCTGACCCGGATGCTCTTTCCGGTCGGAGGGAGGCTTTCGCCGGACGGCATGATCAACGGTCCTGTGTTGGTTCCGACGACAAAGCCTTCATCGATCGCCACATTTCCGGCCTCGTACCTATCCGCGTACTCGTAGGTGATGTCCGGGAAAGATACCCCGAACTGTGACAGGTAGTTGCTGATGGCTTCAGGCCCAACGAGTTTGCCTTCTTCAGGCGTGAAGGCGACCGCATCAGCTGAGTAACACGCTGCCTGTGTCTCTTTGTCCTTCGCCGTCACGGCTGCGGTTAAGCGGTCCATTGCATCGCGTGCTTGTCCCATTTTAGACCTCCATTGTTGGCGGCCCCACGAAGAGGTCAGGCCGCTCCGTGGCTTGGCTTCTGTTAATGCAGACGCCGATTCAAGTACACGCCGGGCGGGAAAGGGTGTCAACGGCTTTGGTTTCGGGGCCAGGACGCAAAAAAGAACAGCCCCGCTGCGAGTGCAGCGGGGCTGTTCTTTGCTTCACGGGGCCGTCAGACGGCCAACCGATCAGGGGTCTAACTCAGATCAACAAGTATTACTTGAGGATCTTGGTAACGCGTCCCGAACCAACGGTGCGGCCGCCTTCGCGGATAGCGAAGCCGAGGCCCTCTTCCATGGCGATGGGCTGGATGAGCGCAACGGTCATCTCAGTGTTGTCGCCGGGCATAACCATTTCCGTGCCTTCCGGCAGGGTGATAACGCCGGTTACGTCCGTGGTGCGGAAGTAGAACTGCGGGCGGTAGTTGGAGTAGAACGGGTTGTGACGTCCGCCTTCGTCCTTGGAGAGGATGTAGACGTTAGCTTCGAAGTCGGTGTGCGGGGTGATGGAACCCGGCTTGACGACAACCTGGCCACGCTCGACATCGTCGCGCTTCAGACCGCGGAGCAGGAGGCCACAGTTCTCGCCGGCCCATGCTTCGTCGAGCTGCTTGTGGAACATCTCGATACCGGTAACCGTGGTCTTCTGGACCGGGCGGATGCCGACGATCTCGACCTCGGAGTTGATGGCGAGGGTTCCACGCTCGGCGCGGCCCGTAACAACGGTGCCACGGCCGGTGATCGTGAAGACATCTTCGATCGGCATCAGGAAGGGCTTGTCGCGGTCACGAACCGGGTCCGGCACGGAGTTGTCGACAGCTTCCATGAGGTCCTCGACGGACTTGACCCAAACCGGGTCGCCTTCGAGAGCCTTCAGACCGGAAACGCGAACGACCGGAGCCTCATCGCCATCGAAGCCCTGAGCCGAAAGCAGCTCGCGAACTTCCATTTCGACGAGGTCGAGGAGCTCTTCGTCGTCGACCATGTCCGACTTGTTCAGCGCAACCAGCAGGTAGGGGACACCAACCTGGCGGGCGAGCAGGACGTGCTCGCGGGTCTGAGCCATCGGGCCGTCAGTGGCGGCAACCACGAGGATTGCACCGTCCATCTGTGCAGCGCCGGTGATCATGTTCTTGATGTAGTCAGCGTGACCCGGAGCGTCTACGTGTGCGTAGTGGCGCTTCTCGGTCTGGTACTCAACGTGGGAGATGTTGATGGTAATGCCGCGCTGACGCTCTTCGGGAGCAGAGTCAATGGACGCGAAGTCGCGCTGCTCGTTGAGAGTCGGGTACTTGTCGTACAGCACCTTGGAAATCGCGGCCGTCAGCGTCGTCTTACCGTGGTCAACGTGACCAATGGTGCCGATGTTGACGTGCGGCTTAGTCCGCTCGAACTTTGCCTTTGCCACAGGTTCCTCCTAGAACGTTTTCAAATGACTTACCCTTCGACCGCGCTTGTCGCGGCGAAACTTCAGTAAGTCTACTTGGGGGGCTTTGGATTGATGAAATTGCAGATTCAGGAACTAATACTAGTCCCTCGAGTCTGTCGGTGCAGATGGCCGGTCCCGGCTTGACCGGAAAGCGGCTGACCGGAGCCGACCACCTGCACCAGGTGAATCTCCGTTGACGAAGACGCACCCGAGTTTGTTGCTGCGAGAGCCTTTGGGACTACTCGCCGCGGTTCTTCTGGATGATCTCGTCGGCAAACGCCTTCGGGACCTCGGCGTAGCTGTGGAACGTCATGGAGTACACAGCGCGGCCCTGGGTCTTCGAGCGCAGGTCACCGATGTAGCCGAACATGCCGGACAGCGGGACGTGTGCGCGGATGACCTTGACGCCCTGGGCATCTTCCATGGACTGCATCTGGCCACGGCGGGAGTTGAGGTCACCGATAACTTCACCCATGTATTCCTCAGGGGTGCGGACCTCGACATCCATCATTGGTTCGAGCAGGATGGGGTTCGCCTTGCGTGCGGCTTCCTTGAAAGCCATACGGCCGGCGATCTTGAACGCCATTTCCGAGGAGTCAACATCGTGGTATGCGCCGTCAATCAGCGTGGCCTTGATGCCGACAACCGGGTAACCGGCCAGGACGCCGTCGTTCAGTGCATCCTGGATACCGGCGTCAACCGACGGGATGTATTCGCGCGGAATACGTCCACCGGTGACCTTGTTCGAGAACTCGTACATCTCGCCCTCGGACGTGTCCAGCGGCTCGATCGCGATCTGGATCTTTGCGAACTGGCCCGAACCACCGGTCTGCTTCTTGTGCGTGTAGTCGTGACGCTCTACAGCACGCTTGATGGTTTCGCGGTACGCGACCTGTGGCTTGCCCACGTTGGCCTCGACCTTGAATTCGCGGCGCATGCGGTCCACCAGGATGTCCAGGTGGAGCTCGCCCATGCCGGCGATGATGGTCTGACCGGTGTCTTCGTTGAGGGAGACCTGGAAGGTCGGGTCCTCAGCGGAGAGCTTCTGGATGGCCGTGGAGAGCTTCTCCTGGTCACCCTTGGTGTTCGGCTCGATCGCAACAGAGATCACGGGCTCCGGGAAGCTCATGGACTCGAGGACGATCTGGTTGCTGGAGTCGCACAGGGTGTCGCCCGTGGTGGTGTCCTTCAGACCGATCGCTGCGTAGATGTGGCCAGCGGTAGCGCCGTCGACGGGCATTTCCTTGTTGGCGTGCATCTGGAACAGCTTGCCGATGCGCTCCTTCTTGCCCTTGGTGGAGTTGACCACCTGGGCGCCTGCTTCCACGTGACCGGAGTACACGCGGATGAAGGTGAGCTGACCGAAGAACGGGTGCGTAGCAATCTTGAACGCCAGAGCCGAGAACGGCTCCTCGGAGGACGGCTTGCGCGTCAGTTCCTTCTCTTCGTCGCGGGGATCGTGACCGATCATCGGCGGGACGTCGAGCGGGTTCGGCAGGTAGTCCACGACGGCGTCAAGCATCGGCTGGACGCCGCGGTTCTTGAACGCGGAGCCGCAGAAGACCGGGTAGAGCTCGGAGTTGATCGTCATCTTGCGGATGCCGGCCTTGAGCTCGTCTTCGGTGATTTCTTCACCTTCGAGGTACTTCTCCATGAGCTCTTCGGAGGACTCTGCAACGGTCTCAACGAGCGTTGCGCGGTACTCTTCGGCCTTTTCCTTGAGGTCAGCCGGGATCTCCTGGATCTCGTACTTGGCACCCATGGTGACGTCACCCTTGGAGTCGCCGGGCCAGACCAGTGCGCGCATGTAGAGCAGGTCGACGACGCCGATGAAGTCGTTCTCGGCGCCGATCGGCAGCTGCATGACGAGCGGCTTGGCACCGAGGCGGCTGATGATGGTGTCGACGGTGAAGTAGAAGTCAGCGCCGAGCTTGTCCATCTTGTTGACGAAGCAGATGCGCGGGACGTTGTACTTGTCAGCCTGGCGCCAGACAGTCTCAGACTGCGGCTCCACGCCTTCCTTGCCGTCGAACACGGCAACTGCACCGTCGAGGACGCGCAGGGAGCGCTCAACCTCAACCGTGAAGTCCACGTGGCCGGGGGTGTCGATGATGTTGATCTGGTTGTTTTCCCAGAAGCAGGTCACGGCGGCAGACGTGATGGTGATGCCGCGTTCCTTTTCCTGTTCCATCCAGTCAGTCGTCGAAGCGCCGTCGTGCGTTTCGCCGATCTTGTGGTTCACACCTGTGTAGAACAGAATGCGCTCGGTAGTAGTGGTCTTGCCGGCATCGATGTGGGCCATGATGCCGATATTGCGGACCTTGCTAAGGTCGGTAAGCACGTCCTGTGCCACGGTGTCTCCCTTTCGGATGGACTGCACGTTCGCCGCCGGCTCGGTAGAGCCGGCGGCGTCCGGGAAGTATTACCAGCGGTAGTGTGCGAAGGCCTTGTTGGACTCGGCCATCTTGTGGGTGTCTTCGCGACGCTTCACAGCGGCACCGAGACCGTTGGAGGCATCCAGAATTTCGTTCTGGAGGCGCTCGGTCATGGTCTTCTCGCGGCGGGCCTTGGAGTAGCCAACCAGCCAGCGCAGGGCGAGTGCGGTGGAGCGGCCCGGCTTGACCTCAACCGGAACCTGGTAGGTGGCGCCACCGACGCGGCGGGAGCGGACCTCGAGTGAAGGCTTGACGTTCTCCATGGCCTTCTTGAGGGCTGCAACCGGGTCGCCGCCGGACTTGGCACGAGCACCCTCGAGTGCACCGTAAACGATGCGCTCTGCGGTGGACTTCTTGCCGTCAACGAGCACCTTGTTGATCAGCTGGGTGACCAGCGGGGAGCCGTAAACGGGATCTAGAACTAGCGGCCGCTTGGGGGCCGGACCCTTGCGAGGCATATTACTTCTTCTCCATCTTTGCGCCGTAACGGCTACGAGCCTGCTTACGGTTCTTGACACCCTGGGTATCGAGGGCGCCACGGACGATCTTGTAACGGACACCCGGAAGGTCCTTAACGCGGCCGCCGCGGACGAGCACAATGGAGTGCTCCTGCAGGTTGTGGCCTACACCGGGGATGTACGCGGTAACTTCAACGCCGCCGTTGAGGCGCACACGTGCAACCTTACGCAGAGCCGAGTTCGGCTTCTTCGGGGTCGTCGTGTACACGCGGGTGCAAACACCGCGGCGCATCGGGCTGCCGTTAAGCGCGGGGGCCTTGGTCTTCTTGACCTTCGGCGTGCGGCCCTTGCGGACCAGCTGGTTAATCGTAGGCACTCTCGTGTTCTCCGTTTTATCCGGAGCGGCCGTTGGCGGCCGCTCTCTTGTCGCTGCGCCCTGCCGCTCGAGCTTTGAAGTTCTCTCCAGAGCAGCTGAGGCGAAGCCTTAATAGTCGGACCGCACGCCGGGGCCCACGGACTTTCATCCTGAATTGCCCCTAGGCATGCGAAAATGTGGCATACGTTGCACAAGAACCCTGCAAACCGGAAACGTCGTCCTGGCCCAGCCTCTCAGCTACAACCGGCGCACTCATCCACTGCCACAATAACAATTAGTCTCAACTCTAACACGGACGGGTCCCAGCCCTTAATCGGCGCGGAACCAGGCCCCTCCTCCCCATCGCCCCTCCGGCGCCCCCTCCCCCATCGACTGCTCCGTAAACGCCGTTTTGGGGGCTCTAAAGGGCGCTGCTGGAGCAATCGATGGGTTTAAACGGGGATGGTCCCGCACCTTGCGGTGCGGGACCATCCTGGGAAAGCGCTGGCGGCCGCAGGGGCTGCCGTGCCTGTTAGCGGAAGTCGCTGCCCAGGTCGTAGTCATCCAGCGGGATGGCGTGGAACTCAGGAGCTCCGTCGCCGCCCAGGGAATCGTAGGAGAAGTCACTGAACGCGCTGGGGCCGGTGAACAGGTTGGCCTTTGCTTCTTCAGTGGGCTCCACGGTGACCTCGGTGTAGCGCGGGAGACCCGTGCCGGCCGGGATCAGCTTACCGATGATGACGTTTTCCTTGAGGCCAAGCAGCGGATCGCTCTTGCCTTCCATGGCCGCCTGCGTCAGGACGCGGGTGGTCTCCTGGAAGGAAGCTGCGGACAGCCAGGACTCGGTCGCCAGGGACGCCTTGGTGATGCCCATGAGCTCGGGACGGCCGGACGCCGGCGTCTTGCCCTCGGACACAACACGGCGGTTGGCATCTTCGAAGCGGCTGCGCTCGGCGAGCTCGCCGGGCAGCAGGTCCGATTCGCCGGACTCGATGACCGTGACGCGGCGCAGCATCTGGCGGACGATAACCTCGACGTGCTTGTCGTGGATACCGATGCCCTGGCTGCGGTACACGCCCTGGACCTCGTCCACCAGGAACTTCTGCGCGGCACGGGGGCCCATGATGCGCAGAACCTGCTTGGGGTCGACCGGACCGTTGATGAGCTTCTGGCCGACGCTGACGTGCTCGCCGTCTTCGATGAGAAGACGTGAACGGCGCAGGACCGGGTAAGCGATCTCTTCGGATCCGTCATCCGGGGTGATGACCAGGCGCATCTGGCGCTCGGACTCTTCGATGGTGATGCGGCCGGCTGCTTCAGCAATCGGCGCGACACCCTTCGGAGTACGGGCTTCGAAGAGCTCCTGGATACGGGGCAGACCCTGGGTGATGTCGTCGCCACCGCTGGAGGAAACAGCACCACCGGTGTGGAACGTACGCATGGTCAGCTGGGTACCCGGCTCACCGATGGACTGTGCGGCGATGATGCCGACTGCCTCACCGATGTCGACGGTCTTGCCCGTGGCCAGCGAACGGCCGTAGCACAGGGCGCAGGTGCCGACGCTGGACTCACAGGTGAGTACGGAGCGGACCTTGACCTCGGTGATGCCGGCTGCGAACAGTTCGGCAATAACGACGTCGCCGCAGTCGGTGCCGCCTGCTGCCAGGACCTTGCCCTTGGAGTCAACGACATCCACGGCCAGGGTTCGGGCGTACGCGCTGTTCTCGACGTTCTCGTCCAGGACCAGCTCGCCGTTGGAGTCCGCGACCGCGATGGCGGTCATGAGACCGCGCTCGGTGCCACAATCCTCTTCGCGGACGATGACGTCCTGCGACACGTCCACCAGACGACGGGTCAGGTAACCCGAGTTGGCGGTACGCAGCGCGGTGTCAGCCAGACCCTTACGGGCACCGTGCGTGGCGATGAAGTATTCCAGCACCGACAGGCCCTCGCGGTACGAGGACTTGATCGGACGCGGGATGATCTCACCCTTAGGGTTGGCCACCAGGCCACGGATACCCGCGATCTGGCGGACCTGCATCCAGTTACCACGTGCGCCGGAGGACACCATGCGGTTGATGGTGTTCATCGGGGACAGGTTGTCACGCATCGCCTGGGCGATCTCGTTGGTTGCCTTGTTCCAGATCTCGATCAGTTCCTGGCGACGCTCGTCGTCGTCGATCAGGCCCTTGTCGTACTGGCCCTGGATCTTGGCAGCCATGGTCTCGTAACCGGCGAGGATCCGCGGCTTGTCCTTGGGCACCTCGATGTCGGAGATGGCGACGGTGACACCGGACCGGGTGGCCCAGTAGAAACCGGCATCCTTCAGGTTGTCCAGCGTTGCCGCCGTGACCACCTTCGGGTAACGCTCTGCGAGGTCGTTGACGATCGTGGACAGTTCGCCCTTGTCGGCAACGTTCTCAACCCACGGGTAGTCCGCGGGAAGCGTCTCGTTGAAGAGGACCTGGCCCAGGGACGTCTGGACGAGCACGGTCTGACCCGGCTCGTAGCCTTCCGGAGCTTCCCAGCCGGCGTAAGGAACAAAGCCCTCGAGCCGGATCTTGACCTGGGAGTTCAGGTGCAGCTCGTGCAGGTCGAACGCCATGATGGCTTCCGCGACGGAGGAGAAGATCCGGCCCTCGCCAGCTGAACCGACACGCTTCGTTGTCAGGTGGTAGAGGCCGATGATCATATCCTGCGAAGGCAGCGTCACCGGTCGGCCGTCAGACGGCTTCAGGATGTTGTTCGAGGACAGCATCAGGATGCGGGCCTCAGCCTGCGCTTCGGGGCTCAGCGGCAGGTGGACTGCCATCTGGTCGCCGTCGAAGTCAGCGTTGAAGGCGCCACAAACCAGCGGGTGGAGCTGGATTGCCTTGCCTTCAACAAGCTGCGGTTCGAACGCCTGGATGCCGAGACGGTGCAGGGTGGGTGCACGGTTCAGCAGCACGGGGTGCTCGGTGATGATCTCTTCGAGGACATCCCAGACCTGCGGGCGGTAGCGCTCGACCATCCGCTTGGCCGACTTGATGTTCTGGGCGTGGTTGAGGTCAACCAGGCGCTTCATCACGAACGGCTTGAAGAGCTCCAGCGCCATCTGCTTCGGCAGGCCGCACTGGTGCAGCTTCAGCTGCGGGCCGACGACGATCACGGAACGGCCGGAGTAGTCAACGCGCTTACCCAGGAGGTTCTGGCGGAAACGACCCTGCTTGCCCTTGAGCATGTCGCTCAGGGACTTCAGCGGACGGTTGCCCGGTCCGGTGACCGGACGGCCGCGGCGGCCGTTGTCGAAGAGGCTGTCAACAGCTTCCTGAAGCATGCGCTTCTCGTTGTTGACGATGATCTCCGGGGCACCGAGATCAAGCAGGCGCTTGAGGCGGTTATTCCGGTTGATCACGCGGCGGTAGAGGTCGTTGAGGTCGGAGGTCGCGAAGCGGCCACCGTCCAGCTGGACCATCGGGCGCAGTTCCGGCGGGATCACCGGGACTGCGTCCAGCACCATGCCGAGCGGGCTGTTGTTGGTCGTCAGGAACGCGTTGACCACCTTGAGCCGCTTCAGGGCGCGGGTCTTGCGCTGGCCCTTGCCGTTGGCGATGATGTCGCGGAGCATGTCCGACTCGGCCTGCATGTCGAAGTTCTCAAGACGCTTCTTGATCGCTTCGGCACCCATGGAGCCTTCGAAGTACATGCCGTAGCGGTCGCGCAGTTCGCGGTACAGGCCTTCGTCACCCTCAAGGTCAGCGACCTTGAGGTTCTTGAAGCGGTCCCAGACCTGCTCGAGGCGCTCGATTTCAGCATCCGCGCGCTTGCGGACGTTGGCCATCTGGCGGTCAGCGGAGTCACGGGCCTTCTTCTTGTCGGCAGCCTTGGCGCCTTCGCCCTCGAGACGGGCAAGCTCGTTCTCGAGGTCGCGGGCGATCGTGGCGATGTCCGAGTCGCGGTTGTCGATCAGCTGCTTCTTCTCGATGTCGTGCTCAACCTGGAGGTTGGGCAGTTCTTCGTGGCGGCTGTCGGCGTCGACGCTCGTGATCATGTAGGCAGCGAAGTAAATGACCTTTTCGAGGTCCTTCGGTGCCAGGTCAAGGAGGTAGCCCAGACGGGACGGAACACCCTTGAAGTACCAGATGTGCGTGACCGGGGCGGCCAGCTCGATGTGGCCCATGCGCTCACGGCGGACCTTTGCGCGGGTGACCTCAACGCCACACCGCTCGCAGATGATGCCCTTGAAGCGCACGCGCTTGTACTTACCGCAGTAGCACTCCCAGTCGCGGGACGGGCCGAAGATCTTCTCGCAGAAGAGGCCGTCCTTCTCAGGCTTGAGCGTGCGGTAGTTGATGGTTTCCGGCTTCTTAACCTCGCCGTAAGACCAGCCACGGATGTCTTCCGCGGTGGCGAGGCCGATCTGCATGAGGCCGAAGGAGGATTCGCTGGACATATGGTCCCTGTTCTCTCTTGTTCTCTAAATTCTGAAGTCTTGGGTTACGGGAAGAGGGAGGGGTGCACGGGGAAAAGACAGCGCGGCGGGGCCGCTTGCTTTTCCCCGTACACCACCTGCTAGACCTCTTCTACGGAACTGGGCTCTGCACGAGACAGATCGATGCCCAGTTCTTCCGCAGCCGTGAAGACTGCGTCATCAGAGTCACGCATTTCAATTGTGGTTCCGTCCGTGGAAAGAACTTCCACGTTCAGGCACAGCGACTGCATTTCCTTGATCAAGACCTTGAAGGACTCAGGAACGCCCGGCTCCGGGATGTTCTCGCCCTTGACGATGGCTTCGTAGACCTTCACACGACCATGGATGTCATCCGACTTGATCGTGAGGAGCTCCTGGAGCGTGTAGGCGGCGCCGTAAGCTTCGAGCGCCCACACTTCCATTTCACCGAAGCGCTGGCCACCGAACTGTGCCTTACCACCCAGCGGCTGCTGCGTGATCATGGAGTACGGGCCGGTGGAGCGCGCGTGGATCTTGTCGTCCACCAGGTGGTGGAGCTTCAGGATGTACATGTAGCCGACCGAGATCGGATCCGGGAACGGCTCGCCGGAGCGGCCGTCGAACAGACGGGTCTTGCCTGAGGAGTTGATCAGGCGGACGCCGTCGCGGGTGACGTTGGTGGAGTCGAGGAGACCGGTGATTTCCTCTTCGCGCGCACCGTCGAAGACCGGCGTTGCAACAGTGGTCGAGCCACTCTCGCGCGGCAGGTTCGGCAGCTGCTTGACCCACTCGGGCTCGCCCTCGATCTTCCAGCCGGTCTTGGCAACCCAGCCGAGGTGCGTTTCCAGCACCTGGCCGACGTTCATACGGCCCGGAACACCCAGCGGGTTCAGGACGATATCAACGGGGGTACCGTCGGCAAGGAAGGGCATGTCCTCGATCGGGAGGATCTTGGAGATAACACCCTTGTTGCCGTGACGGCCGGCGAGCTTGTCGCCGTCGGTGATCTTGCGCTTGGCAGCGACGTAGACGCGGACCAGCTGGTTGACGCCCGGGGGCAGTTCGTCGTCGTTGTCGCGGTCGAAGACGCGGACACCGATAACGGTGCCGGACTCGCCGTGCGGGACCTTCAGGGAGGTGTCGCGCACTTCGCGGGACTTCTCACCGAAGATGGCGCGCAGCAGGCGCTCTTCCGGGGTCAGCTCGGTCTCGCCCTTGGGCGTGACCTTTCCGACCAGGATGTCGCCGGCTTCAACCTCGGCACCGATGTGGATGATGCCGCGCTCGTCCAGGCCTGCCAGGACTTCCTCGGACACATTGGGGATGTCACGGGTGATTTCCTCGGCACCAAGCTTGGTGTCGCGGGCATCGATCTCGTGCTCCTCGATGTGGATGGAGGAAAGAACGTCCTCAGCCACGATGCGCTGGGACAGGATGATGGCATCCTCGAAGTTGTGGCCTTCCCATGACATGAATGCCACGAGCAGGTTCTTACCGAGGGCCAGTTCGCCCTGGTCCGTTGCCGGGCCGTCAGCGATGATGCCGCCGACCTCCAGGCGCTGGCCTTCGCTCACCAGAACGCGGTTGTTGTAGCAGTTGCCCTGGTTGGAGCGGGCGAACTTGTTGATCCGGTAGTTGGTTTCCGTGCCGTCATCGTTGAGCATGATGACGAGCTCGGCGGAAACCTCGGTGACCACACCGGCCTTCTTCGCGATGGTGACGTCACCGGCGTCGACGGCTGCGGCGCGTTCCATGCCGGTGCCGACGAACGGCGCCTCGGAACGGACCAGCGGCACGGCCTGGCGCTGCATATTGGCACCCATGAGTGCGCGGTTAGCATCGTCATGCTCGAGGAACGGGATCAGGGCGGTAGCCACGGACACCATCTGGCGCGGGGAAACATCCATGAACTCGACGTCGGCGGCGGGAACCAGCACGGGCTCGCCTCCACCACCACGGGCGCGGACCAGGACGGTCTCTTCGGCGAACTTCTTGTTCGCGTCGAGCGGAGCGTTGGCCTGGGCAATCAGGACCTCTGCTTCGTCGTCTGCCGTGAGGTACTGGACCTCATCGGAGACAACACCCTCGGCCACAAGGCGGTACGGGGTCTCGATGAAACCGAACGGGTTGATGCGTCCGTAGGAAGCCAGCGAACCGATCAGACCAATGTTCGGGCCTTCAGGGGTTTCGATGGGGCACATACGTCCGTAGTGGGACGGGTGAACGTCTCGGACTTCCATGCCTGCACGGTCACGGGACAGACCGCCCGGGCCCAGCGCCGACAGGCGGCGCTTGTGGGTCAGACCCGACAGCGGGTTGTTCTGGTCCATGAACTGGGACAGCTGGGACGTTCCGAAGAACTCCTTGATCGCTGCCACGACGGGGCGGATGTTGATCAGCGTCTGCGGCGTGATGGCCTCGACGTCCTGGGTCGTCATACGCTCGCGGACAACGCGCTCCATGCGGGACAGGCCGGTGCGGACCTGGTTCTCGATGAGCTCGCCGACGGCGCGGATGCGGCGGTTGCCGAAGTGGTCGATGTCATCGATCTCAACGCGCAGCTCGTGGTCCTGGCCGTCGCGCTTGCCCGTGAGGGTCTTCTCACCGGCGTGCAGGGCAACGAGGAACTTGATCATCGCGACGATGTCTTCAACGTGCAGGACAGACGCTTCCTTGTCGCCAAGGGAGCGGTCGATGCCGAGCTTGCGGTTGATCTTGTAACGGCCAACCTTGGCCAGATCGTAGCGCTTCGAGTTGAAGTACAGGTTGTCCAGCAGGGACTGGGCAGCCTCGACCGTGGGCGGCTCGCCCGGTCGCAGCTTCCGGTAGATATCCAGCAAGGCGTCTTCGCGGGTTTCGGTGGCGTCCTTCTCCAGCGTTGCGCGCATGGAGTCGTACTGGCCGAACTCTTCGAGGATCTGGCCTTCGGTCCAGCCGAGGGCCTTCAGCAGCACCGTGACGGACTGCTTGCGCTTGCGGTCGAGGCGAACGCCGACCTGGTCGCGCTTGTCGATTTCGAGTTCGAACCAGGCGCCGCGGGACGGGATGATCTTCGCGGTGAAGATGTCCTTGTCGCTGGTCTTGTCGGCGGTGCGCTCAAAGTAGGCGCCCGGGGAGCGGACCAGCTGCGAGACAACGACACGCTCGGTGCCGTTGACGACGAAGGTGCCCTTCTCGGTCATCAGCGGGAAGTCACCCATGAACACGGTCTGCTGCTTGATTTCGCCCGTGTTGTTGTTCATGAATTCGGCCTTGACGTACAGCGGAGCCGAGTACGTTGCGTCCCGGTCCTTGCACTCGGCCATCGTGTATTTCGGATCAGCGAACTCCGGCTCCGAGAAGCTCAGGGACATGGTGCCCTGGAAGTCCTCGATCGGGGAGATCTCTTCGAAGATGTCGGACAGACCCGAGGAGGTGGCGACGCTGAGGTCGCCTTCTTCGACGGCCTTGGCTACGCGTGCCTGCCAGCGTTCGTTTCCGACCAGCCAGTCAAAGCTGTCGGTTTGCAGGGCAAGCAGATTCGGAACGTCAAGAGGTTCGTGAATCTTTGCGAATGAGAGCCGGCGGGTTGCACCGTCGGTGCTGTCGGCATTGATAGCGGTTGCAGCGTTGTTTACATTAGAGGTGCTCGAGGCGACCAAGAGGGATCCTTCCACAGACCTTCAGGCGTTTTCAGATCTCCCCCGTTATGCACCCTGCGGAGTGACTCCGCAGTGCTACCAATCCGGTTCCGCTATATGACCCGGGACCCGCGCTGACCATGCTGGTGCCGTTGTTGACGGCACATTGATGGCCCAGCTGCCAGGCTAAGCCCACCGCTATATGAAGGCTGAAGGTAAACAGGGAAGACGCAAATATCTACGATACGGCAAAGCAACCTACTTGTCTACCCCACTTCGTCCGGGATTGCAAGCACCGGCCCCACCTCCCGGATGGGGTATAAAGCCCTCGGATCCCGGCGCCCCACCGGCAGGCCTGCACTGGCGGATGGCTCGGTGACGGGGGTCACGATAACCTTGCTGTATATCGTTCAAGATCGGAAGAGAAAACCATGAGCAACTCTGCAGACAACAATGATGTTGTCATCCTCGCTGCCGCCCGCACGCCCCAGGGACGCCTCAACGGGCAGCTCGCCAGCTTCACGGCCGTGGAGCTCGGCGCGCACGCAATCCGCGCGGCCCTGGCCGCCAGCGGGGTGAAGGCCGAACAGGTGGACTCGGTGATCATGGGCCAGGTCCTGCAGGCGGGGGCAGGCCAGAACCCCGCCCGCCAGAGCGCCATCGGCGCCGGCATCGGCTGGAACGTTCCCACCGTGACCATCAACAAGGTCTGCCTCTCCGGGCTGACTGCGGTGATCGACGCGGCGCGGATGATCCGCAGCGGCGACGCCACCGTCGTCGTCGCTGGCGGCCAGGAGTCCATGACCCGCGCGCCGCACCTCCTCCCCGGTTCCCGGCAGGGCTGGACCTACGGTTCCATCCAGGCGCTCGACGTCGCCGCCCATGACGGCCTGACCGACGCGTTCGACGGGCAGTCCATGGGCCTGTCCACCGAGACCAAGAACCTCACGCTGGGCATCGACCGCACCTCCCAGGACGAGGTGGCGGCCGCGTCCCACCAGCGCGCCGCCCGCGCCGCCAAGGACGGCGTGTTCGACGGCGAAATCGCCCCGATCAGCGTGAAGCAGCGCAAGGGGGACCCGATCATCCTGGCCGCGGATGAAGGCCTCCGGCCCGACACAACCGTCGGTTCACTGGCCGGGCTGCGCGCGGCGTTCGTCACGGACGGCACCATCACCGCCGGCAACTCCTCTCCCCTGTCCGACGGCGCCTCCGCCCTTGTGCTGTCCTCGCGGAAGTTTGCCGAGGACAACGGCCTGGAGTACCTCGCCGTCGTCGGGAAACCCGGGCAGGTGGCGGGCCCAGACAACTCGCTGCACTCCCAGCCCTCCAACGCGATCAAGAGCGCACTGCGGAAGGCCGGCTGGTCCGCCGCGGACCTGGACTTCATCGAGATCAACGAGGCCTTCGGTTCCGTTGCCGTCCAGTCACTCAAGGACCTCGACTACCCGCTGGAGAAGTGCAACATCCACGGCGGCGCGATCGCCCTGGGCCACCCGATCGGCGCCTCCGGTGCCCGCCTCGCCCTGCACGCGGCGCACGAGCTGAAGCGTCGCGGCGCCGGCAAGGCCGCTGTCTCCCTCTGCGGCGGCGGCGGCCAGGGCGAAGCGCTCCTGCTGTACCGCGACTGAGTGCCATGCCGGACCCCGTGATGCCCGGGCAGGGCTTGTCAGACGGCAGTGCCGCCGGTGGCGGTGCCGGCGGGGGCGGCGCCGGCCGGGAGCGGTTCCTGGCTGACGCCGCCGCCCGCGGGCTCAGCGTCCAGCTGGTCGAGCGCCTTGCCGCGAACAGCCTGGAGGAGGCGGCCCGGATCCTGGGGATCCAGCCCGGGGATATCGTGAAGTCCCTCGTGGTCAAACACAAGGACGGCAGCTTCCTGTTTGCCCTGGTTCCGGGCGACCGGCAGATCTCCTGGCCCAAGCTCCGCGCGCTGATCGGGGTGAACAAGCTGTCCCTTCCGACGGCGGACGTGGCCCTGGCCGCCACGGGCTACGAGCGCGGCACGATCACCCCGCTCGGCAGCACCGTGGCCTGGCCGGTGTACGCGGACCGGACCATCAGCGGGCGCAGGATTTCCATGGGTGCCGGTGAACACGGCTTCAGCGCCTTCGTGGACGCCGACGCCCTGACCGCAGCCCTCGCCGCCGTCGTCGCGGACATCTCCGAACCGAACTGACCCGCCCGGGACGGCCCACCCGGGAATGACCCGGCCCCGGCCCGGCTATCTAACCCGACCGGGTTAACTCCTCCCCCGCGTTGGTGTTCTTAACGCAGGAAACCCCGCCCACCGGAGTGGACGGGGTTTCCCGGAGCGGAACGGGAACGCGGGGTTCCCGGACAGTTCCTGAAGCGGCGAGTTACTTGAGGGTAACGCGAGCGCCGGCTTCTTCGAGCTGTGCAACAGCCTTCTCGGCAGCTTCCTTGGTGACACCTTCGAGGATGGCCTTCGGAGCGCTGTCAACAACGTCCTTTGCTTCCTTGAGGCCCAGGGAAGTGATTGCGCGAACTTCCTTGATGACTGCAATCTTCTTGTCGCCCGGGTGCTCCAGGATGACGTCGAATGCGGTCTGCTCTTCTTCTTCTGCAGCGCCGCCGGCAGCGGGGCCAGCAACTGCAACAGCAGCAGCCGTAACTTCGAAGGTCTCTTCGAAGAGCTTTACGAACTCAGAGAGCTCGATGATGGTCAGTTCCTTGAAAGCTTCAATGAGCTCTTCGTTGGTGAGCTTCGCCATGGTGTGGCGTCCTTCCTATAGTGGTGCTCGGCGGCCGGAGCCGTGCCTTCGCACCGGAGTCTGGTTTAGAGAGTTAGTTCTCTTCGGGGGCTGCTGCATCGGCCGGAGCTTCAGCGGCGGCGTCAGCCGGAGCTTCTGCTGCAGCGTCGGCCGGGGCTTCGTCAGCGGCGGGCGCTTCGGCTTCAGCCGGTGCGCCGTTCTCTTCTTCAAGCTTGAGGCGCAGCGCGTCGATGATGCGTACAGCGGCGGCAGCAGGAGCCTTGAGGATGCCTGCAACCTTGGCGAGCTGCAGCTCGCGGGACTCGAGTGCTGCCAGGGCAGCGACTTCGCTGGCGTTCAGTGCCTTGCCCTCGAAGTAACCGGTCTTGATAACCAGCTGCTTGTTGGTCTTGGCAAAATCCGTCAGGCTCTTGGCAGCGGCAACTGCGTCACCCTTGATGAACGCGATTGCAGTGGGGCCGGCGAGCTGGCCGTCGAATGCTTCGACACCAGCTTCCTTGGCTGCAATAGCGGTCAGGGTGTTCTTGACGACCGAGAACTTGGTGTCCTGGCCGAGAGAGACACGCAGCTGCTTGAGCTGTGCAACGGTGAGCCCACGGTATTCGGTCAGGACAGCGGCGTTCGATTCCTTGAAATCGTTAGTGATCTCAGCTACTGCTGAAACCTTGCTAGGCGTTGCCATAACCCTCCTTCCGGGGATAGTGCCGGTGTTTCCCGGTCCCCGCTCAAAAGAGCTAAAAACTAAAAACGCCCCGCGCAGATGCACGGGGCTTGTCTCGACGCAGTCCATGACTGCGGAGCTTTGCTTCGTTCACCTGCGCCGGCCGCCCTATGTTCAGGGTCCTTCGTCTGGAGATCCACTGGCTCTCCCGGCGCGACTGCAGAAGTGAGTCTTGCTTGGGAGAGTGGATTTCCAACAACCGACGGTCTTTGGTCCCCCCAGCTTACGCGAATCGAGGCGTGTGCTCCAAATCGGGCGGTCCGGGCCCGGTTCAGCTGTTGCTGGGGCCGAAGTTGGGAAGTTCCTTTTGCCATATCCCGGTCACGCCGGCGGTGGCGAATCCCAGCTGCAGGTTGACCTTGAGCAGGTACCGGTTTTCCGGCGCGTTCCAGGTGTAGAGGACCCGGGCATCCGGGAACTGCTCGGACAGCCGCTCCATGTTCGCGACCTTGATCAGCAGGCCCAGCTTGTTGCCCCGGTGCTCCCGCAGGACCACGGTGTCGTCCTGGAACACGACGTCGGGGCGCAGCGCGAGGACGCTGATGGTGGTCAGGCCCACGAGTTCACCGCTTTCGATGTGTTCGACGGCGGTGACCACCGTCCGGCGGCCCTGCGCGATGGCGACGTCTTCCGCCTCACGGAGGATGCCGCCGTCGAACACCATGTCCGTGTCCTCAACGCCGGGCACGCCGTCTTCGCCCGCGCTGTTTTCCAGCGCCGCGACCGCCTCGAGCCACTGCTCCGGGCACCGGTCCGTCCAATGGTGCAGGCGGTAGCGGCCGCCGTTGGCTTCCTCGGCCTCCGTTTGCAGCTCCTCCACGAGCACGCTGTCCAGCGGCAGCGCACAGGCACTGAACTGTTCGATGTGCTGAAGGGTGTAGCCGCTGTGGCGGGCGAACTCCACCTCCCGGCTGTCCATCGGTACGAAGCCGAGGCCTGTGCCGGGCACCAGCTGCCCGGCTTCGCTGTCCCCCAGCGAGGAGCTCGGATGGTTCGTGTCGATCAGGATGGTGTGGCGGCCCTCGTCGCGGGCAAAGTGCTCCGCGGCCTCGAGCAGTTGCCGGCCCACGCCCCGCCCCTGGAACTCCGGCAGGATGTCCAGGGCGAATTCGGCCAGGTCGAGGTTCTCTGAGAGCGGCAGCGCGATGTCGACGGTCCCGACGATCTCCCCACCGATTTTTGCCACAAGAATCACCTGGCGTTCGTACGGGTCTGCCATCTCCAGCAGTTTCTCCTGCGGAGCGTAGGCAAGATCGTCGCTGCCCCAGGTTTGCATGCGCACCCTGCGGCCCACTTCGACGGCGGCAATGAAGTCGGCGGCCTCCGGCCCGTCCAGCGAATCGGGGATCCACAGCTGTTCAATCCGTACGTCGTTTGCCATAACGGGCATCATCCCCAGCTGTTCTGCCATCTACGGGTACCGGATTTCCTGCAGGAACAGGGCTTCCACGGTCAGCATATGCCGGTTTGCGCCGGCGTTCCATCGTCCGACGTCCGCCCGACCCGCTACGACCCCCGGACGGCGGCGTCGACGGTCCGCTGCCATTCGCCGTCGTAGCCGGCGGCGCGGAATCCTAGCGCCACGTTGATGGCGAGCATATGGTCGTTCTCCGCGGCGTTGAACGTGTTGACGCGTTCCACCGCCGGGTACTCGGCGAGCAGGCGGCGGAGGTTGCGGATCTTGACGAGCATGCCCAGGCGGTGCCCGCGGTGGCTGGCGGCGACCAGGGTATCGTCCTGGTCCGCCAGCCACGGTTTGCTGGGCGCCAGTTCGAGCACGGTGTACGCCGCCAGTTCATTGCTGTCGCGGTGCCGTGCGGCGGTCACGAGCGAGATGTTTCCGGCCTGCGTCCAGGTGTCCTCAACATGCCGGACGCGGGCGGCGTCCCAGGTCTCTTCGTCATAGCTCAGCCCACCCGTCGGCGCGTCCGTGCTCATCCGGGACATCAGCACGGCGAGCTGCTCCACGTATTCCTCCGGGCAATGGTCGGTCCACGTGACCAGCTCGTACGCTTCGGCCCGGGCCAACGCCTCCCGCTCCAGGGCGTCCAGCATTGCCGGAGCCGGCGGCATGGCCAGGGAGCTGAACCGCTCCACCTGCTCCAGTTGGTAGCCCGCTTCCTGCGCGAACCGGACAGCGCGCGCCGACGCCGGCAGCGCACCGGTCCCGGTGGCGGGACAGAGGACATCCGGACCCTCGGCGTCGAAGTCGGCAGGGTGCTCGGTGAAAGACATCAGGACGGTGCGGCCGTCAGCGGCCGCCAGCGCTTCGGCATGGGCCAGCAGGGTCCGCCCGATCCCGCGGCCGGTGAAGTCCTTCAGGACGTCCACATGGACGAGCGCGCTGCCGAGGTTCTCCTGCAGCTCGTAACGGATCCAGGACCGCGCGACCATCCGGCCGCCGTCGCGGACAAAGAAGAGCTGCATGCGTTTGTAGGCGTCGTCCCTCCAGTACCGGAGGCGGGCCCCGGGAGGGGTGGCACGGTCCAGGTTCCCCCAGGTCTCCAGCACCAGCGCGTCGCTGAGCTTGCTGAATTCGAGGAAGTTCCCGGCGTCCGGGGACTCGAGGGCGTCCGGCAGGAGGAGGCGTTCGATGCAGTACGGCGGTGCAGTCACCGGGACAGCGTAGCCGGTGCCCGGAACGCAGAAAAGACCGCCCCGCGGAGGCGGGACGGTCTTTCCTGTGGTGCTGTGAACCAGGTGAAGCTTAGACCTCGGTCAGGACCTTGGTGACGTTGGGGTCAACCGAGATGCCCGGGCCAAAGGTGGTGGCGACGGTGGCCTTCTGGATGTAGCGGCCCTTGGAAGCGGACGGCTTGAGGCGCAGGACCTCTTCCAGAGCGGCTGCGTAGTTCTCGGCCAGCTTAAGGGCGTCGAAGGAAACCTTGCCGATGATGAAGTGCAGGTTCGAGTGCTTGTCGACGCGGAAGTCGATCTTGCCGCCCTTGATGTCGTTGACGGCCTTGGCGACGTCAGCGGTCACGGTGCCGGTCTTCGGGTTCGGCATCAGGTTACGCGGGCCCAGGACCTTACCGAGGCGGCCAACCTTGCCCATGAGGTCAGGGGTGGCGACGGCGGCGTCGAAGTCGGTCCAGCCGGCTGCGATCTTTTCGATCAGGTCGTCGGAACCAACGAAGTCGGCGCCGGCTGCGATTGCTGCCTCAGCCTTGTCGCCCGTTGCGAAAACGAGGACGCGGGCGACCTTACCGGTGCCGTGCGGCAGGTTAACGGTGCCGCGGACCATCTGGTCAGCCTTACGCGGGTCTACACCCAGGCGGAAAGCAACCTCAACGGTGGCGTCGAACTTGGACGGGTTGGTGTCCTTGGCCAGCGTCACTGCCTCGAACGGCGCGTAGAACTTCTCCGCGTCGATCTTGGCTGCGGCTGCCTCATATGCTTTGCTGCGCTTTGCCATGCTGCTTATTCTCCTTGTGCAGTTGTGGTCTGCGGACCGCGCTGGGCCCTGCCACAGTTGGAACCTCGAACGGGTTGTCCGTTCCGGATGTCCAACATCTCAATGTTTATGTGGTGCCGGTTGCCCGGCGGGGAAGGCTATTAGCCTTCGACGGTGATACCCATGGAACGGGCGGTGCCGGCGATGATCTTCGCGGCGCCTTCCAGGCTGGTGGCGTTGAGGTCTTCCATCTTGGTGGTGGCGATCTCGTTGACCTGGGCCTGGGTCAGCTTGGCAACCTTGACGGTGTGCGGGGTAGCTGAACCCTTGGCGACGCCTGCAGCCTTTTTGATGAGCTCTGCAGCCGGCGGGGTCTTGGTGATGAACGTGAACGAACGGTCCTCGTAGACCGTGATTTCAACCGGAATAACGTTGCCGCGCTGGGCTTCCGTCGCAGCGTTGTACGCCTTGCAGAATTCCATGATGTTGACACCGTGCTGGCCAAGCGCAGGACCGATCGGCGGGGCCGGGTTAGCGGCACCTGCCTGGATCTGCAGCTTGATGAGGCCGGTGACCTTCTTCTTGGGAGCCAATGTAGGGTCCTTCTCTCAATTACGTCCTGGGACACAGGAGCGTGCCTCAGGTTGGTGGCCGCCATGGCGAGGCGGCCGGCCGCCCCTGGCTGCTAAAGCGGGCAGTCCGGGGCGAATTCTGTGGGGATAACTAGATCTTGCTGACCTGGTTGAATGCCAGCGTGACCGGGGTCTCGCGTTCGAAGATGGAGACCAGCACCACGAGGGTCTGGGAATCCACCTTGATTTCGGAGATCGTGGCCGGAAGGGTCTCGAAGGGACCTTCCTTGACGATGACGGACTCGCCAACCTCGAAGTCGACGTCGACCTGCGCGGCGGCGTGCTTGACCGGCTTGCCCTTCTCGGCCTGCTCTTCTTCGAAGACCGGGGCGAGCATGGAGAAGACCTCGTCGAGGCGCAGCGGGACCGGGTTGTGGGCGTTGCCCACGAAGCCGGTGACGCCGGGGGTGTGGCGGACGGCGCCCCAGGAGGCATCCGTCAGGTCCATGCGGACCAGGACGTAACCGGGGATGCGGACGCGGTTGATGACCTTGCGCTGAGCGTTCTTGATCTCAACGACTTCCTCCATCGGAACCTGGATTTCGAAGATGTAATCTTCCATGTCCAGGGTCTGGATGCGGGTTTCAAGGTTGGCCTTGACGCGGTTCTCGTAGCCTGCGTAGGAGTGGATGACGTACCAGTCACCCTCCTGGCGGCGCAGCTTGGCCTTGAACTCATCGGCCGGATCGACCTCGGCGGCGGCGGCAGCAGCGGCCAGCGCGTCGCCCGACTCGTCGTCGGCTGACTCTTCGCCGGCGGATTCTGCCTCGGCGGATTCGTCAGCTTCTGCCGTGTCTACGGCCTCGTCAGCGACGTCGGATTCGGGCGCAGCAGACACAGCCTCGGACTCTTCCGCGGCTTCCACCGCGGCGCCCTGGCTCTTATCCAGCTCAGTCTCAGTTACCTCGAGCTCCTGCTCAGACACTTGGTCTCCTGCTTCCTCATTGCCTAACATGCCTATTTAAATGACTCAATTCCGCACACCCCGCGGAACCCCCGGAATCCCGGTGGTAATCCACGCAGTCTGCGGACCGGTCGACCTAGCTGTCCGTGGGGCCCGTGCCGCCGAAGACCCAGCCAACTGCGGTCCCGAAGGCCAGATCCAGCAGGGTGACGATGACCATCATGATGACCACGAACACCAGCACCACGAGGGTGTAGTTGATCAGTTCCTTGCGGGTCGGTGCAACGACCTTCTTCAGTTCGCCGATGACCTGGCGGACGAAGAGCGCGATTCGAGAGAAGAAGCCTGCCTTGGGGGCATTCTTGGCGGGGCGGCCACTGGAGCTGCTTGCAGCCGTTTCGGTCACCTGGTCCTCACTCATCCTCGCAATGTCGGATACCCGGCTCTGAACTGAACCATGGTTGCTGCGCTTGTTCCGGAGAAACCGGAACAGCTTGCGCAGGGCAGACAGGACTCGAACCTGCAACCTGCGGTTTTGGAGACCGCTGCGCTACCAATTGCGCCACTACCCTATGGAGCGAAAAACTGTTCCGGCCCGTTTCCCCAAGGCTTCCCTGAGGCGCAGACCATCATCGTGTTTTCAACACCGGAGAACCAGTCTACGCAACAACTGCGCCTACGTCGAACCGGCCCCCCGCCGGACCCTTCACCGCACCGAGAAACACCGGCGAACATGCGGCGAAACTCGTCGAAAAACCTGGCGCGAAAACCATCTGACCAACATGCGGTCATATTTCCTCGCCGGCACCGCGGACGATCCGGTGAACAGCATAGAGTAGGTTCCGTCGAATCCCACAAACAGCCACCGAAGCTGCTAGCGAAGAATGGACCCGCGATGCCTGCCGCCCGCATTTCACAGCGTATTTCCGCCATAGCCGAATCCGCCACGTTGGCTGTTGATGCCAAGGCGAAGGCGCTGAAGGCGGCCGGCCGGCCAGTCATCGGCTTCGGCGCCGGCGAACCGGACTTCCCGACCCCCGATTACATCGTGCAGGCAGCCATCGAAGCCGCCAGCCAGCCCAAGTACCACCGCTATTCGCCGGCGGGCGGCCTGCCCGAGCTGAAGCAGGCCATCGCGGACAAGACGTTCCGCGACTCCGGCTACAAGGCCGAGGCAGCCCAGGTGCTGGTCACCAACGGCGGCAAGCAGGCCGTGTACAACACCTTCGCGACGCTGCTGGATCCGGGCGACGAGGTCATTGTGCCCACGCCGTTCTGGACCACCTACCCGGAGGCCATCCGTCTCGCCGGAGGCGTCCCGGTCGAGGTCTTCGCCGGACCGGAGCAGGGCTACCTGGTCACGGTGGAGCAGCTTGAGGCCGCCGTCACGGACCGCACCAAGATCCTGCTCTTCGTCTCCCCCTCCAACCCCACCGGCGCCGTGTACTCGCCGGAACAGGTCAGGGAAATCGGCCAGTGGGCCGCCGCCAAGGGCCTGTGGGTGGTCACGGATGAGATCTACGAGCACCTGACCTACGACGGCGTGCCCTTCACCTCGATTGCCACGGCCGTCCCGGAACTGGGCGACAAGGTTGTCATCCTCAACGGTGTCGCGAAGACCTACGCCATGACCGGCTGGCGCGTGGGCTGGATGATCGGTCCGGCGGACGTCATCAAGGCCGCCACCAACCTGCAGTCGCACGCCACATCCAACGTCTCCAACATCCCGCAGGTCGCTGCCATCGCCGCGGTGTCCGGGCCGCTCACCGCCGTCTACGAAATGAAAGTCGCGTTCGACCGCCGCCGCAAAGCCATCGTGGCCGGGCTGAATGCCATCGAGGGCGTCGAATGCCCGACGCCGAAGGGCGCCTTCTACGTCTATGCGGACGTCCGCGCCCTGCTCGGCAAGGAGTTCCCGTCCGCGAACGGTCCCGTCCGGCCGTCGACGTCGGCGGAGCTGGCCACCCTGATCCTGGATGAGGTCGAAGTGGCCGTGGTTCCCGGCGAGGCCTTTGGCCCCTCCGGCTACCTGCGCCTCTCCTACGCCCTGGGTGACGAGGACCTGGCCACCGGCGTCGCCCGGCTGCAGGACTTCCTCGGCAAGGCGAAGTAGCAACCCTCCCGCAGATCCTGCCGGATTCTTTCAGACGCTCCCGCAGATCCTGCCGGATTCTTTCAGACGCTCCCGCAGATCCTGCCGGATTCTTTCAGACGCTCCCGCAGATCCTGCGGGAGCGTTTGTCGTCTGGCTGCGGGAAGTGAGGGAGCGTCCCGAAAAAGACCGCAACAGCTGCGGGAGCGTCGGGGTCCTTGGCTAAAGGAGGCGGCGTTCGGCGGCCCAGCGCGTGAGTTCGTGCCGGCTGGAGAGCTGGAGTTTGCGCAGCACCGCCGAGACGTGGGTCTCCACGGTCTTGATCGAGATGAACAGCTCCTTGGCGACTTCCTTGTAGCTGTAGCCGCGGGCGATGAGCCGCATCACCTCGAGTTCGCGGGCGGAGAGCTTGTCCAGCTCGTCGTCGGCAATGTCCGCCGGGGCGGTCCCGAAGGCGTCCAGCACAAAACCCGCCAGCCGGGGCGAGAAGACGGCGTCCCCGCCGGCGACGCGGCGGACGGCGTCGGAAATTTCCGCCCCGGAAATGGTCTTCGTGACGTAGCCGCGGGCCCCGGCCCGGATCACCGAAACAACGTCCTCGGCCGCGTCCGAGACGCTCAGGGCCAGGAACCGGGTGCTGCCCAGCAGGGGCGCGGAGCCGGCCAGCACTTCGCGCCCGCCGCCGCCGAGCCCTCCCGGCAGGTGGACATCGAGGAGCACGACGTCGGGGCGGACGGCCGCGATCACGGCGACGGCGTCCTCCACGGTTCCGGCCTCGCCGGCCACGACGATGTCCGGGTCCAGGTCCGCTTTCAGCCCGGACCGGAAGATGGCGTGGTCGTCCACGATCACCACCCGGATCCCCGGGGCCGGGCTCCCCGCTTCGGTGTTCACAGTGTTGCCTCTCCGTTGCTGTTTGTGCCGGCAGCCCCGGCGGCTGCTCCCGCTGTCAGGGGCAGCCTGAGCCGCACCTCGGTGCCGTCCTGGGTGCTGATGATGGTGGCGGTGCCGCCGTGGCGGTTCATCCGGCCGACAATCGACTCGCGGACTCCCAGCCGGTCAGCGGGGACGGCGTCCGGGTCGAAGCCGGGACCGCGGTCCTTCACGAAGACCTCTGCCGCGCCATCGGTGACTTCCAGGTAGACCGACACGGCGCCGCCGCCGTGCCGGGCGGCGTTCAGCATGGCCTCACGGGCGGCCTGCACGAGTGCCTCGTGGCGCTCGGTCATGGCGCAGTCGCCTACCGTGACCACTTCGACGGCGTGGCCCAGGGAGTCTTCGACTTCCGCCGCCGCGGTCTTGATGCCCTCGGACAGCTGACCGGCTTCCTTGCCCGGATCCCGGTACAGCCAGCCCCGCAGCTCACGCTCCTGGGCACGGGCAAGGCGGACGACGTCGGTCTCGTTCCCGGCGCGCCGCTGGATCAGGGCCAGCGTCTGCAGCACGGAGTCGTGCAGGTGGGCGGCAATCTCGGCCCGTTCGGTCGCGCGGACCCGGCCTGCCCGCTCCGCCTCCAGGTCGCGCCAGAATTTCAGCCCCCAGGGCAGAAGGACCAGGGCCACGCCGCCGAGCACCGCCACCGAGGACAGCAGGGCAAGCCAGGTCTGTTCCCAGGACCCGGAGCCGGACACCATGACCAGGACACCGGACACGACGAGGGCCAGACCGGCCGCGAGACGGGCCCAGCCGCCGGCCTGGTCCGCTTTTGTCTTGTCCACGAGCCCTGCCCGGCGGGTCTCGTCCAGTTGCATCCAGGCGATGGCCGCGCCGCCGAGGATGGCCGCAACCGGGATGAGCGTCCCGAGCGGAACATCAACGCCGAGCAGGCGGGCGATCAGGATGCCGGCGGCCAGCAGCAGGCCCGCCCCGAGCAGAATCTCCTTGCCGTAGCGCATGCCGGTGACCCTGCTCCGCCAGGAATCGGCAGGGACCGCCCCGGCCGGCGGGGTTGCTGCCGCTCCCCCTGCCCCTCGCCCGGCCCCGGCCGGCGCCGGGAAGGTGGCTGCCGTGAGGGGGCCGGCGTGCAGCTCGGCAAGCGGGGCCCCGAACGGTGCGCTGACCGCCGGGGCAATCGGCGACGCCGGCTGGCGGGCGTCGCGCTTGGCGCTTTCGTCCGCGGTGGGAACCATAATCCAGAGCCAGGCGTAGAAGGCGACGCCGGCGCCCCCGGCGAGCGCGGCCACCGCCATGCCGAGGCGGACCATCCGCACCGGCCAGCCCAGATGCCGGGCGAGGCCGGCACACACCCCGGCAATCACCCGGTCGCTGCCGCGGACCAGCGGCGGGCGGGAGGCTGCGGTTGTCATGACTCAATCCAAACATGAATCAGGGTCCCCCGGACCCGTTTTCAGCCCGAACCGGGGGTGACTCAGGGACAGTTCAGGGTGTTCCCCAGTAGAGCGGATTCGCCACGGACGGGAGGATCGAAGTATGAATCCGCACACTGAGCACCCCGATGAAGGCACCGACCCTTCGAACGGCAACGCAGGTCGGCCCGAAGGGCAAGAAACAGGGCAAAATGCAGGGCAAGAAACAGGGATAAATACAGGACGGCCGACGGATCAGCCGGCAGACACCTCCGCCACCCTGCCGCTGCATACTTCCGCGACTCTGCCGTTGGACTTTTCGGCCGGCGGCGGCGCAGGGACGCCGCCGCCACCACCACCGCCCCCGCCGCCCTACTACGGCCCGACGCCGCCGCCGGCCGGCAGCCAGCCGCAGAATTTCTTCGACTGGATCCGCAGCCAGGGCGTGTACCGGGGCCGCGAGCGCTGGGTCGGGGGCGTCGCCAGCGGAATCGCCCAGCGCCTCGGCGTCGACCCGCTGATTGTCCGCGGCATCCTGATCGTCCTGACAATCTTCGCGGGCGTCGGCGTCCTCCTCTACGGCATCGCCTGGGCCCTCCTGCCGGAACCCGACGGCCGCATCCACGTCCAGGAGGCCGCCGCGGGCCGCTGGTCCGCGGGCATGACCGGTGCGCTGATCACCACGATCATCGGCTTCCCCAGCCTGGGCACCGGAATCTGGGGCTGGGACCGCTACGGCTTCGGCGCCTTCGTCTGGACCGTCTTCTGGGTGGGCGGCGCCATCTACCTCATTTACTACCTCACACAGCGCAACAAGTCCCCGAACGGAGTTCCACTCATGTCCTCGAGCCCCCAGTCCGGCGGCCCGGCGAACCCCGGCTACCCGCCGAACCCGGCACCGCCGGCAACGCCGTCGACGTCGACGGCTCCCATCGCCACGACCGGCTACGGCGCCTCGGCCACGCTCCCCCGCTACGGTGAGTCAACGGTGCCCGGCCCGGGCTGGGGCACGCCTCCGCCTGCCGGACCCGTCCCTCCCCCCGGGGGCGGCTACCAGCCGGTGCCGGGCGGCGGACCCGTCCCGCCGGCTGCGAAGCGGAACTTCGGCCCCGGCGCCCCCGCCGTCGCGGTCACCGCCGGACTCGCCCTGCTGGTGGGCGGCGGCCTCAAAGCCCTCGACGTCGCGAACGTGATCGACCTGGGCACGTCCAGCAATGCTGTCGTCTGGGCCAGCGCCGCTGTGGTCCTGGGCCTCGGCATCGCCATCGCCGGCCTGCGGGGCCGCACCTCCGGCATCCTCGGCTTCTTCGCCGTCGTCGCCCTCATTGTCGGCGGCATCTACAACGTGCTCCCCAACGGCGACCGCTTCCGCCCGCAGAACGCCGACTGGTCACCGGTGAGCGTCGAGCAGGCCCGGGGCGGCTTCGACATCACCGCCGGCACCGGGACCGTGGACCTGACGAGGCTCGCGATCAACCCGCCGTTGAGGGCCGACGTCGTGGTCCCCATCGACGCGACGGCGAGCAACCTCACGGTGGTCATCCCGGACACCGTTCCGGTGCAGATCCGCGCCGACATGACCATGGGCAACCTCAATGAAGGCAGCCAGAATCACGGCGGCATGACCAACCAGCAAAGCAGCTACAACACCGAGAAGCCGGGAGAGACGCTGATCGTGGAGATCAACGGCACTTTCAGCAACGTCACCATCAAGGAAGGGAACTGACATGAGCAGCTATGACGCACCGGCCGGCAGCGCGAACGACGACGGCCCCGCCGCTCCCCGGTCGGATAACCCGGAGCCGCCGGAGGATTCCCCGGCCCGCGTCGGCACCATCGTCTGGGGGCTGATCGTGGTGGCCCTCGCAGTTCTCATCATCGTCGCCCAGCTCGGCATCGTGGCCCTCAACGGCACCTACGTGGTGATCGGCCTGATGATTGGCGCCGGGGCGGCACTGGTGATCGGCGGGCTGCTCTCGGCCCGGGGGCGTGACAAAGCGGCACCAACAGGGAAGTCTTGAGCCATGGAAAAGTTCTATAGCACTATCCGGGGCCTCGGCCTGAAACGTGGTCCGCAGCGTTGGCTGGGCGGTGTTTGCGGCGGGATCGCCGCGAAGCTGAACGTGGATGTGGCGTTCGTCCGGATCGCGTTCCTGCTCTTCGCCCTGCTGCCCGGACCGGCCTTCGTGCTGTATCTCGTGGCCTGGCTGCTCCTGCCGGACCAGCAGAATGCCATCGTCCTTGAGACGTTCCTGGCGAAGCGTCCGAACCGGCCCTAAGGCCCTCCCCGAGGGAGTGGCGCGACGACGTACCGCAAAGACAAAAAGTGCCCCTGCCGCCCGGCAGGGGCACTTGGGCGTTGTCATCGTTTGTGTCCTGCCACACATGCGCCATTAGACTCTAGGTGAGCTCAGCGTGGCGCTCTGCCTGTAACCCTTCGAGCCAGGATTTGAGCCGAAACATGAAAATTGGAATCCTCACCAGCGGCGGAGACTGCCCCGGACTGAACGCCGTCATCCGTGGCGCCGTCCTGAAGGGCATCGCCGTCCACGGCCACGAATTCGTGGGGTTCCTGGACGGCTGGCGCGGCGTCGTCGAGGGCGACATCATCGATATCCCCCGCACCATGGTCCGCGGCATCGCCAAGCAGGGCGGCACCATCCTGGGCACCTCCCGCACCAACCCGTTTGAGAACAACGGCGGGCCCGAGGTCATCAAGGCCAACATGGACCGGCTCGGCATCGACGCCCTCATCGCCATCGGTGGCGAGGGCACCCTCGCGGCCGCCAAGCGGCTCACCGACGCCGGCCTGAAAATCGTCGGCGTCCCCAAGACCGTCGACAACGACCTCGACGCGACGGACTACACCTTCGGCTTCGACACCGCCGTCGAGATCGCCACCGAGGCGATCGACCGGCTGCGCACCACCGGAGAGTCCCACCACCGCTGCATGATCGCCGAGGTGATGGGCCGCCACGTGGGCTGGATCGCGCTGCACGCCGGCATGGCCTCCGGCGCCCACGCCATCCTGATCCCGGAGCAGAAGGCCTCGATGAAGCAGATCGCCGAATGGGTTACCTCGGCGCACGACCGCGGCCGCGCGCCGCTCGTCGTCGTCGCGGAGGGGTTCGTCCCGGATGACCAGGAAACCCCGCACTCCGAACGCGGGCTGGACACCTTCGGACGTCCGCGGCTGGGCGGGATCTCCGAACGGCTGGCCCCGGAACTGGAAGCCATGACGGGCATCGAAACCCGGGCGACGGTGCTGGGCCACATCCAGCGCGGCGGCGTCCCTACGGCGTTCGACCGGGTGCTGGCGACCCGCCTCGGCATGGCGGCCATTGACTCCGTCGTGGAACAACGCTGGGGCACCATGGTGTCCCTCAACGGCACCGACATCGTCCATGTGGGCTTCGACGCCGCGCTCGGCAACCTCAAGACCGTCCCGCAGTACCGCTACGACGAGGCCGCGGTCCTCTTCGGCTGAGGCTCCTGAGCCTCCGCACTGGGGCCCGGCACGCCCGTGGGTAGGGTGGAGTCATGACACTTGAGCCCGGTTCGGTCGACATCATCCAGCTCGCGTGGGCCCGCCGCCTGGGGCTCGACGACGGCGCTTTCGCGGCCGCCGCGGGGGTCCGCATCACGCGCGCCGACGAGGAGGCCCGCGCCGTCCAGTTCGTCCGGCTGTTCGGGAACTCCGTGCTGGTGGGCCCGCAGTGGGCGCTGGACGCCGCCGTCGGGCTGTCCGACGAGGAACTCGCGCAGCACGTCACGCTGCTGACCATCAGCCGGGACCACGGCGGCCACGGGCTCGGCGCCGCCGCGCTGTTCTTCGCGGACGACCTGCCGCTGCGGCAGCCCGCGGAGGAGCTGACCGTCTCGCACGGCCATCCGGAAGCGATCGAGCTGGAGGCTGCCTGCCCGCCGGATGACGTCAACGAAGTGGGCCTCTCGGGCCTGGAGCACCGCTTTACCATCCTGCACGCGGAGGACGGCCGCCGGACGCCCGTGGCGTGCGGCGCCTACACCGAGTGGGAGGGCATCCTGGCGCAGATGGGGGTGCTGGTGGCGCCGGAGTGGCGCCGCCGGGGGCTGGGCTCCCTGGCCGCCTCCATTGCGGCCCACGAGGCACTCGCCTCCGGGCTGACGCTGCAGTGGCGCTCGGACGTCAGCAACAAGGGCTCGATGGCCATCGCCCGCAGCCTGGGCTTCACCGCCGGCGGCATCCAGACCAGCGTCCTGCTGGGCTGATCAGGGCCGGGGTAGCGTCAGCGGGACTGCGCCCCGGCGCCCTGGGTGCCGGCCGATGCTGCCGGCACCGTGCCGGGGGTGCCCCAGCCCTGCATCGGCTGGGGCCTGGCGAAGAACAGCGCCACCGCCGCGCCGAGCAAGATGACCGCGGCGGGCAGCAGAATGGACTGGCCCATGGCCGTCGAGAAACCCTCCTGCAGAGCCTCGGGAAGGGCGCCGCCAAACGACATCGCACCGGCTTCCCCGGCCCCTCCCGGAGCGGCAGGGAGTTCCGCCGCGAGCCGCGCCTGGATCAGCACGGCAATGGCGGCGCTGCCCAGGACGGCCCCGATCTGGCGCGTGGTGTTGTAGACGCCGGCGCCGGCTCCCGCCTGCCGGGGCGGCAGGTTCCGGGTGGCGGTGGTGCTCATCGGCGCCCAGATCCCGGCATTGGCGAAGCCAAGGACCGCGCTGGGCAGCAGGAACAGCCAGATCGGCGTGTCCGGGTGCATCAGGACGGCGTTCCAGAACAGTGCCACGGACATCAGGACCAGTCCGGCCACGGTGATGAACTTCGGGTTGATCCGGTCAATGATCCGTCCCACCACCGGGGCCAGCCCGCCCGAGATCAAGGCCATCGGCACCATCATCAGCGCTGACTGGGTCGGGGTCAGGTCCCGGACCACCTGGTAGTAGAAGATCAGCGGCAGCGTGAACGCGGTCACGGTGAAGCCCACCGTGGTGATGCCGATGTTGGCGAGGGAGAAGTTGCGGTCCTTGAACAGGGACAGCGGCAGCAGCGGCTCGCCCTTGTTGACCTTCTGCCACACCACGAACACCCCCAGCACGGCGATTCCGGAGATGATCAGCCCCCATACCGTGATGGGTCCGGCGATGGTGCCCCAGTCGTAGGTCTCGCCCTCCTGGATGCCGAACACCAGCAGGAACAGCCCGACGGCGCTGAGCAGCACGCCGGGGATATCGAACTTGTGCGGGTGGGTGCTCAGTGCCGGCACGTAGCGCAGCGCGAGGAAGAACCCGGCGATGCCCACCGGGACGTTGATGAAAAAGATCCATTCCCAGCCGAGCCCGTCCACCAGGACGCCGCCGAGGATCGGCCCCACCAGGGTGGCCATGCCCGCCGTCGCGCCCCAGATGCCCATCGCGGCGCCGCGCCGGTCCGGCGGGAAGATCCGGGTGATGACCGCCATGGTCTGGGGCGTCATCATCGCCGCGCCGAAGCCCTGGAACACCCGGGCCAGGATCAGCATCTCCACGTCGCCGGAGAGCCCGCACCAGAGCGAGGCGGCGGTGAAGACCACAAGACCGGACAGGTAGAGCTTCTTGGGGCCGAACCGGTCACCCAGCCGGCCGGTGATCAGCAGCGGGACGGCGTAGGCGAGGAGGTAGGCGCTGGTGACCCAGATGACCGAGTTGATGTCGGTATTGAGGCCTTCCATGATGCGGGGGTTGGCCACCGACACGATGGTGGTGTCGATCAGGATCATAAAGAACCCGATCACCAGGGACCAGAGTGCAGGCCAAGGCCTGGCTACGTTTTCCACGGGATTCCTTAGGGGCTGAAGGGCGGGCTGATGCTGTTCCGCGCAGGGCGCGCTCAGCCCAGCAGGACCAGGATGTCCTTGCGCTCGAACATCTGCGCCGCGGCGCGCGCGGAGGGCGTGCCGGCGTCGGGGTCCGCTCCGGCGTCCAGCAGCGCCCGCGCCACCTCCGCGTAGCCCTTGAACACGGCACCGGCGAGCGGCGTCTGGCCGCGGTCGTTGGCGATATTGGCCTCGCCGCCGTGCTGCAGGATCAGCCGGACGGTGTCGGCGTGGCCATGGTAGGCCGCGAGCATCAGCAGGGTGTCCCCTGCCTCGTTGGTCAGCGTGGCCGGGACCCCGGCGGCGAGGTAGCCCGCGAGCAGCGCGGAGTCCCCCTGGCGGGCCGCGTCGAAGAGCTTGTGGGCAAGCGCCAGGGTCTCGTCGTCCGGTGCGGTGCTGTCGTGGGTCATCGGGTACCCCGCAGGAAGCCGGTCTGGCGGCCCACGACCTGGCCGGCGTCGGGCGCCACGATGAGTTCCTGCGCCGCGGTGTAGGGTTCCTCGCCGTCGAGGACGGTCAGGACTTCCTCGGGCGCGACCGACCGTTTGACCACGGCCAGGGCCACCGGCCCCATTTCGTAGTGCTGCGCCACCGAGGTCACGGTGCCCACCTTGCGGTCGCCGGCGCGGACCTCGCTGCCGACCGCGGGCATCGTGTGCTGCGAGCCGTCGAGCTGCAGGAACACCAGCCGGCGCGGCGGGTGGCCCAGGTTGTGGACCCGGGCCACGGTCTCCTGGCCCTTGTAGCAGCCCTTGTTCAGGTGCACGGCGGTGCGGAGCAGGTCGAGTTCGTGCGGGATGGTCTTGTCGTCGGTTTCGGCACCCCAGCGCGGCCGCCAGGCTGCGATGCGCAGCGCTTCGGCTGCCCAGATCCCGGCGAGCGGGCGATCGCCGACCGTGGCTTCCAGCTCCGTGGCCGGGACGAGGTATTCGAACCAGGGCCGTTCCAGCCCGGGGTGGGAGTCCTCCGCGACCACCGCGTAGGAGTAGCCGCCGGCGCCGACATGCGGCCAGGGGTCTTCCCAGACCAGCAGGCCGGACCATTCCGGCACGCGGTGGGTGGCTCCCAGCACGGCCCAGTCCGCCGAGGCGTCGGCGATCTCGACGCGGAGCATGAACTTCATCTTGTTGAGCCACTCGGCCAGCGGCGCGGCCTCGGCGGCCTCGACGATCAGCCAGGTGGTGGCGCCGTCGTCCACCACCCGCGCGTCGAATTCGATCCGTCCCTGCACACTCAGCAGCAGCAGCTCGCTGGACTGCCCGGGCGCCAGGCTGGTGAGCTGCTGGGAGGACAGGGTGTTGAGCCAGCTCAGCCGGTCCGGCCCGGTGACGGTGACCACGCCGCGGTGGGACAGGTCCACGACGGCGGTGCCGGCGGCCAGCGCCCGCTGTTCGCGCAGCGGTTCGCCATAGTGGGAGGCGACGCCGGCGTCAGCGCCGCCGGCTTCGACGGCGCCAGGGCGCGCCAGCAGGGGGCTCTTGATAGTCATATGAAGTAGAAGTCCTTTGGGGCTAGCGGTATTCCGGATTCTCGAAGTCAAACCGTGTTCCGGCTTTCCACGCCTCCGGCAGGTTTCCGTAGGCGGGGATGCCGCCGGCATCCTTGAGCATCCGGGCCATGTGCAGCATGGTTCCATGTCATGAACGTGGTGTTGCGGTTGGTGAAGTCGCTTTCCGGGCCGCCGGAGCCTTCATCGAGGTAGCTCGGGCCCGGCCCGACGGCGCCGATCCAGCCGGCGTCGGCCTGCGGCGGGATGGTGAAGCCGATGTGCTGGAGGCTGTAGAGGACGTTCATGGCGCAGTGCTTGATGCCGTCCTCGTTGCCGGTGATGAGGCAGCCGCCCACCTTGGGGTAGAACGCCCACTGGCCCTTGTCGTTGAGCTCTCCGGAGTGCGCATAGAGCCGTTCGATCAGCTTCTTGGTCTGCGAGGAGTTGTCGCCCAGCCAGATCGGTCCGGCCACGATGACGATGTCGGCTTCCCGGACGGCCGGATACAGCTCCGGCCATTCATCGGTGGCCCAGCCGTGCTCGCGCATGTCCGGGTAGACGCCGCTGGCGATGTCGTGGTCCACGGTCCGGATGACCTGTGTGCTGACGCCGTGTTTGGCCATGATCCGGCGGCTGACCTCGATCAGGCCCTGCGTGTTGGAGGTCTCCGGGGACTTCTTGAGGGTGCCGTTGAAATACACGGCCTTGAGGTCGCTGAAATCGGCCGGCGTTCCGGACGTTCCAGGCATGGCAGCTGTGGCATTCACTGTGGTACTCCCTGCGGTCGCTATGGACAAAGGAAAATCAGTGAGACCCCACCACGGGCGGCGCAGCGTGTAGCGCCGCTTAGGTGACCTTATGGAGGATGGCGGACGCGTGGGCTTCCAGGCCGCTGCCCCCCGCAGGAGCCTTGCCCGTGGCCACGTCCCAGCGCCAGAGCAGGTTGCCGTCCACGAGTCCGAAGATCCGGGTGGCCGCCGTGTACTCCTTGGAGTGGCTGCCGCGCATCACCATGTCGGTGCTGAGCTGGATCTGCGGGCCCTTGATCTGCCCGTAGTACAGCTCGGAGATCCCGCCGGGGTGGGAGATCGAAACGGAGATGTCGAAGCCGCCGTCCTTGTTGCGCAGGGCCTCGACCTCGTCGGCGCTCTTGAGCACGGGAACGATGTCCGCCGGGATCAGCCCGGGGCCGCCGTCTTCCTCGCGCTGCTTGCGCTCCAGCGCCCAGAAACCGGTTTCGACCGTCAACGGACGCAGTCTGGTGCCGTCGTCGTCGGTCAGCCAGCTCTCGGCCCGGTACTGCAGGTACGGCAGGCCGTTGTGGGTGAAGGACACGTGTTGCAGGAAGTGCTCGGAATCCTCTTCCCCGGCCCCCAGCCGGCCTCGGCCCTCCCACTCACCTATGAGCCAGGACAGCGGAACGATCTCCGGGGTCAGATCTGTAGGTATTTCAATCGGCACAGCAGCTACCTCTGGAAACGAAGACGGCTAGTAATTTCTGGCTGTTACTTCTGGCCCTTGAAGAGGCGGTACACCACGAAGCCGGCAAACCAGGCCATGGCCAGGCTCGCAACGCCAAGGAGGACAAGGAAGAAAATTTCAAATGCAAGTACGGACATGATGCCATCCTAGCGCTTTAGAAGATGAGTAGTTTGTCTATGAAGTACGCCAGCGAACCGACGGCGGACACCGGCCCCAGCCCGATTCCCAGGGCTGCCGCAAAGCTTAGCGACTCACCGCGGATGATGACCAGCCGGCGGAAACTGACCAGCACGGCTCCCACCACCACTCCGACAATCGCGGCCGGGATCACGGCGATGTCGGAGAAAACGAGGCCGGCGAGCGGTCCGGCCAGCCCGGCAGCGACGACGCCCAGCGGTGCCACGACCCGGTCCGGCCAGCGGATCAGGCCCGCCAGCAGGGCGATCGCAGCGCTGATCGTGGCGACCAGGAGCATCTCACGGACGCCGTTGAAGCGGGAGGTCGCGATCCACCCGGCGCCCAGGCAGGACAGCAGGACGCCGGCGCAGGACCCGAGCGTGGACTCCAGCCGCTGCGCCTGGCCGGTGCCGCGGATCAGCTGCATCACGAAGATGGCCATCACGCCTGCCGCTATGAACGACGGCGTCCAATCCAGGAAACCCGGGGCGGGAAGGTACGCGGCGGTCACGGCAGCGCCCACGCCCGGCAGGCCGATCAGGACAGCGAGGGTTTTCCTGGCGGGGATGCCGAGGAAGTGCGGCCAGCCGATGCCGACGGCGGCGGCGGTGAGCACCCCCACCGCCAGGAGTGCCTCCGGCGAGGTGTAGGACGCGCCGACAGTCGCGGCGAGTCCGGCCAGGCCGATGACGCCGATGGACCAAGCCCTCACTGTTTACCCGACATGCGCATATCCGTCATCCGTCTCCCGGCCATCGTCGTACTCTCGCTCACTGCGGACCCCAATTCGACCTGATCTTTCGTCATGGGGGCGGCAAGCCCCGCCCGATCAATCCTGCCCTATGTGACCGTTTTGTGTCGCAAAAGATCCGGACGCAGGTGACGGAAGCATGTCCGGCAAGGGGCCTTTGGGTATACTCAGACTCAGCTACAGACGCCCAACGATGCGCGGACACCCCTTGGAGGAAACATGTCGCACATCCTGCTACTGACGAACAGCACCGGCTCATCGGTGGACGTCTTGCCCGCGCTGGAACTACTGAACCACCGGGTCCATATTCTCCCGGCCGAGCCGACGGCGCTGCTGGAGACCGACCCCTGCGACATTGTCCTGCTGGACGCCCGCAAAGACCTCGTCGGCGCACGCTCCCTGACCCAGCTGCTCAAGGCCACCGGCCTGAGCGCCCCCCTCATGCTGATCCTGACCGAGGGCGGCATGGCCGCCGTATCCTCGGCATGGGCGGTCGACGACATCCTGCTGGAGTCCGCCGGACCCGCCGAGGTCGAGGCCCGCATCCGCCTGGGCGTCGCCCGGGCCGTGCCCGACCAGGACGACGCCCCGACCGAGATCCGGGCCGCCGGCGTCGTCATCGATGAGGCAAGTTACACCGCCCGGGTCAACGGCGCTCCGCTGAACCTGACCTTCAAGGAATTTGAACTGCTCAAGTACCTGGCGCAGCACCCCGGCCGGGTCTTCACCCGCCAGCAACTGCTGACCGAGGTCTGGGGCTACGACTACTACGGAGGCACGCGCACGGTGGACGTCCACGTCCGGCGCCTGCGGGCGAAACTCGGCGCCGACCACGAGAACCTGATCAGCACGGTCCGGAACGTGGGGTACCGCCTGACCCTGGTCCGGCATCCGGAGGAAGAACTCACCGAAGCCTGACGTGCACGCAGAAAGCCCCGGACATCAGTCCGGGGCTTTCGCTTTCTTCAGTGGAGGACATACGGGTCGAACGTATCGAGGCCACCCCAGTGGTGGATCCCCCTCGATTCCAAGCCAGCGGCACCCAGAAACAAGTTCTGGACCGAACAGCCGGACGAGATAACGACTATACGTAACAGTTCCGGAAACCACAAAATCGGTCCCGCTCCGGCGGCACCGTATAGCCTTGCACCATGAGTCCTGCGCACCCTGAGAACTGGCCCGTCCTCACCGCCAAGGGAGCCGCGGATCCGCAGCTCCTGAAGGACATCAAAGCCCTCGCGGCCGCGGCGGAGGAATCCGACGGCAACCCGCCGCTGTCCGAGCAGACGCTTGTGACGCTGCGCGCCGCGGATGCTGGCGCCCATGCCGTGCTGACCCTCGCCCTATACTGCCCCGACGAGACCTCCGGGCCGCCGACAGCGCAGGACCTGGCCGGCGTCGCCGTCGTGATCGGTGAACCGGACGGCACGGGCGTGCTGGAAATAGCCGTCCACCCCACCTACCGCAACCAGGGCGTGGCGGGCCGGCTGGTCGGCGAACTCCGGGCCACCCGCGGCTTCGCCGGGCTGAAGGCCTGGTCCCACGGCAACCACGAGGCCGCGGCCGACCTCGCCGCGCGCTACGGTTACGGCCCGGTCCGGGAGCTGTGGAAGATGCGGCTCGCCAGCTTGACCGCGGAGCTGCCCGACGTCCCCCTGCCCGACGGCGTGACGCTGCGCGCCTTCGTCCCCGGCCGGGATGAGGACGCCTGGCTCGCCGCGAACCGGGCCGCCTTCGCGCACCATGCCGAGCAGGGAAACATGACCCGCGCCGATCTGGACGCCAGGATGGCCGAGCCGTGGTTCGATCCCGCCGGTTTCCTGCTCGCCGTCGACGCCTCGGACCGGATCCTCGGCTTCCACTGGACCAAGGTGCACCCCCGGCACGGGGACCACCCCGCGATCGGCGAGGTGTACGTCGTCGGCGTCACTCCGGAGGCGCAGGGCACCGGCCTGGGGAAAGCGCTGACCGTGGCCGGCATCCGCCACCTGCAGCACCAGGGCCTGCACGCCGTTATGCTTTACGTCGATGCGGACAACATACCGGCCGTTTCGCTGTACCGGCGGCTGGGCTTCACCCGCTGGGACGTCGACGTCATGTACGCCCCACTGGAGGGGCGTTAATCCAATCGGCGGACATCTTGTCTCCGGCCCCGGGAAATCTGGACTCCTCGAAAGCTGATCGCAGGGTAATTGCTTGTAAGGTTGAAGCTAAATCGAGCCAGCATTAGGAGAGACCATGCAACGGGATTCTGCCCGGACAGCCACGTCTGAGACCGCCACGCCGGACAAAAAAGTCCGGCCCGCGCGCGCCCAGTTCGGCTCCTCCGAAGTGCCTGCCTCACGTGCCACCCAGGACCGGATCGACATTCCGGAATTCGCGCCCAATCTGGAGCCTGAAGGCGACTTCAGCCCGGACCGCTTCCTGGACCGCGAACTGAGCTGGCTCTCCTTCAACGCCCGTGTGCTGGAACTCGCCGAAGACCCGGACCTGCACCTGCTGGAACGGGTCAGCTTCCTGTCCATCTTCGCGTCCAACCTGGACGAATTCTTTATGGTCCGGGTCGCCGGGCTGAAGCGCCGGATCGCCACCGGCCTGGCCGTCCCCTCCCCCGCCGGGCTCAGCCCGGTGCAGGTCCTCGAGCAGATCGGCGAGGAGGCCCACCGGCTGCAGCAGCGCCACGCCCGCGTCTACGCCGAGCAGATCCGCCCGGCACTGGCGTATGAGCACATCCACCTCATGCACTGGGACGAACTCGACTCCCAGGCCAAGGACCAGCTCAGCGCCATGTTCGCCGAGAAGGTCTTCCCGATCCTGACCCCGCTGGCCGTTGACCCGGCCCACCCCTTCCCCTACATCTCGGGGCTCTCACTGAACCTCGCCGTCGTCGTCCGCAACCCGATCAGCGACAAGGAACTCTTCGCCCGCCTCAAGGTCCCGGACCAGCTCCCCCGGCTGATCTCGGTCGACGGTCCGCGCGCCGGCTCCGTGCCAGGCCGGGTGGCACGCTTCATCGCGCTCGAGGAAGTCATCGCCGTCCACCTGGACCAGCTCTTCGCCGGGATGGAAGTGCTGGAGCACCACACCTTCCGCGTCACCCGCAACGAGGACCTCGAGGTCGAAGAGGATGACGCCGAGAACCTGCTACAGGCCCTCGAAAAGGAACTGCTCCGGCGCCGCTTCGGCCCCCCGGTCCGGCTCGAAGTCACGAACGACATCAATCCGAACATCCGGGCACTGCTGATCCGAGAGCTGGGCGTCGAGGAATCCGAGGTCTACTCCGTCCCGGCCCCGCTGGATCTCCGCGGGCTCTCCGTCATCGCCGGAATCGACCGGGCCGACCTGCATTACCCCAAGCACGTCCCGCACACCTCCCGGCACCTCAACGAATCGGAAACGTCCAAGGCGGCGAACGTCTTTGCGGCCATGCGGCGGCGGGACATCCTGCTCCACCACCCCTATGACTCGTTCTCCACCTCCGTGCAGGCTTTCCTGGAACAGGCCGCCTCGGACCCGAAGGTCCAGGCCATCAAGCAGACGCTGTACCGCACCTCCGGCGACTCGCCGATCGTCGACGCCCTGATCGACGCCGCCGAGGCCGGCAAGCAGGTCCTGGCCCTGGTCGAAATCAAGGCCCGCTTCGACGAGCAGGCGAACATCTCGTGGGCAAGGAAGCTGGAGCAGGCCGGGGTCCACGTGGTCTACGGCATCGTGGGCCTCAAGACCCACTGCAAGCTCTCGCTCGTGGTACGCCAGGAAGTCGACGGCCTCCGCCGCTACTGCCACATCGGCACCGGCAACTACCACCCACGCACGGCCCGCTACTACGAGGACCTGGGGCTCCTCACGGCCAACGAGCAGGTGGGCGAGGACCTCTCCAAGCTCTTCAACCAGCTCTCCGGCTACGCCCCGAAATCGACCTTCAAGCGGCTCCTGGTGGCGCCGCGGTCCGTGCGTTCCGGACTCATCGACCGGATCGAAACCGAGATCCGCAACGCCCGGGCCGGCCTCACCGCCCGGGTCCAGATCAAGGTCAACTCGATGGTGGACGAAGCCATCATCGATTCCCTGTACCGGGCCTCCCAGGCCGGCGTCCCCGTGGACATCATCGTCCGCGGCATCTGCTCCCTGCGCCCCGGCGTGCCCGGCCTCAGCGAGAACATCACGGTCCGCTCCGTGCTGGGCCGCTTCCTGGAGCACTCCCGCGTCTTCGCCTTCGCCAATGCCGGGGACCCGGTGGTCTACATCGGATCGGCTGACATGATGCACCGGAACCTCGACCGGCGGGTGGAAGCCCTCGTCCAGCTCACCAGCGGGGACGACACGACGTACGTCATGGACCTGCTGCGCCGCTACATGGATCCCGGCACCGCCAGCTGGCACCTTAACAACAAGGCGGAATGGACCCGCCACCACCTCGCCGAAGACGGGCAGGATCTCGCAGACATCCAGTCCTGGCTGCTCAATTCCCGCTCGCGGCAGCGCTCGGCCGGGCTGCGGTAGGGGCTCTGGCATTGAACAGCGATTCACTGGTTCCCGACCAGACCGACCATCCCGGTGAAGCGATCGCCGTGGTGGCTGCCGGCGCCGTTCCCTGGCGCGTCGCTCCGGGCGACAAGGACAAAGTCGAGGTCCTGCTGATCCACCGCCCGCGGTATGACGACTGGTCCTGGCCCAAGGGCAAGATCGACCCCGGCGAGACGGTGCCCGAGTGTGCCGCCCGCGAGGTCGACGAGGAAATCGGGCTGAAGGCGCCCCTGGGCATCCCGCTGCCCGCCATCCACTACCATGTCCCCGTCGGGCTGAAGGTCGTCCATTACTGGGCGGTCAACGTCGACGGGGCCATCCTCGTGCCGGACGGCAAGGAGGTGGACAGCGTCATGTGGTGCTCGCCGGAGCGGGCGGCCGGCCTGCTGAGCAACCCGGGCGATGTGGCCCCGTTGGAGCACCTGGCGGACGCCCATGCCCGGGGCGAACTGAAGACGTGGCCGCTCGTGATTGTGCGCCACGCCAAAGCCAAGCCGCGCTCTTCATGGTCCAAGGCCGAAGGGGACCGGCCCCTGGCCGCCACCGGGTTGCGGCAGGCGCAGGCAGTGGGCCGGCTGCTGCAGGTTTGGAAGCCCCTGCGCATTGTCTCCAGCCCGTGGCTGAGGTGCGTCGCCACGATCGCCCCCTACGCCAAGGCGTCCGAGGCGAAGGTGAAGCTGAATGAAGCCCTCACCGAGCACCGGCACGGCCGTCATCCGCACAGGACGGCGGCCGCCGTCGAGGGCCTCTTCGACAAACAGCGGGCTGTGGCGCTGTGCACGCACCGCCCCGCCCTGCCGACAGTGTTCGCGCAGCTTGGCAAGCACATGGGGTCCCGGTTGCGGGCCTTGCTGCCGGACGCCGACCCGTTCCTCGCTCCCGGTGAGATCGTCGTCTGCCACGTGGCGCACCATAGCAAGGACAAGGTGGTTGCCGTCGAGCGGTTCAGGCCCTTCGACGACTGAGGTCCTTGACCCTCCGGGGTCGCGGCCGTAGTTTGTATCAAACACTTGATACATTGCCGCGGAATCTTTGGGGGATTTTATGCCGGTCCAGTCCGACCTGCCGCCGCTTCTGTTGCTGGGTCCGCTCCTCGCCGCCGTCGTTGTGTACGTGGTACTGCGCTGGGTGGTCTGGGCGCCGCGCACGGGAACCTCGCCGGCGTCGGTGTCGGAGCACGCCCTGTGGGTGGGCGTCATCGGCTGGCTGGCGAGCTCCCTCCAGGGGGCGATGACCCTGGGTATCATTCCGGCCAATCCCTCCACCGGCGGTTGCCTGACCACCGCCGGGACGATCCTGCCGGCACTGCTGTGGCCGGTCCTGGGCTGCCTGACGGTCCACGCCCTGGGTCAGGTGAGTTACCCGGGGCCGAAGCGGATGCGGCGGCAGGCCGTGCTGTCCGTCCGGCAGATCCGCGACTTCCTGCCCCGCCGGCTGGCCCTCACCACTGCCGCCATCTTCCTCAGCGCCGCCGCGGCCATCGCCCGAACGGCAACCCTCCCAGGGTTCGCGGCCGTGGCACCCACAACTGTCCGAGACGGCCCCAACAGCTACAGCTACTACAGCGGCGGCGGTGACGGCCGCATCCCCGGGACGGAGGTGGCCGGGTGGCTCGGCGGCGCCCTGCTGGTGCTGGCCGGCGGGACGTGGCTGGTGCTGTGGCTGATCGCCAGCCGCCGCCAGCTGGAGTCCCTCGACACGGCCGATAACTCCGTGCTGCGGACCATCGCGATGAACCGGCTGCTGCGGACGGTCGCCACGGTGGCCGCTGGACTCGGTGTGATCGCGGGGAACTTCGCGGCCCGGCCCGATCCGGCCCAGGGGACAGCGTCATGGACGAATCCTGCCGGTCTGGCGGGCATGGTGGTGCTGCTCGTCATGTGGGGGTGGCGGCCCCCGCGGCTCGCGGCCGCCGGGCTGGGCCCCGGGAACCGGCCCGAACCAGGAATCGCCACCGGCCCGCAGCACCCGGCGGCCCGGCTCGTCACCTCCCTGGGGGCGCTGCTGGGGCTGGCGGCGGCCGTGCCGCTGGCGGGCGGAGCCTTCCTCTATGATGCCCTTGCCGCTGCGGCCAGTTACGGCTTTGCCGGCGTCGTGGCGATGATGGCCGGCCTGGTCCTGCTCGTCATCGCCGCCGGCGAGTTCCTGCTGCAGCACAACTACGGCAGCCCGGCCGCACCGCGCGGTTGGCCCCGGCCACCGGTAAGCCCCGCGCTGCTGACCACGGCCGTCCTGGGGCTGCTGGCCTTCCTCGTCGTCCTGGTAGTCACGGCGCTGGGGCAGGCCCGCCTCGCCGAGGGCCCGGGCTGGGTTCCGGCCGGGCTGCTCACCGCCGGAGTGTGCGCCGTCGCCCTCCCTGCGCTCGTCCTGGCCAGGCGCCGCCAAGGTGTGGCCGATGCTCCCGCCGGCCTGGACGCGGCCCTGCGCGCCATCACGGTCCACCGGGTGGTGCGGACCCTGGCTGCCACCCTCACCGCCCAGGCCGGTGTCCTGCTGCTGACCCGGAGCAACGCCTGGGCTGCGGTGCTGGGCCGGGCGGCCTTCGGGGAAACGGACCCGGCCGCGACCACCTGGTGGCCGGCGATCGCGGCCGGCGCGGTGCTGGGTGTTGCGGCCACGGTCATCGCCGTCATCCCGGTGCGCGGCCTGGCCCGGCCCGCCCCTGCTCCCGCGCCGAGGACGGAAGTCTCCGCGTGACGGCCGGGATCTCCGTGGACCTGGCCTCGGCCACGCCGCCGTACGAACAGATCCGGACGCAGATCTCCTCGCTGATCGTCCTCGGCGCGCTGGAGCCGGGCACCCGGCTGCCGACGGTCCGGCGCCTTGCCGCGGACCTCGGGATCGCGGCCGGGACCGTCGCCAGGGCCTACCGGGAGCTGGAGCAGTCGGGGCTGATCGACACCAGGCGGCGCAACGGCACCGTGGTCGCCGGGACTCCGGCCCCCGCGACGCAGGAACCGGCAGGGGCTCTGGTCGGCGCTCCGGTGCCGGGTGCCGTCGCCGCGGAGGTGACCACCGCCGTCGAGCACTACATTGCCGAGGGCCGGCGCGCCGGTTTCGACGACGCCGCGCTGCTGGCAATCCTGCGGACGAAGCTCAGCCAGCAAGACGGATAAGGTGCGGCCGCGACTTCTCAGTAGACTGGGACGGTGAGCATTCCAACGCCCTATGAAGACCTGCTGCGCGATGTGCTGGACCACGGCACGCATAAATCGGACCGGACCGGGACGGGCACCCTGAGCGTCTTCGGCCGCCAGATGCGTTTCGATCTCAGTAAGAGTTTCCCCCTGATCACCACCAAACGCGTGCACTTCAAATCCGTCGCCGTGGAGCTGCTCTGGTTCCTCCGCGGGGACACGAACGTGAAGTGGATGCAGGAGCAGGGTGTCACCATCTGGAACGAGTGGGCCGACGCCGACGGCGAACTTGGCCCGGTCTACGGCGTCCAGTGGCGCTCCTGGCCGACCCCCGACGGCGGCCACATCGACCAGATCGCCGAGCTCATCGAGAACCTCAAGAGCAACCCGGATTCCCGCCGGCACATCGTCTCGGCCTGGAACGTCGCCGAGCTCCAGGACATGGCACTCCCGCCGTGCCACGCGTTCTTCCAGTTCTACGTGGCCGACGGCAAGCTCTCCTGCCAGCTCTACCAGCGCTCGGCGGACACTTTCCTGGGCGTGCCGTTCAACATAGCCTCCTACGCCCTGCTGACCTGCATGGTCGCCCAGCAGACCGGTCTGGAACCCGGCGAATTCGTCTGGACCGGCGGCGACGTCCACATCTATGACAACCACATGGACCAGGTCCTCAAGCAGCTCGCCCGCGAGCCCTACGACTACCCGCAGCTGAAGATCACCCGCAAGCCTGCCTCCATCTTCGACTACACCTTCGATGACTTCGAGGTGGTCGGATACCAGCACCACCCGACGATTAAGGCCCCGATAGCCGTATGAGCAACGACAACATCCCGGGCGCGCAGCCCGCCGACTTCACCGACACGCTGGCCACCCTCACCGGGCTCGGCGTCATCTGGGTCCAGACCAGCACCGGCGTCATCGGCAAGGACGGGGGCATGCCGTGGCGCCTGCCCGAGGACATGCGGCACTTCACCCGGCTCACCACCGGCCACCCGGTGATCATGGGCCGCAAGACCTGGGAATCCTTTCCCGACCAGTACCGCCCCCTGCCCGGGCGGACGAACATCGTCATCACCCGGCAGGAGGAGTGGGGCGGGACGCCGGCAGCGGAAGGCGCCGTCGCGGTCAAGTCCCTGGACGACGCGCTCCTGGAGTCCCAGTTCGCACCGGGGAACGAGATGGTGTGGATCATCGGTGGCGGCAATATTTATGCGCAGTCCATGGACCTCGCCAACGTCGCCGTGATCACCACGATCGACGCCACGACGGAGGGCGACACGTTCGCCCCGGACCTCGGCTACGACTGGACCATGGGCGCCAGCCTGCCGGCCGACGGCTGGGAAACCGCCGACAACGGCACCCGTTACCGCATCAACGTGTGGCGCCGGACGGAGGGCTAAAGGAAATGCTGAAGAAACCCGAGACCCTCTTTGTCCTTGGCTACATGCTGCTTCCGCTGCTCGCGCTGCTGTCCGCGATCGTGGGGCTGACAATGATCCTGGGCGGCAACAAGATCGTCGGAGCAATTGTGCTTGTGGTCGTTACCCAGGCCTTCGCCTTCGGGGCGTTCTACGCCCTCCGGAAGCGCAAGCACGCGCTGCTCACCGAGCACCACGGCGAGTAGCGGACGTAACCGACTGCGCGCCGGTGCCGGCAAAGTCTAAACTGGCAAAATGACTACAGCAGCTACTCCGTCCGTTGGACTTGTCGGTTGGCGTGGCATGGTCGGCTCCGTCCTGATGCAGCGCATGCAGGACGAGGGCGACTTCGCCAACATCAACCCGGTCTTTTTCTCCACCTCGAACGCCGGGGGCGCCGCCCCCTCCTTCGCCGGTTCTGCCGGGGGCGACGCCGGCAAGCTCGAAGACGCGTTCGACGTCGAGACCCTCGCCAAGCTGCCGATTATCGTGACCGCCCAGGGCGGGGACTACACCAAGCAGGTCCACGGCGAGCTGCGCAGCCGCGGCTGGGACGGCCTTTGGATCGATGCCGCGTCCACGCTGCGGATGAGCGACGATTCGATCATCGTGCTGGACCCGATCAATCGCGACGTGATCGACAAGGGCCTCGCCAACGGCACCAAGGATTTCATTGGCGGCAACTGCACCGTCTCCTGCATGCTGATGGGCCTGGGCGGATTGTTCAAGAACGGCCTCGTCGAATGGGGCACCTCCATGACCTACCAGGCGGCCTCCGGCGGCGGCGCCCGGCACATGCGCGAACTCCTGAGCCAGTTCGGCACGCTCAACGCCACCGTCAGCACGGAACTGGACGACCCGGCGTCGGCCATCCTGGAGATCGACCGCAAGGTCCTGGCCCACCAGCGCAGTGACATCGACGCCACCCAGTTCGGGGTGCCGCTGGCCGGGTCGCTGATCCCGTGGATCGACGCGGACCTCGGCAACGGCCAGTCCAAGGAAGAGTGGAAGGCCGGGGTGGAGACCAACAAGATCCTGGGCACCTCCGGCGATGAGCACATCATCATGGACGGGCTGTGCATCCGGATCGGCGCCATGCGTTCGCACTCCCAGGCGCTCACGCTCAAGCTCCGCGAAGACCTCTCCGTCGCCGAGATCGAAAAGCTCCTGGACGCGGACAACGAGTGGGCCAAGGTGGTGCCCAATACCAAGGATGCTTCCATGGCGGACCTCACGCCTGTGGCGGCCTCCGGCACCCTGGATATCCCGGTGGGGCGCATCCGCAAGCTGGAGATGGGGCCGCAGTACATCAGTGCCTTCACGGTGGGCGACCAGCTCCTGTGGGGTGCGGCCGAACCGCTGCGCCGCATGCTCAACATCGCCACCGGCAAGCTCTAGCTAGGGAAGTCACCACCCCCGTTCAGGTGCCGAGGAATCTCCGGTACTTCGCGGCCTGCAGCTCAAAGGATCTTTGGGCGGCAGGCCGCAGCCCGTTAACGTCGTCGAAGGGCTCCGGCACCACCACCGCGGCCTTTCCGCTGCGGGACACGTCCCAGGTGCCGACGATCTGGCCGCCGGCAACAATCGTCCTTCGGAAGACCCCATTGCCGCCGGGCACGATCTTGTCCGCATGCTCCGGCGGCAACACAAGCGACCGGTCCGTGTAGCCGAGCAGGAACTCATCGAAGCCGGGCAGTGCCAGCACCAGGCGCCCCGCCGGGACGCCTTCATCGAGCAGCGCCGCCGTCTCCGGGGACAGCCAGTAGCTGGTCCCCTCGAAGGTCAACTCCTCCAGCTGGTCCAACACCCGGACCAGGGCCGCGCGGACCTCGGTCAGGGGAATGCCGGACCACCAGGAAAAGTCACGCTCGGTGGCGGGCCCGTGGCTGCGCAGGTAGCGCAGCAGCCACTCGGCGGTGCCTTCCGCGCGGTCCAGGGCCCGCGACTCCGTGATCCAGTCGTCGAAGGCCACCACCAGCTGCTGGTTGCCGGCCAGCGGGCCCTGCACCAGCCAGCCCCGCTGGCACAGGATCCCCATCAGGTGGATGCCGCGCTGGCCGGCCGTGGACTGCCCGGCCCGTTCGAAGGCCTGGAACAGCTCCGCCCGGCTGGCGGCTGCCCCGCCTGAGACCAGCTGCAGCGCAGCTCCCGCTGCGGCGTCGACGTCCGCGGGGGTGATGCCGAGTTCCCGGTGGCGCCCGGCCAGGCCCCGGATCAGCCGATCGGCAGTGATGGCCAGCATCCATTGGAGGTCTTCGGGCGCCAACAGGTGCAGGGTGCCGCGCATCGGCCAGGAGCGGACTATTTCGCCGCGGTCGAGGGCGCTGCGGACGTCGCCGATGCGGGATCCCGGCACGCGCTGGCCCACGGCCCACAGCGCGGACTGCAGATCCTGCGCCTGCATGGCCGTCATCCAGCGCACAGCCGCGGGGACACTGCCGAATCCGGACCCGGCCAGCCCCTGCGAGGCCAGCCGCAGCCGTCCCAGGATCCCCCGGCTCAGCCGGGCACGCGCCGTTGCTGCCATGCCACCATGCTAGGGCTCCTGGCGGGTAGTTCCCAGCCACCGTCCAGCCAGACTCCCTACCCTTATTGGATGACCTTGAGTGAGATGTGGCCGCTGCTGCGGCCCCTGAGCCGGAGGCTGGCCCTGCTGGGCTGGGCGTCCAGCGCCGCCGGCATGACCGCCGGGCTCGCCGTCGCCATTGCGAGCGGGACTCGGCTTTCTCCCATGATGAGCAACCTGCAACTCGTGGCGGTGGTATCCATGGCCGTGGCAGTGGCCAGTTTCGTCACGGCCGCCTCGGTGCAGCCGCGTCCTGCCGTGCGGATCACTGCTAAATCACCTGAGGCACCGGACCGCCTGGACCCCGCGGAATTCCCGGACACCGTGCAGAGTTTCCTGCTTGGCTCGCTGGCCCTGCTGGCCGGGGCGGTCGTCTTCGCCCTCGCCGGCCTGGTGCTCCGCAGCGGTCCCAGCGCCCAGTCCGTGGCGTTTTGCCAGGTCTTCTTCCTGGGCGCCGCCGCGTCCGGCTTCAGCTTCATGCTGTTCGGCAGGGTCGCCGGGCGCCGCCGCAGGAACTAAAGGCCTGCTGTTTCCTAGAGCTCCATGCCGATCAGCAGCGGCTCCGGGTGCAGCTCGATCCCGAAGCGTTCGACGACGCCGCGGCGCACCTCGCGCGCGACCGCCAGCAGGTCCGCGGCGCTGGCGTGTCCCCGGTTGGTGATGGCCAGGGTGTGTTTGGTGGACAGCGAGGCCCGTCCGCCGGAGACGCTGTCCGGTTCGAGGCCGAATCCCTTGCCGTAGCCAGCCTGGTCGATCAGCCAGGCCGCCGAGAGTTTGGTCAGCCCGTCCGCGCCGCCCGGGTAGCGCGGCGCGTCGCCGGGCAGCCCGGCGGCTACGTCTGCCGGCACGATCGGGTTCGTGAAGAAGGAGCCGGTGGAGTAAGTGTCCCGGTCCGCGGCGTCCCACACCATGCCCTTGGATGCCCGGAGCCGGAGCACCTCGCGCCGGACATCGTTGGAATAGGCGCGCTGGCCGGCTTCCACGCCCAGCGCGCGGGCCAGTTCGGCGTAGCGGATGGGGGCGCTCATCCGGCCCAGCGGCAGCTGGAACTCGACCGTGAGCACGACGTAGCGCGGGGAGCCGTTGACGGTGGTCTGCTTGAGGATCGAATCGCGGTAGCCGAACTTCAGCTCCGAATTGGCGAAGGTGTGCACGGCGTTGCGCTGCCGGTCCCAGGTCCGCACGGCGGCGATGGTCTGCGAAACGTCCGAGCCGTACGCACCGACGTTCTGAACCGGGGTGGCGCCGGTGGCGCCCGGAATGCCGGAGAGCGCCTCGATGCCGGACCAGGCGTGCCGCACGGCGTGCTCCACCAGGGCGTCCCAGTTGTGGCCGGCCTGGACCACCACGGCGACGCCGCCGCAGGAGTCCTCCGCGTTGACGGTGAAACCCTCCGAGGCGATTTTCAGCACGGTGCCGGGGAACCCGTCGTCGGACACCAGCAAATTGGAGCCGCCGCCGATGATCAGCAGGGGCTCACCGGCCGCGTCCGCTGAGCGGACGGTCTCGATGATCTCTGCCTCGGTGCGGGCCTCGATGAAGCGGCCGGCGGGGCCGCCGACGGCGGCCGTGGTCAGGGCGGAAAGCAGTGTCTGGGTCACCCGACCAGCCTAGCCGGGTATGGCCCGACTCCCCTAAGCAGGGCCGCGTCAGCCGAGCTTCCGGGCCACCGGGGAGAGCAGGAAGCTGACCACGAGCATCACCATCACGGCCAGCAGCGAGTGCAGGATGCCGACGTGCTCGGCCAGCAGGCCCAGCAGGGGCGGGCCGCAGAGGAACGCGCCGTAGCCGATCGTGGAGACCACGGAGACCCGGGCGGCGGCCCTGAGCGGGTCGTCGGCGGCGGCGGACATGCCCACCGGGAAGCCGAGCGAGGCACCGAGCCCCCAGACCGCGAGGGCCACGTACGCGACCCACGGCACCGGGGCGAAGACGAACAGGCCCAGGCCCAGCACTGCAAGGGCCGCGCACCAGCGCATCACCGGGACCCGGCCGAAGCGGTCCAGGACCACGGTGCCGGCGAAGCGGCCGACGGTCATGAATGTTACGAAGAGCCCGTATCCGGCGGCGCCCGCGGCGTCGGACTGGCCGTGGCCGTCGGCGAGCGCAAGGGCCACCCAGTCCCCCGCCGCCCCCTCGGCGAGGGCGAGGCCCAGCACGAGCACGCCCAGCAAGAGCGTCCGGCGGTCCCGCCAGGCCTGCGCGATCTGGCGTTTGTTGTCCAGCGGTTCATCGGGCCGGACCGTGGCAGGCACGATGACCGGGATGGGCCCGGTGGAGGGGTCCTCGAAGGTATCGGGCTTGGCGGGCCTGAAACTCTGCCCGCCCTCCACCGGGGTGATGTCTGCACGGAACCAGGAGGCCGCGGTGGCCACAGAGCCCGCGACCAGCAGCCCCGCCACGGCGAAGTGCCAGACGACGGGAACACCGGCGCCGGCGGCCCAGGCGCCCGCCGCGGCGCCGGCCACCGTGCCCAGGCTGAACGCTCCGTGCAGCCGCGGCATAATGTGCCGGCGGACGGCGCGTTCCACCGCGGCCCCCTCGACGTTGGAGGCCGTGTTCCAGCTGGCCGTTCCCAGGCCGATGACGGCCAGCCCCGCGGCGACGGCGAGCGAATTGACCAGCACCGACGTGCCCACGCCGGTGAGCACCAGCCCGGTGCCCACCATGATGCTGCCGATCCGGATCGTCTGTTTGGATCCGAACCGCAGCACGATCAGCCCGGACGCGGAGACCGAGATGAAGGAGCCCAGGGTCATGCACAGCAGCAGCAGGCCGACGTTGGCCGGAGTGAGGTCCAGCCCGTCACGGATGGCCGGCAGCCGGGACACCCAGGTGGCGAAGGCGATGCCGCTGAACGCGTAGGCGGCCACGACGGCGTTCCGCCAGTGCGTGACCTCCGCGGCCTGGCCGGTGCTCACGCTCACAGCATCACCATGCGGCTAGGCCAGCCTGACGACGGCCTGGGCCTTCATGAGCACCTTCTGTCCGGCGCACATGACGGTCAGGTCCACCCGGGCGGTGCCCTTGTCGGCGTCGATCGCCCCGATGGCGCCGCTGACCTCGATCACGGCACCGGCCCCGGCCGTGCCCGTGGTGTCGGACACCGGGACCGGTTTGGTGAAGCGGGTCTGGAAATCGACGACGGCGGCAGGGTCGCCGGCCCAGTAGCTGACGAGCTGGACGGCGGAGCCCATGGTGAACATGCCGTGCGCGATCACGCCGGGCAGTCCCACGCTGGTGGCAAAGGCTTCGTTCCAGTGAATGGGGTTGAAGTCGCCGGAGGCGCCGGCGTACTTGACGAGGTCTGTGCGGGTGACGTCGATGCTGCGGATGCCGATGTCCTGGCCGACGGTGAGTTCCGAAAGTGTGGGTGTCATGGCTACTGTCCCTCTCCGCGGACCAGAATGGACGAGGTGGCGGTGGCGACGGCCTCGCGGGCGGCGTCAGCGACTTCGCCGGGGGCGGCGGCGCCGGCGGTCAGGGCGAAGATCTCCGAGCGTGTGGTGATCATGGCTCCCCCGCCCATGGCGCGGACGCCGTCGACGTGCAGTTCCGCAACCAGCCGGTCGCCGGCGACGATGGGCCGGTGGTGGATGAACCGCTGGTCGGCGTGGACCACGCGGGAGAAGTCGATGCCGGAGTCGGGGTCCTCGATCAGCTGGGCGTCCGCCCGTTGCGCCACGATGATGGCGAAGGTCGGGGGTGCCACGAGGTCGCTGTGTCCCAGCGCTTCGGCGGCATCCAGCTCGAAGTGGGCGGGGTGGGTGGCCTTGACCGCGCGGGCGAACTCGCGGATTTTCTCGCGGCCGACGTCGTACGCCTCTTTGGCAGGGTAGCTGCGCCCCTGCAGATCCGGATTGATAGTCATGGTTCCAGCCTAACGGCAGGCCTCCGGCCCGCCCGCGCCGGTGACGGTGGGCCGCACAGGATGACGACTCGTGCGGTATGATGAAAACATCATTCCATCAATTCACGACCGGTTTTCCGGATCCGCGGACAAGAAAGCCCAGGCAGCGATGATTTCCCCGGCGCAAACCCCCCTGTACGAGATCAAAGCGAACCTGTTCAAGGCCCTCGCCCATCCGGCGCGGATCCGCGTGCTTGAGCTGCTGTCCGCCGCGCCGGACAATTCGGCGCCCGTCAGCTACCTGCTGGCCGAGACGGGCCTCGAGGCCTCCCACCTGTCCCAGCACCTCGCCACCCTGCGGCGGCACGGGGTGGTGACCTCGTCCCGGACCGCTAACGCCGTGACCTACCGGCTGGCCCACCCTAAGATCGCCGAACTGCTGGCCATCGCCCGGGCCTTCCTCCTCGACCGCCTGGCCGATTCCAACGAACAGCTAAAACTCGCCCACGGACTGCCCAGCGAGCATCTGCAGGGTTCCGATTCATGAGGGCCGTACCGGCCACCCTGACCCGGTTCCTGCCGTCCCGGCGTGATTACGAGGGGCTGAGTTCATCCTGGAAAACAGATCTGCTGGCGGGCATCACCGTGGGGATTGTGGCCCTGCCGCTGGCGCTAGCCTTCGGGGTGAGTTCCGGCGTCGGCGCCGAAGCCGGACTGATCACCGCAGTCGTGGCCGGATTGGTCGCCGCGGTCATGGGCGGCTCGCACGTCCAGGTCTCCGGCCCCACCGGCGCCATGGTGGTGGTGCTGGCGCCGGTCGTGGCCATCCACGGTGTCGGCAGCATCGCGCTGGTCTCCCTGATGGCCGGGCTCCTGGTGGTCATCCTGGGCATCAGCGGGCTGGGCCGGGCCGTGGCCTTCATCCCGTGGCCGGTGGTGGAGGGCTTCACGCTCGGCATCGCCGCGATCATTTTTCTCCAGCAGGTGCCCCTGGCCACCGGCACCGAGGCCGTGCCGGGCCACAACACCCTGCTGGCCGCCTTCGAGAGCGCCTCCCAGGCCACCGTGCCCACCGTCCTGCAGACGCTCGGCGTCGTCGCGGGAGTGGCCGCCGTGATGCTGCTGCTGCCGAAGCTGAACAAGGCCCTGCCCGCGAGCCTGATCGCGGTGCTGCTGGCCACCGTGGCCGCCGAGCTGCTGCAGCTGGACATCCCCCGGATCGGCGAACTGCCGCATTCCCTGTCGGCACCGTCGGTCCCGTCCCTGGATCCGGCGGCGCTGGGCGGCTTGCTGATGCCGGCGGTGTCCATCGCGATGCTGGCCGCCATCGAATCCCTGCTCTCCGCGCGGGTGGCCGCCGGCATGGTTGGCCCCGACGGGAGGCCCTCCGGGGCCTACAGTCCGGACCGGGAACTCATGGGGCAGGGACTCGCCTCGGTTGCCGCGGGGTTCTTCGGCGGCATGCCGGCCACGGGCGCGATCGCCCGGACCGCGGTCAACGTCCGTTCCGGAGCCAAGACCCGGCTCTCCGCGATCGTGCACGCCCTGGTCCTGCTGGCCATCATCTACCTGGCGGCCGACCTGGTCGGGAAGATCCCGCTGGCCGTCCTGGCCGGGATCCTGATGGTCACGGCCACGCGCATGGTGTCCCGGCGCACGGTCACCGCCATCATGGGCTCCACCCGCGCCGACGCGTTCGTGTTCGTCCTGACGGCCCTGATCACGGTGGCCTTCGACCTGATTGTGGCGATCGAGATCGGGCTGGTCGCCGCGGCCATCTTCACGCTGCGGAAGTTCGCCTCGCTCAGCGGGGTCAAGCGCGAGGAGATTCCGGGACCCCGCGAGGAGGGGGACGAGCACATCGCGATCTTCCGGCTGGACGGGGCCATGTTCTTCGGCGCCGCGGAACGCGTCCTGCAGGAAATCAGCCAGGTCAAGGACATCCAGGTGGCCATCATCCGGCTCTCACAGGTGCGGATGCTCGACGCCACCGGCGCCCACACTTTGGTGGAGGTCATCTCGGCGCTGGAGCTGCGCGGTGTGACGGTGCTGCTGAAGGGCGTCCAGCCGCAGCACCTGGAGCTCGTGACCAACGTCGGGGTGATCCGCTCGCTGCGGCACCACAAGCACCTGTTCACGTCCCTGCCCGAGGCCGTGGCGCACGCCCGCAGCCATGTGCTCCGGAACGCCGCCGCTAACGCTTGAGGTTTTTGCGGATCGTCTGGCCGCGGACCACGATCCCGGCGATGTGCAGGACCAGGCCGAGTCCGATCACGGCCAGGGAGGCGACGGCCAGGTCCTGGTTGCCGGAGCTGTTGCCGACCAGGTTCAGGACAATGCCGACGCCGAGCAGGCCCATGGCACTGAAAACGAGCACCTTGTAGGTGGTTGGCGCGGAGTCCCAGAATTCTTTCAGCACCGTGCCAGTCTACTGGGGGCTGCCGGCAACGCCGCGAGCCGTGAAGTTCCCGGCGACGCTTAAAATGTCTGTCTCACGTCAGGCTGACAGAGTGGGAGTACGGGCGCGTGCGGTATTTGGCGCATCGCGGGGCAATTTCGGCGTCAGAACAGGGACTCCTGGACCGCCGGGACGTCGGCGCCGTGGTCGCCGAGCTCAATCGTGCGCGCCTTCAGCTGCCCCAGGTTGACGACGAATTCGAGGTCGGCGCCGTCGAGCCGGGCCAGCGCGACGCTGCCGCTCAGCGAGTCGATCCGGAACCCGTGGGCGCCGGTGCTGAGCTCATGCGGGTAGGCGTGCCGGGCAGCCGGCGCGCAGACCGCATCCGATAACCCGGGCCGCAGCCAGTGCTCGTCCACGACGTCGAACCCGCCGCCCCCGGCACCGGCCAGCAGCGCGCGGACCTCCGCGGCCAGCCGGCTGTTCCGGGCGTCCAGTTCGGCGGCGGGCGCAGGCCCCGTCAGGGCTGCGGCTTTGGCGGCGGAACGGATCTGCTGCGGGATGCCGGCGTCGCGGGTCACCAGGTCCTCGAGGTTCCTGACCACCCGGCCGTCGTCGGCGCGGGCGACGTAGCGGGCAGCGACGGCGCCCTGCTCCGCGAGCCTCTTCCATTTCCGCAGGTTGGCGGCGGTGCCCACTTTGCTGGCGCCGTTGGCGAAGGTGGCGATGTACAGCCAGTGCGGCTGCATCAGGTACGCACGCAGCCCGGGCGGCACGCGCCCGCCGCGGTGGAAATCGTGGATGAGCCGCGAATCGTCGACGACGAAGCACCGCTCACACTGGCTTCCCCTGGTGGCCGGCGCCCGGTCCGGGCACAGGACGTGATCGCGGTCCGCGGGCCCGTGGACCTTATGGTGCCCGAGGCAATGCCTGCCCGCGGCGGCGAGCCGGAAACCGAGCCGGGTTCCGGCGTCGAGCGGCAGTTCAGTGACGCCGCCGTCCGGGTCCTGCAGGCGCATCGCCGGGAGCCGGCCGTCGGGCACTTCCGAGCCCGCCGGCCCCGCCGGACCGGCATCCCAAAAGACCCCGTGGACCAGATAGCGGGTATCGGTCACGGGGTCTCCTAGGGTCGGGGCCGGCTACAGGGCCGGCTGCACCCCAAAGGCTACCGCGAGCTTCATGATCTTCTCGGCGCGGCCCAGGCGGGGCAGGTCGGAGCCGTCGCGGATGACGCGGCCGTTGGCCTCGAAGTCGGCCATGAAGTCAGTGGCCCAGGCGACATCGGACGGCGTCGGGCTGATGACCTCGTTGATGACCGGCGTCTGGTCGATCGCGAGGCAGAGCTTGCCGGTCATGCCCATCATCACCGTGATCCCGGTCTGCTCGCGCAGGATCGGGTGGTTGGTGCCGACAGTGGGCCCGTCGATGGGTCCCGGCAGGTTTCCGACCCGGCTGGCCACAACCAGCTTGGCCCGTGGGTAGGCCATGGCCTCCGGCGTAGCCGCCATGCCGGTGTCGCGGCGGAAGTCGCCGGAGCCGAAGGCCAGCCGGAACGCGCCCTGGGCCTTGGCGATGTGGTTCGCTTCCTCGATGCCGACGGCGGACTCGACGAGCGGGATGACGGGCGTCTTGCCGTCCATCCGGTGGAAGCTCTCGGTGACCTGGTCGGCGGACTCGGTCTTGGCCAGCATCACGCCGAGCAGGCCCGGGGTGCCGCGGAGGCCCGCCAGGTCGTCGGCCCAGAAGGGGCTCGTGGCGTCGTTGATCCGGACCCAGGCGCTGCCGCCGGCGGTCAGCCAGTCCACGACGTTGCCGCGGGCGGCATCCTTCTGCGAAGGGTCCACCGCGTCCTCGATGTCCAGGATGATGGCGTCCGCGCGGGAGCCGGCCGACTGGTCGAAGAGCTCGGTTTTCATAGCGTTGACCAGCAGCCAGGAGCGGGCGATTTCTGCCGGAATATTGCGTTGCTGCCGGACGGTCCCGGCGGTGGTGGTGGAAGTCATGTCTCTACGCTATCCGCCCGGGGGCGTTTGCGGCTAAGCGATCCGGCACTCCGGGGCGACCATTACGACCAAAATCACGTCCGCGCGCCGCTGACTCGCAGCAGGGGCCGTTTTCGTTCGTCCTGAACGGCCCCTGCTGCGGGCTGCATGGGTGGGGCGACTACGGGATGTTGCTCCCGCGCGCCGTCACCCAGAGCCGGTACCACTCGGCCCGGGTCAGGCCCGCGGCGACCGTGGCCGCTTCCGTGCAGGCGCGGATGCGGTCCGGCGTAGCGGTGCCGATCACGGGGGCGATTCCGGCGGGGTGTTTCATCAGCCAGCCCAGCAGGACTGATTCCCCGGTCGTCATTTTCTCCGCGGCGAGCTGCGCCACCAGCCTGGCGGTCGCCTCCTCCGCGGCCGACGGTGCTGCGGCCGGCGCCCCGGTGTAGAGGCCCCGGGCCAGGGAACCGTAGGCCTGAAGGGTGATTCCGTGCCGGACACAATGCTCCACGGTGCCGTGCGGGAAGCTGTAGTCCGTCCCCTCGGCATGGTTGACGAGCACCGAGCTCTCCAGCCAGGCCCGTTTGAACAGGCTCATCTCCAGCTGGTTGGCGACCACCGGCGTCTCGAGCCGGTCCTGCAGCACCTCGATCTGCGCCCCGGACATGTTGGACACGCCCAGCGCCCGGACCTTGCCTTCGGCCATCAGCTGCCCGACGGCGGAGGACACCTCGGCGGGGTCCATCAGCGGATCGGGGCGGTGGAGCATCAGCACGTCCACGTAGTCCGTGCGGAGCCGGCCGAGGCTTTCGTTGACCCGGGCCAGGATGGCGTCCCGGCTCAGGTCGTAGTAGCCCTCCAGGCCGTGTTCGTTGAGCCGGATGCCGCATTTGGTCTGCAGCCGGATCCGGTCCCGCAGCCCAGGGGTCTGCGCGAGCACCTCACCGAACACGGCCTCGGACTTGCCGCCACGGTAGATGTCGGCATGGTCGAACAGGGTGATGCCAATGTCGAGGGCAGCGTCGACGGCGGCAGCCGCCTCGTCCACATGCGCGGACGAGTGCGGCTCCGAGGACCAGCTGCCGCCCAGGCCCATGCAGCCGTAAATCAGTTCCTGGGCGGGCTGGCCGGCTGGCTCTCTGACTGGCGCTCCGGCCTCCCGCCAGCTCACCGCAGCCAGACAGTGGTGCTGCCGGGCAGGAGGTTCCCGTCCAGCGGTCCGCTGCTGAGCAGCACCGTTCCGGCGGGCAGCTCAACGGGATCGTCACCGAAGTTGGTCACCGTCTGCCAGCCGCCGGGGCGGCTGAAGTGCAGCATCTCGGGGCTGGCCGTGGTGTGCCACTCCAGATCCTCCGAGGTCTGCAGTTCCCGGCGCAGCTTCAGCGCCTTGCGATAAAACTCCAGCGTGGACCCCTCCACGCCTTCCTCGGCCGCGACGGCGTAGCGGCCGAACCACGCCGGCTGCGGCAGGTGCGCCCCGCCGTCGCCGAAGCCGAACGAGCTGCCCTCGGCTGCCCAGGGCAGCGGCACCCGGCAGCCGTCCCGGCCGATCTCCACGCCCTTGTTGCGGAAGAAGGTCGGATCCTGCCGCTCGGCGTCGGGAATTTCCGCGACTTCCTGCAGGCCCAGCTCCTCACCCTGGTACAGGTACGCGGAGCCCGGAAGCGCGAGCATCAGCTGGGTGGCCGCGCGGGCACGGCGCAATCCGAGCTCGACGTCGAGCTCCCCGGCAGGGGCGCCGGCCAGCAGCCAGCCCTTGCCGTCCTGGCCCTTGGCGTGCTTGCCGCCGCCCTTGGGCAGCCCGTAGCGCGTGGCGTGGCGGACGACGTCGTGGTTGGAGAACACCCAGGTGGAGGAGGCGCCGGACTCGGTGGCCTCGGCGAGGTTCCGGGTGATGATTTCGCGGAACTCGTCGGCGTCGAAGTCGGCCTGCAGGAGGTCGAAGTTAAACGCCTGGCCCAGGCCCTCGGGGCTCGCGTAGCGGCCGCGGCGGCTGGCGTGGACCCAGGCTTCGGCGACCGCGGTGCGCGGCGGGTTGTATTCGTTGAACACCTCGCGCCACTCGACGTAGATCTCGTGGACCTCGTCGCGGTCCCAGAACGGGTGCGAGCCGTCGTCGAAGCCGTCGGTGCCGCTGTTGGCCTCGCTGAGCTCGACCTTGGACAGCAGCGGCTCGGTGAGGTCCTTGGTCAGGGCATGCGCAACGTCGACGCGGAAGCCGTCCACGCCGCGGTCGGACCAGAAGCGCAGGGTCTTGAGGAAGTCGTCGCGGATTTCCCGGTTGGACCAGTTCAGGTCCGGCTGCTCCTTGGCGAAGATGTGCATGTACCACTGGCCGGGGGTGCCGTCGGGTTCCGTGATGCGTTCCCAGGCCGGGCCGCCGAACACGGACTCCCAGTCCGACGGCGGGATCTCGCCATTCTCGCCTTTGCCGTCGCGGAAGATGTAGCGCTCCCGGGCGTCGGAGCCGCGCGGGGACGCGAGGGCTTCCTGGAACCAGATGTGACGGTTGGAGGAGTGGTTGGGGACGATGTCGGCGATCAGCTTGATCCCGGCGGCGTGCAGGGCGGCGGACATCTCGTCGAAGTCCTCCAGCGTGCCGAGCTTGGGGTCGACGTCGCGGTAGTCGTCGACGTCGTAGCCGCCGTCCGCGAGGGCCGAGGGGTAGAACGGGCTCAGCCAGACGGCGTCGATCCCGAGTTCCTTCAGGTAGGGGACCTTCGCCGTGATGCCCTTGATGTCACCGAGTCCGTCGCCGTTGGAATCGGAGAAGCTGCGCGGGTAGATCTGGTACACGGATGCCTGGCGCCACCAGTTGGGGTCGGCGGCGAGGTCGGAACCGGACAGGGTTGCCAGCGTGGCGGTGTTGGACAAGGGGTGATCCTTCGGGTTCGGAGCGTGCTTCTGATAATTTAGATACAAGGTAAATATATTGCCGGATCAATTATGGGTCCGGACTTACGGGGAGGTCAAGATCTGATGCCGCACGCAGCCGCCGCCACGCCGCAGCTGCTGCGCCGGGTCAACGCCCGCTCCGTGCTCGGCGTTATCCGCAACACGGACGTGGCCACCGGGACCGAGCTGATGGCCCGGACCGGTCTGACTCGGGCATCCGTCATCGCCGTCTGTGAGGACCTGATTCGGCGCGGCTGGATCCGTGAGCTGGGGGCACGCGGCGACGAACAGCCCGGAAGCCAGCGCAAAGGACGCCCGGCCCGTCGCTTCGAGCTCAACAGCGGCGCCGGGTACGTGCTGGGCCTCGACATCGGCGCCGCCACCACCACCGCAGCGGTCGCGGACCTCCGCGGCACCATCCTCGGACGGTCCAGCGAAAGCTTCCGGGCCACCGACATTCCCGCGGAGGAGCGGATCGCCGTCGTCGACCGTGCCTGCCGCCGGGCGCTGTCCGCCGCCCGGACCGGCCCGGACAAGGTCCTGGCCGTCGGCGCCGGCATCGCTGCCCCGGTGGACCGGGACGGCAAGGTGCTGGTCACCCAGCACTTCTGGGGCCTGTTCGACGTCGGGCTCCGCGCGGCCCTGAACGAACTGCACGGGTGGACGGTGCTGCTGGAGAACGATGCGAACCTGGCCGCCCTGGGCGAACGCTGGCGGGGTTCCGGCGCCGGCGTCGACGACCTTGTGGTGCTGCTGGCCGGCGAACGCCTGGGCGCCGGCGTAATGGAGTCCGGGCGGCTGCTGCACGGCCGCGGCGGCGCGGCCGGCGAAATGGGATACCTGGACCTCGTCGAGGGCGTCGGCTCCAGTGACGGCATCGCCAGCCTCGCCCGGCAGTGGTCCGCGGCCGGCGGCGGCCCCGCCACGGGCGGTGAGGCGAGCGCCCGCCGGGTCTTTGAGGATGCCGCCGCAGGGGATCCCGCCGCGCTGGCCATCCTGGCCCGCCTCTCGGACCGGATGGCACGCGTCATCGCTTCCGTGGCCAGCTTCATGAACCCGGAGCAGGTGGTGATCGGCGGGGCAGTGGCCGAATCCGCTGGCGCGCTCCTGCCGGGCATCACCGCCCTGCTCCCACGGTTCACGGCGACTCCGCCGCGCGTGACGGTTTCGCCCCTGGGCGACGCGATCGTTACGGTCGGCGCCGTCCGGCATGCCCTGGACTACGTCGAGGCGAACGCCCCGGAGCTGGAGCTCACGCTCTAGGCCCGCGGCAGCAGCCTCCCGGACAAAGCGCCCGCTACCCCACCTGTTCCAGGGCAGCCGCCAGCGGGAGCCTGCCGTCGCGGAATTCGATCGTGCGCCCGGCCGTGGAGGGCAGGCCCAGCACAGCCGCCGCGACGAGGGCCACGTTGGCACGGGCCGTTTCCCGGCCCCCGGAGCCGTCGGCGGGGTCGACATCGATCAGCCCGTTGCCGGGCCCATCGGTGAGCGCCCCAGGGCCCAGGATGGTCCACTCCAGCTCCGTTCCGCGCAGGTAGGCATCCGCGGCTGCTTTGGCCTCGGCATACGCGAAGAAACTGTTGTCCTCCGGGACGCCGTGGTCCGGCCCCGCACCCAGGTAGGAGACCATGATGTACCGCCCGACGCCGGCCCCGGCCGCCGCATCCATCGACCGGATGGCCGCGTCCCGGTCCACGGCGTAGGTCCGCTCGGGGCTTCCGCCGCCGGCACCGGCCGACCAGACCACGGCGTCGTGGTTCCGGAGCGCCCCGGCGATCTCCGCCGTCGTCGAATGTTCAACATCCAGGACCACCGGAGTGGCCCCCGTTGCCGCGACGTCCTCCCGGTGGTCCGGGTTGCGGATGAACGACGTAACGTCCACTCCCTCGCCGGAGAGGATGCGGGACAGTTCCAGTGCCACCTTGCCGTGGCCGCCAATGATTGCGATTCGCGTCATGGACCCATTCTGTCCCATCCCCGCGCGCCCGCAACCCGGTGCTACCCGGCGATCTTGGTGCCGGCGGAGGTTTTGGAGGCGGTGTTGTAGCCGCTCTTGGAGCCGGTGACCTTCACCGTGATGGTGCGTCCACGGTCACCGGAGCGGACCTTGTACGTGGCAGAACTGGCATCGCTGATCAGAATGCCCGAGCGGTACCACTTGTAGGTCAGGGTCACCGGCGCCGGGCCCCACGCTCCGGGCACCGCCGTGAGCGTGGACCCGTACGCCGCGGTGCCGGTGATCGTGGGCGTGGGTGCGGTGAGCGTGCCCTTGGCGATGGCTGAGGTCCCGTTGGACGTTCTGGACGCCGACGTGTACCCGGTCTTGGAACCGGTGACCTTCACGGTGATGGACCGGCCCGCATCGCCGGAGCGCAGTTTGTAGCCGGGTCCGCTGGCGTCGCTGATCGCGGCGCCCGATCGGTACCACTGGTAGGTCAAGTTCACCGGCGACGGGCCCCAGGTACCGGGCACCGCGGACAGCGTGGACCCGACCTTCCGGATCCCGGTGATGGTCGGAACCGGACCGTAGGTGATCTTGGCGGCGTGCCAATACCCGGAAAGGTACGTTTTCCCCAGGTATTGGACGCCGGCCCGGTTGAAGTGGATCAGATCGCCATCATTGACGGTGCCGGATTTGGAGAGTGCAAAACCCGTGGAGGGGACGCGCCCCGGCGTCTCCCGGTGGCTCCTGTCGATGTTGATCCTTCCGGGCGTGGCCTCGATGCCCTCCCGCGTCATCTGCCCCACCACAAAAGGCAGCGTCGACGCGGCCAACCGTGACCGGAAGAAGGCAATGAGCTTATCCAACTTCGCGCTGTACGTGGAGGTGGACATCGAGGAGTTGTTCTCGCCCTGGTGCCAGAGAACGCCTTTGAGATTCACCGTGCGCCCGGTCGCCTTCGCCGCCGCGATGCCCGCCTGGGTCTGCCTCACCGCCAACTCCGGGAGGTCACGCGCGGACGATGTGGCCGCGCCGACAGTCCACGTGAGTGAGGACGTATCGCTCGTGAACCCGGTGCCGCCGTGCGCCGCCGGGATGATGAGAACCCCAACTTTGGCGGGCTGGGTTCTCAAATACTCACGGGCAAACGTCGTGGCCGGCGAAATCCCGCTCGCGGTGTCATGCATGTCCAGGGGCACCGTGGCCGTCCGGAACCTGCGGTCCTTGGCGCCGTACTGGAAGATCCGCGGATCCACCGGATCATCGGTGGTGCCGCGGGGCAGCCCCCGCCCGGACATATTCGACTGCCCCGCCGCCAGGAAGACATGAAGTACAGTGACCGGCTCCGCCGCCTGCACGGGCGCCACGCCCGTGAGCATCAGGGCAGAAACCGCCAGACCTGCCAGCAGGCCCCGAATCTTGAACACACTTCTTTTCACGTGTCCTCATTCCGTCAGTCGGCGCGCAGCACCCGGACCTGCAAAGGCGCAGACCCCGCGCCCCGGAAGCCCGCCCTCACCGGCAGCCAGCGCCCGCCAGATGCATCAACAGGTGCACCAACACAGCCCCGGACCGGCCAGCATGAACAGTCTTACCCAAGGACCTTGTAGTTTCCTTGACCCACTGCCCACGCAAAAAACCCCCGGAACCACAAGGATTCCGGGGGTCTTATCTGGTAGCGGCGGGGAGGCTCGATCTCCCGACCTCACGATTATGAGTCGTGCGCTCTAACCAACTGAGCTACGCCGCCATAAATGAGGAAAACCTGTGCTCAGCCGGTCAAAAACCGCCTTGACACAGGCCCTCATTCAGAGCCCCCCACCGGAATCGATCCGGTGACCTCGTTCTTACCAAGAACGCGCTCTACCACTGAGCTAGGGGGGCAACGAGTAAATACTCTACCGGAAGATTCCGCTCCCAACAAATCGGCGCCCGGGACGTCCCGAAAGCGCCTAAATCGGCGGAAAACCGGGGTCTGAGGGGCCCTAGCGACGGCCGCGGGCGGCCCGGCACCACCGCCGGAGGTGCGGATGTGACCAAGGGAACTTAACGCAGAACGGGCCGGCTGTTGGGCCGGCCCGTTCTCAGGGTGAATCAGTGCTTTAGCAGCTGATGGTTACCACTTGGTCCGGGGCTTGAAGCCGCCTTCGGTGCGCGGCTTGCGGGCCGCGTCGGAGCCGACGCCACGCTCGTTGCGGTCGCTGAAGGACCGCCCGCCACGGTCAGCGGAGGTCCGCTCGCCGTCGTTCTTGCGGAATTCGCGCTTGAAGCCGCCGTTGCCCTTGAAGTTGCCGCCACGGTCGCCGCCGCCGGAGTAACCGCCGCGGCTGCCGCCCTGGCCGCCGCCCTGGCCGCCGCCCTGGTAGCTGCCGCGCTCCCCGGAGGGCTTGCGGCCGTTGTCCAGCTCGAGGTGGATCAGTTCGCCGCCGATCCGGGTGCGGGACAGGGCCTTCAGCTGGTCGGCGCTAAGGTCCGCCGGGAGCTCCACGAGGGAGTGGTCGGCGCGGATGTCGATGCCGCCGATCTGGGCCGAGGAGATGCCGCCTTCGTTGGCAATGGCGCCGACGATCGAACCCGGCATGACGCGCTGGCGGCGTCCGACGGCGATCCGGTAGGTGGCGTTGCCCTCGGTCAGGGAGCGGGTCGGGCCGCGGGAGCCGAAGCCGTCCTTGGCGCGCTCACGCTTCTGGAATTCAGGAGCAGCAGGCAGCTCCTTGACCAGCAGCGGCTGGCCGCCCTGCGCCATCACGGCCAGTGCGGCAGCGATTTCCGAGGCCGGCACGTTGTGCTCTTCCTCGTAGGAGGCGATGAGGTCGCGGAACGACGAAACATCCTCGGAGGCGAGGGTCTCGGTGATCTTTTCCGCGAACTTGCCCAGGCGCAGGGTGTTGACCGTCTCGGCGGTGGGCAGGTGCATCTGCTCCACCGGCTGGCGGGTCGCCTTCTCGATGGACCGCAGCAGGTACTTCTCCCGCGGCGTCATGAAGAGGATCGCGTCGCCGGAACGACCTGCACGGCCGGTGCGGCCGATGCGGTGCACGTAGGACTCGGTGTCGTGCGGGATGTCGTAGTTGACCACGTGGCTGACGCGCTCGACGTCAAGGCCGCGGGCCGCGACGTCGGTGGCGACCAGGATGTCGATCTTGCCGTCACGCAGGGCCTCGACCGTGCGCTCACGCTGCTGCTGCGGGATGTCGCCGTTGATGGCGGCGGCCTGGAAGCCCCGTGAACGCAGCTTGTCGGCGAGGTCCTCGGTGGCCATCTTGGTACGGACGAACGCGATGACGCCTTCGAACGGTTCGACCTCGAGGATGCGGGTCAGCGCGTCGAGCTTGTGCGGGCCCATGACCTGCAGGTAACGCTGGCGGGTGTTGGCGCCCGTGGTGGTCTTGGACTTGACCTGCACCTCGGCCGGGTTGTTCAGGTACTGCTTGGACAGCCGGCGGATCTGGCTCGGCATCGTGGCGGAGAACAGTGCAACCTGGCGGCCCGCGGGGGTCTGCTGGAAGATCTGCTCCACGTCTTCGGCGAAGCCCATGCGGAGCATCTCGTCAGCCTCGTCCAGCACCAGGTACTGGAGTTCGGACAGGTCGAGGGAACCCTTGGAGATGTGGTCGATCACGCGCCCGGGGGTACCGACAACAACCTGGGCGCCGCGGCGCAGGCCGGCGAGCTGGGGGCCGTAGGCGGAGCCGCCGTACACCGGGAGGACGGTGAAGTCGTCGATGTGCTTGGCGTAGGAGGTGAAGGCCTCGGCAACCTGAAGGGCGAGCTCACGGGTCGGGGCGAGCACCAGGGCCTGGGTCTTGCGGGACGGGCCGTTGAGGTCGTGGAGCTCGGCCAGGCGGGACAGCGCCGGTACTGCGAATGCTGCAGTCTTACCGGTGCCCGTCTGGGCCAGGCCCACGACGTCGCGGCCTTCGAGCAGCAGCGGGATGGTTGCTGCCTGGATCGGGGACGGCTTCTCGTAGCCGACGTCCTGCAGGGCAGCAAGGACGCGGCCGTCGATGCCGAGGTCCACGAACTTGACGCCCTCTTCCTCGGCGTCGTCTTCCTTCGCGGGGGCGGCCGGGGCTTCGGTCTGGGTGTCGGCCTGCGGTGCAGCTTCGGCAGCGGCCGGAGCGTCGTTGTTCGCAGGAGCCTCGGTGAATACCGGGGCGGAGCCGGCTGCGGGGGCAGCCGTTTCAGAAGTCTCGACGTCGGCCTGGCTGTTCTCGGTGGCGAGTTCGGTTTCGACGGAGTTGTTCTGATTTTCGGGCATAGGTGAAATATCCTCATCCATAGGGGCCAAGCGGCACAACCCGAGGTGAGCGGAGCCGCAGTACGCGTGACCGAAATCGCCGGGCATACTTTGACCGGCCGGTCACATAGAAGCCCGGCGCTTTCGCAATCCCGTGGCAGGACTTCCCGCTGCATCTCTTGGCTGCTATCCCAGCAGTCTGTACAGCGTTTTCTTTAGCCGGCTCTCCCTATGAAAATGCCCGCATCGCAATGCGCGGGCCCCAACACTTACCAGTCTTGCCTCAAGAATTGGGCAGGAAATAAGGGATTTCCGGAGTGGGGGATAGTTCAATTGTAGGGCATGGATCCGCGCATGGGTAACGCAGGGGCCCGCGACGGCGGTGAGCTTGCGCACACGGGCGCCGGCCCCGCTACACGCCGAGGCGGCGCTGAAGCTTCGCGAACTCCCCGTGGTACTCGGGCTGGAGGCGGATCTCGCCGTCGGCGTCGGCGTCCCGCAGGGCCTCCATGTCCTCCATCGTGGGGTCGCTGAACCACTTGCCGATGGTGACCCCGTGCGTGGGGACGAAGATCCGGTGGATGTGGTCGCCTGCCTGGATGCTGCCCACCCGAACCACCCGCAGATAGGTCCCCACCCGCCCGGCATCGCCGAAGCGCTTGGTCCAGTGCGGCTCATGCATCCGGCGCTGGAACGTCGCGCAGGGGGTGCGGGGCGACGTCACCTCGACCTCGACGTCGAGTCCGATCTTCCAGCGTTCGCCGATAATGGCGTTGGTGGCGCTGATGCCGGCGACGCGCAGGTTCTCCCCGAAGATCCCCGGCGGCAGTTCACGGCCCAGCTCCGCGGCCCAGTAGTCGGCATCGTCCTGGGAGTAGGCGTAGAGCGCCTGGTCCTCGCCGCCGTGGTGGACCCGGCTGGCCTGGACGTCACCGCGCAGCCCAAGGCTGTGCACCCTGACCGGCCCGGCCACGGGCCGTTTGTCGATCGCTGTGACGCCCACACTTCCGGGGTCGTCCAGCAACTGGTGTACGCGGCAGACGGCGAGCACAGAAGCGGTGTCCATGGCACCAGTGTAGGCCCGGGCCCCGCGCGGCGCTCCTGCCCGGTTACTTTCCGGCCCACCCCCGCGAATACCGCTGCGCCTAGACCGTAGGATGCTGGAATGAGCAACGAGGCTGGTTTTCCCCCTGGATCTGCAGGAACAGACGTGTCCGACGTCCTGGCGATCGATTCCCTGCTGAGCGCCGGGGAACTGGCCGTCCGGGAGCGGGTCCGCGATTTCACGGACCAGCGGATCCGTCCGGGAATCGCGGACTGGTACGACGACGGCGTGTTCCCGCTCGAACTGGCCCCCGAACTGGGCGAACTCGGCGTCCTCGGGATGCATCTGGAGGGCTATGGCTGCCCGGGCCGCTCCGCCGTCGAATACGGCCTGGCGGCGATGGAACTGGAAGCCGGCGATTCCGGGATCCGCACGTTCGTCTCCGTGCAGGGCTCGCTGGCCATGACAGCCATCCACAAGTGGGGCTCGGAGGAGCAGAAGCAGGAGTGGCTCCCCCGGATGGCCGCCGGCGAACTGATCGGCAGCTTCGCGCTGACCGAGCCCACGGCCGGCTCGGACCCGGCCTCAATGAAGACCTTCGCCCGCCGCGACGGCCCCGGCGACGCGGCCGGATGGATCCTGGACGGCGCCAAGCGCTGGATCGGGCTCGCGTCGGTGGCCGACGTGCTGGTGGTGTGGGCGATGACCGACGACGGTGTCCGCGGCTTCGTGGTCCCCGCCGGCACACCCGGGGTCACCGCGACGCCGATCGGGCAAAAGCTCTCCATGCGCGCCTCGATCCAGTGTGATGTCGCGTTTGACGGCGTCCGGCTGGGTCCGGAGGCCCTGCTTCCGGCAGCCCGGGGGCTGCGTGGCCCGTTCAGCTGCCTCAACGAGGCCCGCTACGGGATCGCGTGGGGTGCGATGGGCGCTGCCCGGGACTCCTATGAGGCCGCGCTGAAGTATTCGCAGGAGCGGCTGCAGTTCGGCAAGCCGCTCGCGGGGTACCAGCTGACCCAGGAGAAGCTCGTGAACATGCTGGTCGAGATCCAGAAGGGCACGCTCCTGGCGCTGCAGCTGGGACGGCTCAAGGATGCCGGGAAGCTGCGGCCCGAGCAGATCTCGCTGGGCAAGCTGAACAACGTGCGCGAGGCGATCGCGATCGCGCGGGAGGCCCGGACCATCCTGGGCGGGAACGGGATCACCCTGGACTATTCGCCGCTCCGGCACGCCGCCAACCTTGAGTCCGTGCGGACCTACGAGGGCACCGACGAGGTCCATACCCTGGTCCTGGGCCAGCACATCACCGGGTTGGCCGCCTTCCGCTGAGCCTGCACCCTCCGCGAGTTGGCATTTCGCGGCAGTGTTGAGCGGGCAAAGTCAAGCAGTCGGAGCAACGCGGAATGCCAACTCGGCGGGCCCGTCGAGGGGCGCTCAGGCGGAGAAGCCGCCGTCGGCCTTGACCAGCTGGCCCGATACCCAGCGGCCTTCGGGCGAGAGCAGGAACGCGACCGTCCCGGCCACATCCGCGGGGGTTCCGAGCCGGCCGCCCGGCTGGCGCCGGGTCAGGTCGTCGCGCAGCTGCCGGTCCATCCAGCCGGTGTCCACCGGACCGGGATTGAGCACGTTGGCGCTGATCCCCCGGGGCCCGAGTTCCCGCGCAGCCGCGGTCACGATCCGGTCCAGCGCGCCTTTGGAGGCGCCGTAGGGCAAGTTGAAGGCGGTGTGGTCGCTGGTCAGGGCCACAATCGCGCCGCCCGAGGCCGGGACCTGCCGCGCAAACGCCGCGATCAGCTGCCAGCTGGCGCGGGTGTTGACGGCGAAATGCCGCTCGAAGCTCTCCAGGGTCGTGTCGAGGATGCCCGAGTCCACGGATTCAGCGTGGCTCAGCACCAGCCCCTGCAGGGGTCCGGCCTCCGCCGCAATGGATTCCATCAGCCGGTCCACGGCCTGCGGGTCCTGGAAGTCTGCCGGCAGGGCCACGACGGCGGCGCCGGTGGCCTGGAGTTCCGCGGTGAGTTGTTCGACGTCGTCGGGCTGGACGCCCCAGGGCATCCGGGCGTCGTAGTCCTGCCAGTACGTCAGGACGAGGTCCCAGCCGTCGGCCGCCAGCCGGCGCGCGATGCCCGCACCGATTCCCGCCAGCCGCCCGACGCCGGTCACGAGGACAGTCTTGCGGTGCGCCGGTGTCTCGGCCAGCTGGGGCACGGCGGGCCGGTGTTCGGGAGGCTGGGGCACGGCAGACGGCGTGGCGGGCGGGGTCGCATCCATGCGGACCAGCCTAGCGGCAGGTTCCCAGCGGGAGGTTAGGCCGGAACGGGCGCGGGTTCCTTGGCGGCGGTGTCCTTGCGGATGGTCGCGCTGATGACGGCGGCGATGGTGCACATCGCGGCGGCACCGAACCAGGCGTAGGTGTACTGTCCGGTGGCGTCCCGGATGGCGCCGGCGGCCAGTGCCGCGGCGGCCGCCCCGAGCTGGTGGGCCGCGAAGACCCAGCCGAACACGACGCTGCCGTCCGCTCCGAAGACCTCACGGCAGATGGCGGCCGTTGGCGGCACGGTGGCAACCCAGTCCAGCCCGTAGATCACCACGAACACGATCATGCTGGGCTGCACGGTCGCGCTGAGCAGCAGCGGCAGGACCAGCAGGCCAATGCCCCGGAACTGGTAGTAGACCGCGAGCAGGATCCGCGGATTGAAGCGGTCGGTCAGCCAGCCGGAAGCGATGGTCCCCACGATGTCGAAGATCCCGACGACGGCCAGCAGGCCCGCCGCCGTCGTCTGGGACATCCCGTGGTCGTGGGCGGAGGGGATGAAGTGGGTGCCGATCAGGCCGTTGGTGGTGGCGCCGCAGATCGCGAACCCCGCGGCGAGGGCCCAGAAGGTGCGCACCTTGCTGGCCCGCTTGAGCACCTGCAGGGCACGGACCGCGGCGTTCCGGCTCGGTCCGGCCGCTCCGGCGGCGTCCGGTCCGGAAGTGCCAGCGGCTCCCGGTCCTTCCGACGCCGGCTCGGCTTCGGCGCCGTAGGGCAGCACGCCGGCCTCGGCCGGGGAGTTCTTCAGGAACTTCAGCACCAGCGGGACCACGGCGAGGGCGCCGGCGGCGATCAGCAGCGAAGCCTGCCGCCACCCCGGGTCCTGCGCAAGGGCGGCGATGAACGGCAGGAAGACCAGCTGTCCCGCGGCGCTGCCGGCGGTGAGGATGCCGATCACCAGGCCGCGGCTCTTGACGAACCAGGTGTTGGCAATGGTCGCCGCGAAGACCAGCGCCATGGACCCGGTCCCGAGCCCGATCAGCAGCCCCCATGTCAGCAGGATCTGCCAGGACTCGTTGACCAGCACGGTCAGGGCGCTGCCGGCCCCGATCAGCACCAGCGCCACCGACGTGACAACGCGGACGCCGAAGCGCTCCATCAGGGCGGCGGCGAAGGGCGCAGTGAGGCCGAAGAGCACGAGGTTGATGCTGACCGCGGCTGAGAGCACCGTGGTGGACCAGCCGAATTCGCTCTGCAGCGGCACCATCAGCACCCCCGGCGCGGCGCGGAAGCCCGCGGCGCCCACGAGCGCGAGGAAGGCGACCGCTGCGACGATCCAGGCAGGGTGGATCCGCCGTTTGCGCGCGGGCAGCAGGGTGGTTTCGGGGGCGCTCATGCGGCGGGTCCGTTCACGTCGGTGGGAGTGCCGGCCGGGGGGCGGCGGAGGCGGGGGCGGCGGCGAGGGCCACGGGTTCCGGGGTCCGGGTCAGGCTGTGCCAGCTGGTGTTGTGGGCCGTGAGCCGCTCCCCGCACACGGTGCAGCTGTCCGCGGAGGTCGTGCGCGCGCCGCAGCCGGTGTGGATCACGAACATGTGGGCTTGCTCCGACGGTGCCGGCAGATGCTTTTCGGCCCAGAGCACGACGGCGTTCAGCACCGGCAGGGCGTCCTCCCCCTTCGCGGTGAGCACGTACTCCTGGCGGGTGCGGCCGCCGTCGTCGTACGGCTGCCGGCGGAGCATTCCGGCGTCGACGAGGGCCGTGAGGCGTTTGGTGAGGACGGAATCCGCGGCCCCCAGCCGGGACTTGATGGCGTCGAAGCGGCCGTTGCCGAAGAAGACCTCACGCAGGACCAGCATGCCCCAGGGGTCGCCGAGGATATCCAGGCCGCGGGCCATGCTGCAGTTCCGCTGGGACCAGTCGGATCGAAGTGCCATGCCGACCAAACTAGCTGACTATCTTCAAGAAAGCTAGAGCAACACTGCCGTGAAATGCACACTCGCGCGGGAGGAAAGGAGTGCGGGAGGGAAGGAGAGCGGGGAAACCCGGCGTTACGCCCCCGGGCGGAGCGCGGCGCGGGAGGGACGGTAGGCCAGCGCCCAGAACACCAGCATGGCGATCCCGCAGAGCACGCCCAGGCTCGCCACAATGAGCTGCCACTGGGTCTGCGGGTCCTTGCCCCATTCGGCCGCCCCGGCCATGACGGACAGGTACTTGGGCGTCAGGTAGAAGGCCAGGGCCGAGAACGCCACGATGATCCATCCGGCGAGGCGCATCCGCCCCTTCCGGGACGGCACCCGGTGGATCGCGAAGCCCATGCAGGGCAGCGCCACGGCCATCCACACCCAGTGGTGGGACCAGGACACCGGGCTGACCAGCAGCATCAGCACGGCGGTGGCCGAGACCGCGACGAAGTTCTCGTCCGCGGCCACGGCCCATGCGATCACGAGCGCGGCCACCGCGGCCAGTGCCAGGGAGAGCACGAGCCACAGCATGCTGGTCAGGCCGGAGTCAGGGAGTCCCAGGTGCAGCAGCAGGCCTTTGACCGAGAGGTTGTCCACGTAGGCCGGCCCGCCGATTCGGCCGGTGTCCGGCAGGATCTTGGTCCAGAAGGTGAGCGAGGCCGTGGGCAGGATGGCCCAGGCCAAGCCGATCGAGCCGAAGAAACCGGCTGCCATCCAACCGAGGGCTTTGAAGTCGCGGCGGACCAGGAAATACAGCCCGAATGCCAGCGGTGTCAGCTTGATCCCGGCCGCGATGCCGATCAGCAGCCCCGCGGGCCAGCGGATCTCCCCGGCCCGGGCTTTCCCGTAGAGCGCGAAGTCGGCGAGGATCAGGCCCATCAGGATGATGTTGATCTGGCCGAAGTCGAAGGTGTCCCGCCACGGCCCCAGGAGCAGGATCGCCGCCGTGCCAGCCAGGGCCACGGCCCGGAAGCGCCAGTCGGCGAACGCGTTCCGCCAGCTGCCAAGCCGGAAGTAGTGCCGGGCGAGCCAGGCCGAGACGATCGCTGCGCCCAGCAGCGCCGTGGTGATGAACACGAGGCCGCCGCCGCCCTGGCCCAGCGCCGCCATGGCCGCGAACAGCAGCGCCGCGAACGGCGGGTAGGTGAACGGCAGCCCGTCCCGCGGCGCGTAGAGCTCGTTGACGCCGGTCTCGCCGGTCTGCAGCACCCGGTTGCCGCCGTAGAAATACACCTCGAAGTCGTTCAGCAGCGGGTTGTAGGACGAGTACAGCACCACCAGGGCGGCGACGACGGCGAGCGCGCCGGCCGCCGTCGCGAGCCAGCCGCGCATGGTGGAGGGCGTGGCCCTGGTGGTGGTGGTCACGGGTGCTTAGCTGCCTGACTTGCCGGTGGCGGAGTCGAGCTGCGCGAAGGCCTGCTCGAGGTCGGCGATGAGGTCCTCGACGTCCTCAATGCCGCAGGAGAGCCGGATCAGGTTGACCGGGACGGCGAGTTCGGTGCCCTTGACCGAGGCATGCGTCATTTCCGAGGGGTAGTTCATCAGGGATTCGATCCCGCCGAGGGACTCCGCCAGGGTGAACACGGAGGTGGACTCGGCCACCTTGCGTGCTGCCGCCTCGCCGCCCTTGAACTGCACGGAGATCATGCCGCCGAACTTCTTCATCTGCTTTTTGGCGAGCTCGTGCCCCGGGTGCGAGGGCAGTCCCGGGTACAGCACGGCCTCGACCTCGGGGCGCTGCAGCAGCCATTCGGCCACGGCCTGCGCGTTGTCGCTGTGGCGGTCCATCCGGACGCCCAGGGTCTTGAGCCCGCGGGTGGTGAGGAAGGCGTCCATCGGGCCGGAGATCGCACCGACGGCGAACTGCACGAAGCCGATCTTCTCGGCCAGCTCCGCGTCGTTGACGATGATGGCGCCGCCGACGACGTCGGAGTGCCCGCCGATGTACTTCGTCGTGGAGTGCACCACGACGTCGGCGCCGAGGGCCAGCGGGTTCTGCAGGTATGGCGAGGCGAAGGTGTTGTCCACGACCAGGAGGGCGCCGGCGCCGTGCGCCAGCTCGGCGAGGGCCGCGATGTCGGTGATCTTCATCATCGGGTTGGACGGCGTCTCCACCCACACGAGGCGGGTCTTGCCCCCGTTCGATCCACCAGCCGCCACGGCCTGTGCGACGGCGTCGAGGTTGGACATGTCCACCGGGGTGTTGCCGATGCCCCACTCCCCCAGCACGCGGGCAATCAGCCGGTAGGTGCCGCCATAGGCGTCGTTGCCGAGCACGATGTGGTCACCGGGGCGCGTGAGCGCGCGGATCATGGAGTCCTCGGCGGCGAGGCCGGAGCTGAAGGAGAACGCGGCGGAGCCGCCCTCCAGCGCGGCGAGCTGTTCCTGCAGCGAGTCGCGGGTGGGGTTGGTGCCGCGGCCGTACTCGTAGCCGGCCCGCAGCACGCCGATCGCTTCCTGGGCGTAGGTGGTGGAGAAGTGCACGGGCGGCACGACGGCGCCGGTGCGCGGCTCGAATTCCTGGCCGGCGTGCACGGCGCGGGTGTTGAAGCCGGGGGTTCGTGCGGAGGAGCTTTCTGGCAAAGACATGTGCGTTCCTTTCGGCCGGCGGCCGGGCGCCCCCGGGGGCGGTCCGGCTGCCGGGTCAGTTGCTGAGGTCAGTTGCGGCGGTCAGTTGCTCAGGTAGGCGAGGAGGTCGTGGCGGGTCAGGATCCCCACCGGAGCGCCGACGAACGTCACCATCAGGGTGTCGGCGTCGGAGAGGAGTTCGCGGGCCGTCGAGATCGATTCGAGCGAACCGATCACCGGCAGCCGGGCCTCCATGTGTTCGGAGATCTTGTCCGAGAGTTTGGCCTCGCCGCGGAACAGCTTGGCGGTCAGGGTGCGTTCGTCCACGGCGCCGAGGACCTCGCCCATCACTACGGGCGGTTCCTGGGACAGCACGGGGATGTGGGAGACGCCGTACTCGTTCATGATGTTGATGACGTCGCGGACGCTCTCGTTCGGGTGAATGTGCACGAGGTCCGGCAGCTCCCCGGTCTTGGCCTTGAGGATCTCGCCCACGGAGGCTTCGTCGCCGCTGGCCAGGAAGCCGTAGGAGCGCATCCACTGGTCGTTGAAGATCTTGGCCAGGTAGCCGCGGCCGGAGTCCGGCAGGATCACGACGACGACGGCGTCGTCCGGCAGGTTCCTGGCGACCTGCAGGGCGGCGACGACGGCCATGCCGGAGGACCCGCCCACGAGCAGGCCTTCCTCGCGGGCCAGCCGCCGCGTCATCTCGAAGGAGTCGGCGTCACTGACGGCGATGACGTCGTCCGGGACGGACTTGTCGTAGTTCGCGGGCCACATGTCCTCGCCGACGCCCTCGACGAAGTACGGCCGGCCGGTGCCGCCGGAGTAGACCGAACCCGCCGGATCCGCGCCGATGATCTTGACCACGCCGCCGTCGGCCTCCGCGCGGTGGGCGGAAACTTCCTTGAGGTACCGGCCGGTGCCGGTGATGGTGCCGCCGGTGCCGGCGCCGATCACGCAGTGCGTGATCCGGCCCTCCGTGTCGCGCCAGATTTCCGGGCCGGTGGATTCGTAGTGGCTGGCCGGGGCAGCCGGGTTGGAGAACTGGTCGGGCTTGTAGGCACCGGGGATCTCGGTGACGAGGCGGTCCGAGACGCCGTAGTAGCTCTGCGGGCTGTCGGGGGGCACGGCGGTCGGCGTCACCACCACCTCGGCGCCGTAGGCCTGGAGGACGGCGCGCTTGTCCTCGCCGACCTTGTCCGGCACCACGAAGATGCAGCGGTAGCCCTTCTGCTGGGCGACTAGGGCCAGGCCGACGCCGGTGTTGCCGGAGGTGGGTTCCACGATGGTGCCGCCGGGCAGGAGCTTGCCGGTGCGTTCGGCCTCCTCGATCATCTTCACCGCGATGCGGTCCTTGATGGAACCGCCGGGGTTCAGGTATTCCAGCTTCACCAGGACCGTGGCCCCGATGCCGTCGGTAACGTGGTGCAGCTTGACGAGCGGCGTATTGCCGATGAGGTCCAGAACGGACTGGGCGTACTTCATAGGTACAAAGTTACCGTCTCCGCCCGCCGGGGGCCGCCCCGGGCGCCTCAGGCGCCGATGTCGTTCGCCCCGCTCGCCCCTGCGGCGGTGCCTCCCTCCGGCGCGGCGTTCTGCCACAGGCCGATGATGTTGCCTTCGGTGTCCCGGAAATAGGCGGCCCAGCCCATGGTGCCGACTTCCTGCCGCGGCTGGACGGTGCTGCCGCCCAGGGCATTGATCTTCTCCAGCGCCGCGTCGATGTCCTCCACGTCCACCGTGATCACCGGGGACGTGAGCTCCCCCTCGCGGCGGAACATGCCGCCGTTGATGGACCCCGGAACGGAGGGCATGCCCGTCTCATCCGTCGGCGTCGTCATGAGCATGGCGTAACTCAGCTCCGGCATGGCGTCTATTCTCCAGCCGAGCGCCGACCTGTAGAACTCCCGCGCGCGGTTCTCGTCGTCTGCGGGGATTTCGAAATGGATTACTCCGCCAGCCATCACTTTCTCCTTAGAACAGGAATTCGGTGCCTCGGTTGTAGCGCGGCGGTCCGCGCCATAGGGAAATTCTAGGTCTGTGCCGCGTTCTGCCACAGACCCACGATGTTGCCTTCGGAGTCTTTGAAGTAGGCGTTCCAGCCCATCCCGCCAACCTGCATCTTTTCCCGGTACGTCGAGCCGCCCAGCGCGGTGATCTTCTCCAGCGCGGCGTCGATGTCGTCCACGTCCACGGTGACCACCGACGTCGTGATCCCCCCTTCCCGCTTGAACAGCCCGCCGTTGATGGAGCCGGGAACCGCCGGCCGGCCTTGCCCGTCCATCGGCGTGGTCGTCGCCAGGCTGTAGTTCATCTCCGGCATGACCTCAAAGCCCCAGCCGAACGCTTTACTGTAGAACTCGCGGGCGCGGTTCTCGTCGTCCGCGGGGATCTCGAAATGCACCACTCCACCAGCCATCACATTCTCCTTTGAACAGGGATCCGGGCCCAGGGCCGGGCGCGGGCGTCCAGGCCACAGCCGGAGTCTAGTCCCGGCCGGTCCGCGGGTTAAGGGCCGTCCGCCCCTGCTTCCGGCGGGCAGCAGGGGCGGGCAGCTGCGGGCGCTGTCAGGTGTTCGTGGAATCATGGTCGGATGACCATTGCAGACGTTCCCGCCGGCGTTGCCGCCGCGGCGGACGCCTCCCTGCGGTGGCACCCGGGCGGGCCTTTCGACCTGATGCAGACCGTCGGGACGCTGTTGCGCGGGCACGGCGATCCGGCCATCCGCACCGCGCCGGACGGACTCTGGATGGCGTTCACCACGCCGTCGGGTCCCGCCACGCTCCGGCTGGTGGTGGCTTATGCGCCGGATTGTCCGCCGGCTAATCCCGCCGTCGAGGTCCAGGCCTGGGGGCCGGGTGCCGCCGACGCCGTCGATGCCGCCCCCCGGATGCTGGGACGCGACGACGACTGGTCCGCCTTTGACGAGCCCGCCTTCCACGCCACCCTCCCCCGGATGGTTGTGGAGGCCCGGCGCCGGAACCCCGCCGTGCGGCTGCCCGCCACGGGCCGCCTGATCGACTCCCTCGTGCCCACCATCCTGGAGCAGAAGGTCACCGTGATCGAGGCCCGGCGCGGCTACCGCTACCTGATGTACCGCTTCGGCACTCCGGCCCCCGGCGCCGGCACCGTTGCTCCGGCGAACCTGTTGGTGCAGCCCACGCCGGAACAGTGGCTGCGCATCCCGTCCTGGGAGTGGCACAAGGCCGGGGTGGGTCCGCAGCGTTCGGCGACCGTCATGCGGGCCCTGCGTTCCGCCGCCGCGCTGGAGCGGCTGGCCGCGCTCCCGGCCGCGGAGGCCTCCGCGAAGCTGCAGACCATCCCCGGCATCGGGGTGTGGACCGCGGCGGAAGTCGTGCAGCGCACGCACGGCTGCCCGGATTCGATCGCGGTGGGCGACTACCACCTGGCGGCGTACGTGGGGGCGGCGCTGACCGGCCGCCGGACGGACGACGCCGGGATGCTCCGGCTGCTGGCCCCGTGGGCCGGGCACCGGCAGCGCGTGGTCCGGATGCTCGGGCTCAGCGGCTTCCGCAAGCCGACCTTCGGCCCGCGGATGACCATCCAGGACCACCGCAGCCACTAGCCCACTCCTTAAAGCAACGCGGGGTCACCTACGGCCGGTCCGGAGCCCCGTTTTGGGCGCTAAGTGACCCCGCGTTGCTTGGGGGCGGGCGGGCGGGGCGGCGGCCTGGATTCGTCAGGCGCGGAGGAGGGGTCAGAGACGGCGGAGCCTTGTCCTCTTAATCCGGGCGATGACACCTGCGAAGCCCTCGGCCAGATCGTCGGCGTTGACTTTGAAGTACGCCCACCCGGCGCTGCGGAACGCCTCGTCCCGCCGGTTGTCGCGGGACTGCTGTTCCCGCGTCAGGTGGGGCGCCCCGACGTACTGGATGGCGATCCGGTACCGCCGGTAGCCCAGGTCGGCGGCCGGCGAGCGCCGGTCGTCCGGATCGAGCCGCACTTGCAGCTCCGGCTCCGGCAGGTGCGCCTCCAGCATCGCCAGCCGCAGGAAGGTTTCCGGAAAGGAGTCAGCTCCCACCCGCATCTCCTCCAACGCGAGCCTGGCCTTCTCCACACCCTTCATGTTGGGATGCTGGCGGATGAGCAGCCGCAGCCCTTCCTTCTCCGCATACGGTTCGGACCGCTGCTCGAGCCCCGGCCGGGGTATGCGGATGATCTGGTCGCCGAGGGCGATGAGGTAGTTCAGCGGCAGGACCGCGGCCAGATCCAGCCAGGTCCGTGGCGGTGCCGTCACGGGGATGCCGTCGACGTCGGTCAGCTCGCCCGGGATGCATCGCACGCGGTGGCCGATGACTCCGACCCGCCGGACCCGGGGCAGTTCATGCGGCTTGCTGAGGTGGATGCTGGCGCAGCCGCCCAGCCAGGGCGGCAGGCCCAGCAGGGTGAGGACCGCCGCGGTTTCGTGGGACACCCAGGCGCCGGGGGTGGCGGCGGCCAGCACACGGGCTCGTTCGGTGATCTCCAGGGACCGGCCGGCGGGCAGGTAGATGAGGCGGCCGCCGTCGGACAGGTCCTTCGCCCGCAGCCGTTTGGGCGGGACACCCAGCTGGCGGGACTCATAGACGGTGAACGGCGTCCGGGCGAGGCTTTCGGGGAGCGGCACAATGCGGACCATGCCCACCAGTGTGGCCGCCTCCCGGCCTCGGCGCAGAGGTTATCCACAGGTCCCGGGAAACACCGCAACGCGGGGTCACTCCCGGCCCATCCGGGGGTGCGCTATGGGCGCTACGTGACCCCGCGTTGCGGTTGGTTGCGGTCAGAGGCCCAGCCGGGACACTGCCTCCCGCCGCATGTCCACCTTGCGGATCTTGCCGGAGACGGTCATCGGGAAGTTCTCGCGGACGTCCACGTAGCGCGGGATCTTGTAGTGCGCCAGCTTCCCGCGGCAGAACTCGGCCAGGCTGCCGGCATCCAGCGGGGCGGCGCCGGGCTTGAGGATGACGCAGGCCATCAGCTCCTCGCCGTATTTGGCGTCCGGTACGCCGATGACCTGCACGTCCTGGATGTCCGGGTGCGTGTACAGGAACTCCTCGATTTCGCGGGGATAGACGTTCTCGCCGCCGCGGATCACCATGTCCTTGATCCGGCCCTCGATCACGATGTAGCCGTCCTCGTCCATCCGGGCCAGGTCCCCGGTGTGCATCCAGCCGTCGGCATCGATCGCCTCGGCGGTCTTGTCCGGCTGGTTCCAGTAGCCCTTCATGACGGAGTACCCGCGGGTGCACAGTTCGCCGATCTCGCCGCGCTGCATGACGTCACCGGTCACCGGGTCAACCACCTCGCTTTCCAGGTGCGGCATGGTCCGGCCCACGCTCTGGGTGCGCTGGTCCATGGTGTCCACGCTGCGGGTCATGGTGGACACCGGCGAGGTCTCCGTCATGCCGTAGCAGATGGCCACATCCGCCATGTTCATCTCCGAGATGACGCGGTTCATCACCTCGATGGGGCACAGCGAGCCGGCCATCACCCCGGTCCGCAGGGTGGACAAGTCGTAGGAGGCGAAATCCGGCAGCGCGAGTTCGGCGATGAACATGGTGGGCACCCCGTACAGCGACGTCCCGCCGAAGTCCTGCACGGCCTCCAGCGCCGCGGCGGGAGTGAACCCCCGGCCCGGGATGATGGTGGCGCTGCCGTGGCTGAGGGCCGCCAGGTTTCCGATCACCATGCCGAAGCAGTGGTAGAACGGCACCGGCAGCACCACCCGGTCGTGCTCGGTGTACTCCAGCAGCTCACCGATCGAGTAGCCGTTGTTCAGGATGTTGTAGTGCGAGAGGGTGGCCCCCTTGGGGAAGCCGGTGGTGCCGGAGGTGTACTGCAGGTTGATCGCGTCGTGGGGGTCCAGTTCGGCCATGCGCGCCTTCAGCGCGGAGTGGGCGACGTCGTCGGCCCGCTTGAGCAGCTCCGCGAAGGTCCGCTCCGCCGGGGTTTCGGGCACGCCGGCGGTGAGGCCGGGCAGCCCGGCGTCGGGCAGGAACACGAGTTCGCGCAGTTCCGGGCATCCGGCGAGCGCCTGCCGGGCCATGCCGGTGTAGTCGCTGTTGCGGTCCGACGGCGCCGCGACCAGCATCCGCATGCCGTTCTGCTTGACGACGAATTCCAGCTCATGGCTGCGGTACGCGGGATTGACGTTGACCAGGACCGCCCCGACCTTCGCCGTCGCGTACTGCAGGATGGTCCACTCGGCACAGTTCGGGCTCCAGATGCCGATCCGTTCACCCTTGGCCACGCCCAGCGCGAGCAGCGCGCGTGCCACGCGGTCGACGTCGTCGTTCAGCTTGGTGTAGCTCCAGCGCCGGGCCTCTTCCCCCGGCACCGCCGCAGCCTCGATCAGGGCGTCCTGGTAGGGGAACCTGGCCACGATCCGTTCGAAATTGTCGCCGATGGTTTCCTCGAGCAGCGGGACGTCAGTGTCCCCGGCTGTGTATGCAAGCATGGTGTGACGCTACCAACACTCGGCCGGCAAAAGAAGACTAAAGCTTGGATGTCCTACGAAATCTTCGGGACACAACGCCGTCGCCCGGTATTGTGAAATCCATGAGTGCACCCATTGACCTTCAGGCCATCTTCATCCCCAACGACGGCGAGTTCTTCCGCGTGAAGCTCGCGCTGGAGATCGCGATTGACGAGGTGGTCAACGAGCCCGGCTGCATCCGGTACGAGCTCACCGAGGCGACCGAGGACAAGCTGGTCCTGACCGAACGGTGGGCCTCGCAGGAGGACCTGGACAAGCACTCGAAGGGCACCGCCGTGCAGGACCTCAACGAATCCCTCAGCGCCCTGCTGGCCGAGCCGGTCAAGCTCGTAAAGCTCTAAGCGGCCCCAACAACAGACATAGCAACGCGGGGTCACTCCGCGCCCATTAATCCGAGGATTATGGGCGCGGAGTGACCCCGCGTTGCTGTTTGCCGGTGGGTTGCTGTCAGCCGGGATGGGGAGGCGCTTAGGCCTCCGGGATCTGGCTGCCGTCCTGCTTGCCGGCCGCGGCGGCAGCCTCGGCCTGGGACCGGGCAACGTGCGCGTGGACTTCCTCCATGTCGAGGGCCTTGACGGCGTCCACGACCTGCTCCAGCTGCTGGGCATTCAGCGCGCCCGGCTGGGAAAATACGAGTACCTTCTCGCGGAACGCCATCAGCGTCGGGATGGACGTGATGCCGGCCTCGGCGGCGAGCTGCTGCTCCGCCTCGGTGTCCACCTTGGAGAAGACGACGTCCTGGTGCTTCTCGGAAACTGCGGCGTAGGTGGGGCCGAACTGCTTGCACGGGCCGCACCATTCGGCCCAGAAATCAACGAGGACAATGTCATTGTCCTCGACGGTCGATGCGAACTGTTCACCTGTAATGTCGACGGTAGCCATGGGTCAACGGTACGCGAGCAGCCCCGGCTTGTCCCCTGCATTTCGCTGTTGGCACATCCATGTGACGGCCCTCCCGCGCACCCTGCCATCCGGCCCGGGGCCCTAGGACCCTAGCCCGCACAACGGCCACGGCCTACCATCGGCGCCATGCCCCCAGACCCGGGAAACACCGCCAGCCAGGCCATCATGGCCGACTCCCTGACCAAGAAGTTCGGCCGCCGCGAAGTGCTGCACGGCGTCAGCTTCGGCATCGAGAAGGGCTCGGTCTTTGGCGTGATCGGGCCCAACGGCGCGGGCAAAACGACCGTCATGAGGTGCCTCCTGGACATCATCCGGCCCACCGCCGGCACGTCGACGGTGCTCGGCGAGAACCCCCGGACCGCCGGCCCTGCGCTCCGCCGCCGGATCGGTTATCTGCCCGGCGAACTGTTCCTGGAGGGGCGGATCACCGGCCGCAAGCTGCTGTCCCATTACGCCGACATCAGCGGTCCCGTCCGGCCCGGCCGGGTCGACGCCCTGGCCGAACGGCTGGGCCTGGACCTGGACCGCCACACCCGCAAACTCTCCAAGGGCAACAAGCAGAAACTGGGGCTCGTCCAGGCCTTTATGCATGATCCCGAACTGCTCGTGCTGGACGAGCCAACGAGCGGACTGGACCCGCTCGTCCAGCAGGAATTCCTCACCATGGTCCGCGAGGCCCAGGCCAACGGGCAGACGGTCTTCCTCAGTTCCCATGTGCTCAGCGAAGTCCAGCAGGCCGCCGACACGGTCGCGATCCTCCGCGACGGCCGCATCATCACCGTCGCCACCGTGGACAGCCTGCGGGAAGGCGCGGTCCGGCACGTGCGGTTCACCGCCGCCGGGATTTCGGCGCCCGACGCCGGCGCGCTGCTGGCAGGGGTGCCCGGGATCGGGCACCTTGAGGTGCTGCCGGCGGGCGACGGCGTCGAGCTGTCCGCCACGCTGGGCGGCGCGATCCAGCCGCTGCTCCGGGTCCTGGCCACCCTCAGGCTCACCGAACTGGTGCTGGAGGAGCCGGACCTCGAGGAATCGGTCCTTGAGCTCTACGGCACCATCCGCGGCAACGGCAACGGCGTGGGGAACGGGAACGGGAACGGACGCCGCCGTCGGAAGGGACACGGCGCATGAGCAAACCGCTGCCGCTGTTCACCCGGGCGTTCGTGGACTCCTGGCGCTCCACGCTCGGTTGGGCTGCGGGGCTCGCCGCCGCGATCTTCATCTACCTGCCGCTCTACCCCTCGATCGGCGGAAGCCCCGAGATGCAGGGTGTGATGGATGCCTTCCCGCCGGAGATGATCAAGGCCCTCAACTACGACCAGATCACCTCGGGACCGGGCTACACCCAGGCCACCATGTTCGGGCTGATCGGCTTCCTGCTGATGACCATCGCCTCGGTGGCGTGGGGTGCGGCCGCGGTGGGCGGGGATGAGGAATCGGGCCAGCTCGAACTCACCCTGGCGCACGGCGTCACCCGCGAGCAGGTGGTCCTGGAGCGGGCGCTGGCCATCCTGGCGCGCGTGCTGCTGCTCGTGGCCCTCGTGTTTGTGCTGATCCGGCTGCTGATCGATTCCGCCCAGCTCAACATCGAACCGGAGAACCTTTTCGGCGCCTCCGTATTGTTCGCCGGCCTGACCATGCTCTCGGGCAGCACGGCGCTTTTTGCCGGCGCGGTGACGGGGCGGAAGACCTACGGGCTGGCCGCGGGCGCCGGCGTCGGGGTCCTGGGCTATGTGTTCAACGCGGTGGGCCGGCAAAGCACCGACGTCGGCTGGCTCCTGAACCTCTCGCCCTACAGCTGGGCGTACGGCAACAACCCGGTGGCCAACGGCGCGGACTGGGCGGCCGCCGGCTGGCTGTGGGGAATTTCGGCCGTTCTCGTGGCACTCAGCGCGGTGGCGCTGAGCCGGCGCGACGTCGGGACGTAGGCGCGGCCGGGCCTGAGCGGCCGGGCTCAGGCGCAGGCCGGCTCAGGCCCAGACGTGGGGCGCCGGACGCCGCGCGCCGGGGAGGGCATTGGTTTCGCGCCATTCGTGGATCCATGCGGGCAGTTCCAGGTCCGCCGGCGGCGCCCCGAACTCGCGGATGATCTCCTCCTGGCTGACGGGCTTGCCCTTGCAGACCAGGCGCGTGGCGATGAAGGCGCGGGCGTAGATTTCCCGGGCCACCACCATGCGCTGCTCGAAGTAGATGGCCTTCTCGTCGAGGCCGATGATCTTCGTTTCGATCGTGTACCGCTGCCACAATTGCAGCGACCGGCGGAAGGCGATGGTCTCCCCCGCCGCCACCGGGCTCCATCCCCGACGGCGCATGGCCTTCCAGGTTCCGCTGCGGGCCATCAGGTCGAACCGGCCCAGGTCCATCAGCGAGAAATACATGCCGTTGTTGACATGCATCGCGATGTCAATGTCGGTCGGCAGGACCTTCAGCGGCAGCGACGACGTGTCCCAGATGCTCAGCGGGGAGCGGCGGGAGGACGTGAACAGCAGGACAAGCGTGCGGAGGAGCAGATGCATGGGATCATGTTACCCGCGGGTAACAACACTGCCAAGGACCGAGACCGTGGCTTTGTGTCCGGGGCCACGGACCAGCCAGCAGTTGTTGGTCCCGATCACGCGCTGCTCCGCCGGGTCCGCATGCGGCAGCACCAGGGCCGTGTTCTCGTCGACAGCCACGGCCCTGTCGACCATGCCGTGCACGACGGCGGCGACCGCACGGCCCAGCGTGCCGGCCTGCGCGGCGTGGACGTCGACGGCGAACGGAACAAGGCCCAGCCCCTCGCGGAACTCCACCTCCCCGAGCCCCTCGGACGCTTCCTCGGGGCACACCTCGACGCCGCGGACCCGGTAGCCGCCGACAATCGCCCGCTCCGGCGCAATCATGGCACCGGCGGAGAAGCCCAGATAGGGGGCGCCCGCGGCGACCGCCTCGCGGATGGCCGCAGCGGCGGGCCGCAGTCCCTCGGCGTAGACGGGAGTGGGGCCACCGCCGACGACTATCGCGTCGACGCCGTCGAACGCCCCGGGGTCCACCGGCCCGTGGCGGCGGAGCAGGACCGTCGTCACCTCACTCGGCGTCCGGCGGTGCAGGGGGTCCAGATAGGCGGGGAGGAAGTATTCGGCGCTGCCTTCATGGTCGACCAGCACCACCGCGATCTGCGGCGGCCGGCTGCCCCCGGTGCGTTGCCGGGCCTCCGCCATGAACTGGTCGAAGATCACGGGAGTCGACACGGTATCCGGGCCGCCGCCGACCAGAAAGATGCTCATGGCTTCAAGGTACCCGGATCGCTGCCACGGGTGGGGCACAAATGCGTATTACGCTGTCCGGATGACGACAGACCTGACCGTTCGGGCCGCCGTGCCGGACGACGCGGCTGGCATTGCGCGGGTGCACATCCAGGCCTGGCGCGAGAGCTATGCCCACCTGCTGCCGGCCGGGTCCCTGGCGGCGCTGCAGCAAGGCCCGCGGGAGGCCAGATGGCGCGCCATCATCGCTGCCGCCACCTCGGATATCTGGGTGGCCTGCGCAGGGCCGGACATCGTCGGCTGGGCAAGCGCCGGAGCCGGCCGCGACGACGACGGCCCCCGGGCCCGGGAGCTGTCGGGCATCTACGTGCTCGCCAGCCACTATGGCTCCGGGGCGGGGCAGATGCTGCTGGACGCAGCACTGGGCGACGCCGGCGCCTACCTTTGGATTGCGGAGGAGAACCCCCGCGCCTTCGCCTTTTACCGGCGCAACGGCTTCACCCCCGACGGTGCCACCGCGGTGCATGAGCTGGCCGGAACACCGGTCCGGATCCTGAGGATGGTGCGCTGAGCCGTCCGCGGCGCGGTGCACCGGGCCGATCGGGCGCAGCGTCAGTCCGTGGCGATGAGTTCGGCTTCGAAGCCGATGTACGTCGGCCCCCGCCGCCAACAGCAGCGCGGGGTCACGTACGGCCCTTTCCGGGGTGGGCGCGGATTGACCCCGCGTTGGGTTGTCTCAGTAACCGTTGATTCAGTATCCGGTGGGCTCAGAACAGGATGCGCTGGAAGAGGATGTGGTCCCGCCAGCCCCCGGCAATGTGGAGGTAAGCCGGTGCCACACCGATTTCCGTGAACCCCGAGCGTGTGAGGATCTTCTGTGAGGCGGCATTGTGCTGGAGGGTCGCTGCCTGCAGCCGGTGCAGGCCCAGCTCGTCCCGCGCCGCGGCGACGGCGAAGGCGACCGCCGCGGAGCCGATCCCGCGCCCGTTGTAGTCCTGGTCCACCCAGTACCCGAGGTGGGCGCTGAGGAACGGCCCGCGGACGATGCCGCTGAGGGTCATCAGCCCCACAATCTGTTCCCCGTCGGTCAGCACCCATGGAACGTCGGACCCCGCGATGAACAAGGCCAGCTTGGACTGGACGCTCACCATCTGGCCGTCCACGGTAAAGAACTCCTCGGCCCGCAGCGGTTCCCACGGCGCTAGGTGTTCACGGTTGCGCAGGTAGGCGGCGCACATGGGTTCGGCGTCGGAGGCTCTCAGGACCCGGATCCGGACGCTGCCCGCCAGGGCCCGGCTGGTCCCGGTCATCCGGGAGCCCCGGGAAGCGCCTCAGTCTTCGTCATCGTCGTCGTCGTCCTCGCTCGAATCGGTCCCCCGGACAATCACGCTGGCGACACCGTTCAGGTCCATCAGGGGAAGGACCAGGTTGCGCAGCGGATGGCGGCCGAAGAACCGCACTTCCATCGAGACCATGGGCTTCTGCTCGTCGCCGGTCCTCCGGGTGCGCAGGATCGAGGAACTGAACCCCATGCTGGTGGCGATTTCGAGGATCTGCCGCAACACGCCCTGGCCGTCGGCATAATCGATGTGCATCACGCGGTTTCTGTCCACGGACGGAATTCGGCGGACCGCCGGGGCAATCACAAACAGTGTCACGAGGTGGAAGACCGTCAGCACGACGCCCAGGGAGACCATGCCGGCGCCGCAGGCCATGCCCACCGCGGCAGATACCCAGATGGTGGCGGCCGTGGTGAGGCCGCGGACCACGTCCCGGCCCTTGAAGATGACGCCTGCGCCCAGGAAGCCGATCCCGCTGACGATCTGGGCCGCGATGCGGGACGGGTCCAGGACGGCTCCGGGCTCCGTCACGAAGGCGAAGCCGTAAGCGGACACGAGCGTGAAGGCGCACGAGCCGAGTCCCACCAGCACATGGGTCCGGTAGCCAGCGCTCTTCTGCCGGACCTGCCGTTCAATGCCGACCAGCGAACACAGCACGAACGTCGCGAGCAGCAGCCCGGCTTCCACCAGGCTTGTGTCGGTGAAAAAAGGGAACATGCCGCCCACCTTCCTTGGCCCGTCAACCAGTGGCGGACCGGCCCGGGTCACTCACCCTAGTGCTGACTCTAGCAACGCGGGAGTCAGTCGTCGCCGGACTATTTTTCGGACCCGCCATCGGACCCGCCGTCGGGCTTCTCGTCCGCACCCTCAACCGGGCCCTCGACCGACCCGCCGTCGGACGTTTTGTCGGAGGCATCGACGCTGTACGGCGCCCGGGGCGCCCCGGAGTACAGCTCATCGAGGCGTTCGTTCAGGGCATGGGCGAGGATGTCGCGCTGGAGTGGGGGCAGCGCCATGGCGCCGTGGATGTAGGCCTCGACCTCGAACTGTCCGGCGTGCCCACCGAGGGTGAAGTACCTCAGCCACAGCTCTTCCATGCCCAAGTCGGCATGGCGCAGCGATTCGGCAAACCGCTGCCGCTGTTCGCTCTCCTCGTCGCCCAAGGCCATGCCGTCGTCCTGCGCTTAGTTTTCGAAGGGTCTGGCCGCAGCCAGCAGTTCTGCCGCGACCAGCGCCAGGGGCTTCCCTGTCTGCCGCGACAGCATCATCAGGTCCCGGAGCGCCACGTCATCATTGGTTCCGTTCCGGGCCATCAGCACGCCCCTGGCCATGCTGATCGTGTCCCGCTGCGCCAGGGATTCCTGCAGGCGGTCACTGAGCGTCCGGGCAGCCTCACGGGCGTGCGAGTGGATGACAAAGAGCGTGGCCTGTTCAGCAAAGAGCTCGGCCAAACGGACCGTGCCATTTCCGGCGAACCCTCCCCCGTCGGAGTAGACCTTCACTGCTCCCAGGGCCAGGCCGCCGGACAACAGGGGGCAGCTGACCGAGGACGAAATGCCCAGGGACACCGCGGCGGGGGCCCAGCGCTTCCAGCGCCGGTCCGAGGCCAGATCGTCGACCAGGACCGTTTCCCCGCTGGCCCAGGCCGTGATGCACGGGCCTTCCCCCAGCTCGTACTGGAGTGCGTCGGCTTCAGCCACGACGGCGTCGGAGGCGGCGGTCGTCTGCCGCAGGCCCGAACGGTTGATCAGGGATACTCCGGCGCCGATCGCGCCGGGTATCGCCACAGTGGCGGCGTCGGTGATCAGCCGCAGGGCGTGGGCCACCGTCTGTTCGGTCAGCAGCAGCTTGCTGGCCCGGGCGAAAACAGCGGTGATCTCGTCAGCCAGCGGCAGTTCCACGCTCATTTTCACCTCAGTGGTCCATACCGGCGGGACGCCAGCCGGCGCGCATCGCCGCAGGAGTCAAGCATACGGCGGGCCGGCCGGGGGCGCGTATATTCACTGTCCCCCGCACGGCGTAGTGTCGTCAGTAGTTACATCTTGGCTTGGGGGAATCCAGGCTTTGCTATTTGGGTTGCGGGCGATCAAGAGTCCGCCATCGCTGAGCCGGCGCGTCACGGACGTCCAGGCGTTCGTAGGATTGAGGCCGGCATGGTTTCCGGTACCGGCGCATCTCCAACACCCGAGCAACTGCAGGATCTCCTGCTGGAAAGTCCGGGATTCACCGAGTTTCTTTTGGGCCTGACCACCATCTCCGCGACCCGCCTCGGCGGTCCGGAGCCCATGCTGTGTGCCATCACGGTGGAACGGGACGGGGCCCCGGCCACTGTCGCCAGCAGCGGCGAGGACGCGAAACGGCTGGACGAGAAGCAATACGCGTTCGACGACGGCCCTTGCCTGACTGCCCTCCGGCACGGAACCACCGTCCTGGTTCCTGACGTGGGGGCCGACGACCGCTGGGAGCACTACGCCTCTGCGGTTTCCGGCGAGGGCATCCGGTCGGTGCTGGCCGTGCCGATCGCCACGGACCCTGGCTCCGCCGCGGCCCTGAACTGCTACGCCCGCACCAGCGGCGTTTTTGACAGCGACACAGTCGCGGAAGTGGAGCGCCACGCCGCGTCCATCTCCCGGATACTAAGGCTGGCACTCAAGGTCCATCCCCCGGAGATCTACCCGGAGCACCTCCGGTCCGCCTTAAAATCCCGCGCCGTTGTTGACGCCGCCGTAGCGCTCATCATGGTTCAGAACAGATGCAGCAGGGAGCAGTCCCTGGAGCTGCTCCATCTCGCCGCCAGGGCAAACGACACGAAGCTGCACACCATTGCCGCGGACATCCTGCAAGGCGCATCCCTACCCCCGGCGTATCCCCCGCAATAGGATGGGAGAAAGCCGTCCGCTTCGTCAGCGCGCGGCCGGGAATTTGGGGGCAGCTATGCGTTACAACCATGCCGATTCGTCGACGGCGCACAACGTCAGAGGCGGCGCCGGCACGCTGCTGGAACTTCTGCTGGAGAGCACCCGGGACGGGTCCGGCGTCGAAAGTTTCCTGGCCGAACTGGCCGGCCTGGCTGCGGAGGAACTCTCGCACCCGGGACGCGAGGTGTCCTGCGGCATCACCGTCGACCGGCGGAGGCAGGCTTCCCTGGAGGCGGGCAGCACCGGCGGGGAATACGGCAGCACGCTGCGGATCCCTCTGGTTCTCGACGGTGACAGCTCCGCCGTCGTCACCTTCTATTCGCCGCGGACGCAGGCATTCTCCGACGACGATTCGGAGCGGGCTCATCGGTCTGCCGCCGAAGCCGCGCCGGCCCTCCTGCTGGCCCTGCGGATCGCGCAGCTCAGCGAATCCCGGGACGACCTGGCCGCCGCCATGCAGTCGAGGACCATCATCGACCTGGCGATCGGGGCAATCATGGCCCAGAACCGGTGCGGGAGGGAAGCCGCCTTCAAGATCCTCCGGAATACGTCCAACAACAGGAACATGAAAATCCGCGACGTCGCGGCCGCCGTCGTGTCCTCCATCGCCGGAGATACCGACATGACGGCACGGTTCGAGGAGTGATGACCCGCGGAGCCCGGGAGGACCCGGTGGAGGATCCCTACGATCTGCAACGGTTCGTCACGGCCCAGGACTCGGGCGGCACGTACCGTCACGCCCTCGACGAACTCCGCGCGGGCTCCAAGCGCAGCCACTGGATGTGGTTTGTGTTCCCGCAGATCGCCGGACTCGGGCAGAGCCCGACCGCGCGACGGTACGCCGTGGCGTCGCTCGATGAGGCGAAGGCCTATCTGCAACACCCGGTGGTGGGTCCACGGCTGGTCGAGTGCGCCGCGGCCGTCGCCGGTCTCGAAGGGCGCACCGCGAGGCAGATCTTCGGCGGCACCGACGAGCGGAAGCTGCACTCCTCAATGACCCTGTTCCTCCGTGCGGACCCCCGGCAGAGCATCTTCCAGGAGGTCCTGGCGAAGTACTTTGACGCCATGCCCGATGCGGCCACCGACAAGCTCCTCGGCCGGGATTAGGGCGCCGCGTCCATGATCAGCATTGGCTCCATCGTCATCCCATCACGACGGCGGAGGTACCGCGCCGTACGACTTCGGGATCGCGTAAGGGTTGACCGGCCGGTCCTCGTCCAGGGACGACGGCTCTCTCGTGGCATAAGTCCGCGCAGTTTTCAGGTCGCGCGAGCGCCGGTACAGTCCGACGCCGACAGATCCGAGTCCGCCTGCCAGCAGCGCCAGTCCCAGGACAAAAAGACCCGTCGCGCCCGCATCGGCACTGCCGGTGACCACCTGGAAAAATGGCGTCGGCAGGACGAAAATCGTCGCAGCCAGGGCGAGGCTCCCGGCAGCGACGTGCCATGTTCCCTTGGACTTCATGGTTCCCCCTCCATTGTGTGTATCAGGGTTCAGTAAAGCTGTTCCGCGGCCGATCTGGAAGAGACTCCCCTGCGATCCCCGCGTTAAGCAGGCAGGGTATCGACGCGCGGCGGGACGCGGAGGAGGATTAAGGGGCACCCACGATGAGGAGGTCAGTGATGTGCTACCAGTACAACAGGGAGTTCCGGCGGGACATCAAGAAGGATGATTCCAAGGACACCGGTGTACGCCCGGAGCCCCGGGTGGACGAGCCAGGCTTCAAGTTCTGGGCTTTCCCCCGCCGCAGCCGGGAATTCACCGTCGAGGAGCCGGCCACGACTGACCGGACCCGCGAGAAGGTCTAGCCGGAAATCCACGGAAGGCCCCTCCACAAGGGGCCTTCCGCTCCGTCAGGCCCCCTCCGTGCGGGCGTTCCGAAGAACGTGCGGGAGACTGGAAGTCCCCACTACGAAGGCAGGACCGCATTGATCAATCTCCAGCAGGACGCCGAAGGCTTCATCCGCATGAAGAGGCACTTCCCCGGCAGTACCGTCATTTCCGTGACTTTTAATGATGGCTCCTCGGAGGAGTTCACCGGCCAGCAGCTCAACACCCTCTATGACGAGGCCCTGGCCGTGTACCGGGCAGAGAACCACCTGGACGCGAAGGGATACTCCCGGGCACCGAAGAGGACCATCCAGCCCGCCAACGCGATCGAGTTCGTCGCCGTGCGCCCCGGCATGGCCAAATAGCTTCCTGAAAACCTGTTGACTTCGCAGAACGGGCGGAATATTCTACAACCAAATGGTTGTAGATGAGCTCCGGGATGCTGACCTTGACCGCCTGTTCCAGGCGTTCGCCGATGCCACCCGCCGGGACATTGTCACCCGCGTGACGGCCGGCGAGTATTCGGTCTCCGGGCTGGCGGAGCACTACGCCATGAGTTTCGCCGCCGTACAGAAGCACGTGGCGGTTTTGGAGCGCGCTTCCCTCGTGACGAAGGAAAAGCGCGGACGGGAGCAGATCGTGCGGGCCCACCACTACGGCCTGCAACGAGCTCGACGGCTGCTCGATGAGTACGAGACGATCTGGCGGCAGCGGGCCGACCGGATCGCAGACATTCTCGCAGAGGGATAGGAAGAGAGTTCAGTCATGACGGTCATCAGTTCGCACACGAATGCCGAAGCCCTGACCTTCACCGTCGTCGCCGAGTTCGATGCCGGCGTCGAGCGTGTCTGGCAGGTCTGGGAAGACCCGCGCAAGCTCGAACGCTGGTGGGGCCCGCCCACCTGGCCCGCGACCTTCGCCAGCCACGACTTTGTGTCCGGCGGAAAGGCCAGCTATTACATGACCGGGCCCGAAGGCGAGAAGAGCTGGGGATGGTGGCGGTTCACTGCCATCGAGGCGCCACACCGGCTGGAATTCGACGACGGTTTCGCCGATGAGAACGGCGACCCGGTCCTGGCGATGGGCACGGGCCACGCCGTCATGGAGCTGGAGGCAATCGGCAACCGCACACGCATGACGATGGTGTCGACGTTCGACTCCGCGGATGCGCTCGAGAAGGTCCTCGCCATGGGTATGGAAGAGGGCATGAGGGAGGCCCTCGCCCAGATCGACGCCATCCTCGCCGAGTCAAAGGTCAGCTGACGGGAGTCTTTCCGGGGCCGAGCCCAGACCCGCAAGGCAACACCCCCGCGGATGCCTTCCCAGGCAGCCGCGGGGGTGCTCTATCCGTGTCAAGCGGCCGCCGGCACTAGCCGCCGAGGATCTTCGCCTTCTGTACCCCGAACTCCTGTTCCGTGAGAATCCCCTGCTCCTTCAGAGCCGCGAGCTCTTTGAGCTGCTGGATGGCCTCGTTGGAGATTCCGCCTGCGGCAGCCGGGGGCGGAGCGGGTTGCTCGTACACCGGTTGCTGCTGCTGGCTCATCTGCGCGTCGTAGGCCTCCTGCTGCTTGGCCGCGGTAGCGGCGTCCTTTTCGGCGAACTTCGAAGCCTGCCGGCGCTGGACGCGGCCGCTGACCGCTGATGCCGTCCCGGCGACGACCGCCGTCCGTGCCATACCCCTAAGCAGTCCCATAATTTTTCTCCTCTCGCATCGGGTCTTGTGTGTCAGGCCACGGGCGGCTTGGCGTCGAGGGCTTCGAGGGCTGCCATCACGTCCGGAGCAGGGATCCGCGTGCTCGCAACGAGCTCGCCCCCGCCGTCGCGAACGGCCGCAACGAATGGTGCCGCCCAGATGTTCTCGTAGACAATCAGCGCGGCGACGCTCCCTGGGAGGATCGCGTCTGTTGCCTCGGCGATTTCCTCCTCGCCGAGAAGACCGGTCTGCGCGCCATCGAAGTACGAGAAGGACTCCGCGGGACCGCCTGGATCGGTGAGCTCAAGCACCTCGACTGTGCCGTCCTCGTTCTTCATGACGACGAGGAGATCAAAGAGCCGGATCACACGCTGCTCCACGAGCCTTATCAGCTCTTCACTCGCCCGTCCGGTCAGTCCTGCCATGGGGAACTCGAGGAGCACAAAGTCGACCGGCCCGTGGGCCTCAGTCTCCGGTGTGGTTGTCACTGGCTTTCCTCCGTTCTGATTGGCGCGCCCGGTCCGGCACGCTCGTCTAAGTGTGGTCGTCACCGGCCGGGGCGTCGCCACCCGCACGGGGTGATCCCGGCGGCGGGTTGCCGGCAGCGTGGTTGTCCCGCTTAGGGTCCTACATGCCACTAAAGCGTCCGCGGCGGGGCCGCCACATCATCCCTTTCGGGTGAGCCTCAGCGAACGCGCTGGACGCCCGGTGCAAGGCAAGAGTGCGACGCTTCTCCGCTCCCCCGCGGTGGGCTGTAAGCTCATTCGAGGTTGAGCGCCCACCGTGGAATCGGGATGACCCGGCTATTCTGACGAGTAGGTCCGCGGCGGGTGTTCCCCCTCAACGTTGGAGGACGTATGACAAGCACGGAACACCCATCCCCCAGCAGCCTCCGGGGCCCCAATGCCCCGGAATGGGCGCGGCTCGAGGACCTGTCCAGGACCCGCCTGCTGGACACACCTTCCGAGGAGCGCTTCGACCGGATCACGCGGCTGGCGCAGAGCCTTTTCGGGGTCAGCGCAGCCAGCGTGTCGCTGATCGCCGAGAACCGCCAGTACCTGAAATCCTTCGTAGGTCCGCTGTCCCGCGAATCGGACCGGAGTGAAGCGTTCTGCGCCGAGACGCTCAAGTCCTCCGAAACCTTGATCGTGGAGAACGCCCTCACCGACGAACGTTTCCGGCACAACCCGCTCGTGACGGGTGACCCCCACATCAAGTTCTACGCGGGCCACCCCCTCACCGGGCCCGGTGGCACGCACGTGGGGACGTTCTGCATCATCGACCAGTCGCCCCGGTCCTTCGGTGCGGAACAGCAAAGGATCCTTGAGGACCTCACCCAGATCATCCAGCGTGAGATGAACCTGTCATGGGACATCGACCAGGGCGCCCGCACGCAACGGGCCCTCCTGCCGGTCACTCCACCGGCCCCAGCCGGCTACTCTCTGGGAGTCTGCTTCTATCCCGCCTTCGGCCTCAGCGGGGACTTCTACGACCTCGGCACCACCGGGTCCGGACACTTCCGCATGACCGTCGGCGACGCGATGGGCAAGGGTGTCGGTCCCGGGCTCGTGGCGGGGGCGGCGCGTTCCGCCTTCGCGGACGCCGGCTGGGACGCGGACCCGTCCCGCCTCCTCCGGGATGTATCGGACCGCCTCGACGGGACCCTGGCGCGCGCCGGGTCCTTCGCCTCGGTCTTCCACGCCGTCATCGACCCGGCCACCGGCACCGGCCTCTATGCGGACGCCGGACAGGGACTGACCCACATCCTGCGCGCCGACAGCACCGTCGAGCGGCTGCCCCCCACCGGACCACCCCTGGGGCTGGTCCCCGGCGCGACGTGGAACCAGCGCCCCTTCGCACTCTCGCCCGGAGACGCCGTCCTGATTCCGACCGACGGCCTCCTTGACCTCCACGGCGGCGACCTCGGCCTGCTCGCCGCCGCCATGACGGAGAGCCTGACGCAGGACGGTGCGGACGCGGCCGTGAGGACATTGTGCGACCGGCGGGGAAAATCCGTTGTCCTGGACGACATCACGGCCGTCCTCTTCCAGCGCGGTCCCGGAGGGATCTATGCTCCGACGGCGGTCCAGCGCCGCTCCGCGCCGGGCCGGCGTCCCGCCGGAACTTTCACCCAAAAAGGATCGGTAGGATTCATGGGGACAAGAGCTGGGGAAGTCTAGGCATAGGGGATTCAGTGGCGGCGACGGCAACACAGGAATCCGTTGTGACGGGTGTGGACGAGCAGCCAGGGCTGCGGCACCAGATGCCGTCCCTCTTGACCGGTGTGGACGAGCTGACACCGCTGTGGAAACAACTGCCGTTCGTGGTGTTCTTTATCGTCGCCGCGGCCATGAGCAGTGCGATCGCGACGCTGACGGTCAGCGACTGGATGGCTCTGGCAGCCGGGGCGGTTCTGATGGCGTCCGCCACCGGCCTGGCCGCACTGGCAATCCGGCCGGAGCTGGCACGTTTTGCCATCATTGTGCCCTTCCTGGATTTCCTCGCGGCCGGAGCCCTGCGGCACGGCACAGGCGAAAGCCACTCCATCTACGCCTCGATTGTCCTGCTGCCGGTGCTCTGGCTCGCCGCAATGGAAGGCCGCCGCCACGTGGCCTACGCGGCGATGGGCGCGACGGTGGCAATCATGGTCCCGTTTGCACTCGGGTCGAGCATCGACGCGAACCCCAATGAGGTCTTCCGCGGGCTGTTCAGCACGATGATCTTCGTCCTGGGAGCCCTTGTGGTCAACGAGTTGGCGCGCCGGGCACGGCGCCGTCTCCACACCGCCCACGAGCAAGCCGCCGCGGCCACTGCCGAACTCAGCCGGGCCGCCGAGATCCAACGCTTCCTGCTCCCCAAGAACGCCGCTCCCCTCCCCGGCTACCAGACAGCCGGCGCCTGCATTCCCTCCACCGCCGTGGGAGGGGACTTCTTTGACTGGTACCTCATCGAAGAGGGCCTCGGGTTCACCCTCGGCGACGTCATGGGCAAGGGCGCCGGGGCCGGCATGATCGCTGCCACGACGCGGGCTGTCATCCGCAGCGCCCGAAACAACGGTGACCCCGCCGCTGCCCTGGCGCTGACGCAGGACTGCCTGGCGACCGACCTGAGCCAGGCGGGCTCCTTCGCGACACTCTTCCACGCCCGGCTCAGGGCCTCGGACGGGCGGATCCTGTTCTCGGACGCCGGCCACGGCCTGACCCTGGTCGTCCGGGCGGCCGGCACCTGGGAGAGGCTCACCTCCGACAACTTCCCGGTCGGCCTGCTCCCCGGCACCCGCTGGGAATCGTTGGAGACACGGCTCGGCCCCGGGGACATGATTGTCAGCTTCAGTGACGGTGTCCTGGACCTCTATGACGGAACACTCGCCGCGGTTGACGAGATCGGAAAGCTCGCCGCCTCCGCGGGGTCCGCGGAGGAGCTCGTGGCCGCCGTCCGCCGTCGGGCCCAGGGAACCGCCAACCCCGACGACGTCACCATCCTTGCCGTCCGGCGGGAGACCCGGTGAGGCCCTTCTGGGTCCGGCTCGTTGTCGTACTGACGGTGCTGACCGGGGTCAACTACGTTGCCTGGCGCTGGCTGGCGTCGCTGAACTGGGACGCCTGGTGGATCGCGGTGCCGCTTGTCATCGCCGAAACGTACAGCCTGATCGATGTGATGCTTTTCGGAATGACGGTCTGGCGGCTCAAGACCCGCACACCGCCGTCGCCGGCGCCCGCGGACGCCACTGTCGACGTCTTCATTACGACGTACAACGAGCCGCTGGACATGGTGATGACGACGGCGCTGGCAGCCAAGAAGATCCGGCATCCGCACAGCACCTGGATCCTCGACGACGGCGACCGGCCGGAACTCCGGGACCTGGCCGCCGCGCACGGGCTGGGGTACGTGACACGCAGTGCGGCGTGGAGCGGGATGCCCCGGCACGCCAAAGCCGGGAACCTGAACAATGCGCTGATGATGACGGCCGGCGAGTTCCTGCTCATCCTGGACGCGGACCAGATCCCCGAACCGGACATCCTGGACAACACCCTGGGCTACTTCAACAACCGCAGGGTCGCCCTCGTCCAGACGCCCCAGTACTTCAGCAACGTCCCGGCGGACGATCCCCTGGGCAGCCAGGCGCCGCTGTTCTACGGTCCGATCCAGCAGGGCAAGGACGGCTGGAATGCCGCCTTCTTCTGCGGCTCCAACGCCGTCCTCCGGCGCGAGGCCCTGATGCAGCTGGGGCTGGTTGGCTACGTCAAGGAAACGGAAAAGAGCATCCGGCGCGCCCTCAGCGCCTCCCAGGCCGCCATCCGCAAGGCACGCAAAGCGGCCTCCAGCGAATCCGTCCTCCTGCAGCAGACCCTCGACGAAGTCGAAGCCGCAACCCAGGAGGCACGCCGCCAGCTCGACGCCGGCGGGTCCCTCAGCGAGATCACCTACCGGGCGCGCCGGCGGGTGGACCAGACGGTCCAGTCGCTGGTGCTGGCCGATGTGTCCGCCCTGCAGGCCGATCTGGAGGAGATCGCGGCGATGTCCCCGGTGGAGGTCGGAGAAGCAGGCGTGCCGGTGGTGACCGACGACGCCGTGCAGCGGATGGCCGCCCGCGACTGGTCCCCGCTCGGGGCCATCGAGTCTGTGCAGGCGGTGCTGGACGCATTGTCGGTGGAACGGACCGACGAGGCCCAGCCGGTCATGCCGCTGGCCACCATCTCGGTGACAGAGGACATGGCCACCGCCATGCGGCTCCACGCCATGGGATGGCAGAGCGTGTACCACCACGAGGTCCTGGCCTACGGGCTGGCACCGGAGGACATCGGCACCATGCTGACCCAGCGGCTCCGCTGGGCCCAGGGCACCATGCAGGTCTTCCTGCGGGAAAACCCCATGGTCCAGCGCGGGCTCAAGCTCGGCCAGCGGCTTATGTACTTCGCGACCATGTGGACCTACCTCAGCGGCTTCGCCGCCGTCGTCTACTTCGCCGCCCCGATCGTCTACCTGCTCTTCGGCATCCTGCCCGTCACCAGCCTCAGCGCGGACTTCTTCCTGAGATTCATCCCGTTCATGGTGGTGAACCAGGTCCTGTTTGCCATTGCCGGGAAGGGCATCCCCACGTGGCGGGGCCAGCAGTACAGCCTCGCTCTGTTTCCGACCTGGATCAAGGCGTGCACGACGGCGGCCCGGAACGTCTGGCTGGGACGCCCCCTCGGCTTCGCCGTCACCCCCAAGGACCGGCAGTCCGGCGGACCGCGGTGGAGCCTGATCCGGCCGCAGATTGCCGTGTCCGTCCTGCTGGTCATCGCTGCGGTTGTGGGGATTGGGCGGCTCGCCGCCGGAATGTCCGAACCGATCGGCACCCTCGTCAACGTACTCTGGGTGGTGTTTGACCTCGTCGTCATGAGCATCCTGGTCCGGGCCGTCCTGTACCGCGGCTACCCGGCCAGCGATGCCGGCGACGGGACCGACAGCACCACCGAGCCATCCAAAGAAAGGGCCATCCGTGGACCTGAGCTATGAAGTGAAAGACAGCTACGCCGAGATAACGGCCGCCGGCCGGCTCAACATGGTGTCGGCGCCGAAACTGCGGGAAATGGTGGCGGAAGTTGTCGCGGCGGGTACCTCCCGGATCGTGATCAACCTGGAAGAGACGGCCTTTATGGACTCCTCCGGCCTCGGAGCCCTCATCGGCTGCCTCAAGGCCGCCCGGCAGGCCGGCGGCGACCTGCGGATCGCGGCAGTCCAGCCCCAGGTCCAGATGGTCCTGGGCCTGACCAGCATGGACAAAGTCCTGACGTCGTACCCCTCCGCGGCCCAGGCGTTCGGCGATGACTGACGTTCTCGCCCGGCGGACGCTGCGCCAGGCGGCACTCCCGGAAGCCATCGAGGCCGTGCACACCGAGCTGGACGGTCTGTGGGATGACGCGTCCTTTGTCCCGGACATGGACCGCATGACGTTCGCCACGGCCGTCATCGAAGCTGCCAGCAACGTGGTGCAGCATGCCGTTCCCGAATCCAGGAACCCGGTGGAACTCGGTGTCGACATCAGCGTCACGCCCATCAGGCTGGAGGCCCGGGTCAGCGCCTTCGGCGCAGCCTGCCCCGACCCCATCGACACCGACCCCGCGATGCCCGACGGCGAGGCGGAGTCGGGGCGCGGCCTCGCCCTCATCCGCGCCCTCGTCACCACCGTGACGTTCAAGCGCCAGGACGGGACGAACACCTGGATCCTCTCAAGGTCCCCGCTGCACGACTGAGCGGAATCCTTGGGCAATCCTCGGGAGGTCCTGCGCCTTTTTGGTCCCCGCGGCCGGACGGACGTGGCGGACACTGGAAGTTACGGCTTCCGGTGGGGGCCGGGTACCGTCACGACGCCCCGCCGTTCCCGGCGTCCGGCCCAGGAGTTCCGATGAAGCCGATAAGAAGCCTGGCCTGCGTCCTGGCGCTGGTGGTCCTGAGCCTGTCGCTGGCAGCAGTCCCCGCGCAGGCCGCCTCCGCGTCCCTGAGCCTCAGTCCGGCCCAGGGCCCGGCGGGAACCACGGTCACCGTCACCGGGACCGGATACCCCAAAAAGACCTCCGGGACCCTCACGGCGGGCACCAGCTCCGCCGCGTTCAAGGTGAGCGCCTCCGGATACTTCACGGCCGCCGTCGTCATCCCGCAGACCACCCAGCCGGTTCTCGACGTCCAGGCCGCCGCCGGGACCGTCACGGCGTCGGCGGCCTTCACAGTCGTCGCCCCGGTAACCAACCCTGCGGCGCCGCCACCGGCCATCAGCAGCGCGGCGCTGCGCTTCGGCGTCGGCACCCCGGGCGGACCGCTGGCGTCGGCGGAACTGGACCAGGCCGCGTCCCTCGCCGGCGAGGTGCCGTCCGTCATTCTGTCCTACAAGGATTTCAACCAGGCCCCGCCCGTCCCGGAGCTCGACGCCGCCCGTAGCCGTGGCGCCACGACCCTGCTGACGTGGGAGCCGTGGGCCTGGGGCGGCGGAACCGAACAGCCCGCCTACGCCCTCGACCGCGTTACCGCCGGTGACTTCGACCCCTACCTGAGGCAGTGGGGCACGGCCCTGGCGTCCTGGGGGCACCCGGTGATGCTGCGCTTCGGGCACGAGATGAACGGCAACTGGTACCCGTGGTCCGAGGGCGCCAACGGCAACGGACCCGGTGATTACGCGGCGGCGTGGCGGCACGTCCACGACGTCGTCACTGCCACCGGCGCCACCAACATCACCTGGGTCTGGAACCCCAACGTCCCCTACTGGGGGTCAACGCCGCTCGACGGCCTCTACCCCGGCCCCGGGTACGTGGACGCGGTGGCCCTCGACGGGTACAACTGGGGCACTTCGGCGGCGTGGAGCAGCTGGATCTCCCCGACGGAGCTCTTCGGCCCGGGCCTCGCCGAACTGCGGCGGCTTGCGCCCGGCAAACAGGTGCTCATCGCGGAAACCTCGTCCGCGGAACAAGGCGGATCCAAGGCGGACTGGAACACGGGGCTGATCAGCTACCTCGCGGCGCAGGCCGACGTCACGGCCGTGGTCTGGTTCAACTTCAACAAGGAAACAGATTGGCGGATCAACAGCAGCACCAGCTCCGCCACAGCGCTGGCCGCTGCCCTGGCCGCGCGCCGCCAGTAGCCGGCGGCCACCGCCGGCGGGACGCTCTGCACCTTCCGCTACGCATGCGGATCTATAGCCCCTGGCGCGGGTCTCCCGTTTCCGCGGCCCCCGAGTCGGGACGCGCAGCACGTTCCGCTACACTTTCGGACGCGCGCTACGTGGATCCGACGTGCCGCCGTCCGAATCCGCGCCCCGCGTCCGAAGCAGGCGCGGAAACTGGTCCTGGCGTCCACCGCCGGCGGGACGCTCTGCACCTTCCGCTACGCATTCGGACGCGCGCTACGCGGATCCGGCGTGCCGCCATCCGAATCCGCGCCCCGCGTCTGAAACAGGCGCGGAAACTGGGTCCTGGCGGGCGCTCCGGTCTGAGGCGGGAAAAGAAAAAGCCTCCGGAACCTGGTGGTTCCGGAGGCTCTTCCAAGGGTGGCAGATGAGGGATTCGAACCCCCGTAGGCGTTGCCAGCTGATTTACAGTCAGCCCCCTTTGGCCGCTCGGGTAATCTGCCGAACTTCAAAAGAAGATCACTCGCGGCCTCCATCGTCAGAACGCCTGTTTCCAGTCCGTTCCGCTTCCAGTAACCGCGGGCAAGACAACTTTACAGAACTTCTGCCGAAGAATCGAATCGGCGCTTTTAGGCCCAAAAAAGCCCGGGAAATCAGGCTTCTCCCAGGATGCGGCCGGCGAGTTTTGATTCAAACCTTGCCGCCTGCTCCTCCGTGATCTGGTTCAGCTGGACGGCGCGGGCCAGATCGGCGTGGACGCCGTCCAGCCTCGACGAGGCGTCCGCAGCCGGGCTGAAGATGATCGAGGCCGCCAGCGTCGCGGCCGCCACCGAGGTCGCGGCGGCGGCGATACCGCCGACGGCTGCTGCCGTGGAGCGGATGACGGACCGGCCGGCGTTGTTCTGCATGAGCTGTACCTTTCGAGCGACTCTTCCAACTCCTGCAACTCTGCCGCCCGAAACTTCGTTCCCGCCCTGACTCAGCTTTGAGCGGACTGTGAACGGGACTGTGAAGGCGACAACGTCCCGCCGGCCTTCACATCAGGGGCATCCGTACTAGGCTGGATTGCAGACACAAAGGCCCCTCACCGGGCCCCCCCAACCACCAGGAGGACAGTCATGGCAGGCGAATCCACATTCGACGTCGTCAGCAAGGTCGACAAGCAGGAGGTCGCCAACGCGCTGCACCAGGCGCAGAAGGAACTGGTCCAGCGCTACGACTTCAAGGGCGTCGGCGCCGAGGTCGATTTCAGCGACGAGAAGATCCTGATGAAGGCCAACTCCGAAGAGCGTGTGCTCGCGGTCCTGGACGTGCTGCAGTCCAAGCTCATCCGCCGCGGCATTTCCCTGAAGTCCCTCGACGCGGGCGAGCCGTACCCGTCCGGCAAGGAGTTCCGGCTCGAGGCCACCATCAAGGAGGGCATCGCGCAGGACCTCGCGAAGAAGATTAACAAGCTCATCCGTGACGAGGGACCCAAGTCCGTCAAGTCGCAGATCCAGGGCGACGAACTCCGCGTGACCTCGAAGTCCCGCGACGACCTGCAGGAGACCATGAACCTGCTGAAGGGCTTCGACGAGGCCGACCTGCAGTTCGTGAACTTCCGCAGCTAGAAGCACCTCCTCGCGGCGCAAATGTCCTGACGCTGCGCCAAGGTCCTGGCGATGCGCTCAGGTCCTGACGATGCGCTAAGGTCCTGACGATGCGCTAATTTTCTCAGGCTGCGCTAAGGGGCTCTCGCACCGGTTATACCCGCGTCGACAGCCCTTTGGCGCGTCATGGAACCAGTTGCGCGTCGCGCAGCCGGGTCCCGAGTCACCCGCGACGCCGAAACCGGGCATCTCGCATCCCGCGGACCCCTGGCCCCTGGGCCCCCAGATCCAGAGGTCCCCCGGGGCCGCCCGCGCTCCAGGGGCACATTGGCGCGGACACGCCGCCAACTGGGGCGCCGCCGTCGAAATCCGTGCCCAAAGTGCCCCCCGGACGGATGCACCCCGGCCCGCGCGGACACGCCCGCACACAGCAAAGCCGCCAGCCTGGCACCAGGTACCCACCCTCGCCCCCAAGCGCCAGCCGCGGCACAACAGCCCCTCGGTTCGCGGGGCCGTCCGCGCTCCGGGGGCACATTGGCGCGGACACGCCGTCAGCTGAGGCGCCGCCGTCGAAATCCGGGCCCAAAGCGCCCCCGGACGGATGCATAAACGGTTGAACCCGCGGACTAACCCAGCGGCCGGCCCGCCATCCGCACAAGCGGTCGAACCCGCGGACTAACCCAGGGGCCGGCCCGCCATCCGCTCCAGCCGGCCGATCCGCTCGCTCATCGGCGGGTGCGTGGAGAACATTTTCGCGACCCCACCGCCGCGGAACGGGTTGGCGATCATCAGGTGCGAGGCGTTGACCAGCCGCTGGTCCTGCGGCAGCGGCGCGAGCTGGACGCCCTGCTCGATCTTGCGCAGGGCTGAGGCGAGCGCCAGCGGGTCTCCGGTGAGCTTCGAACCGTCCTCGTCGGCGTCAAACTCACGGGTGCGGGAGATGGCCATCTGGATCAGCGAGGCGGCAAACGGTGCCAGCAGCGCCATCGCGATCGCGGCAATCGGGTTGGCGTTGCGCCGGTCCCCGCCGCCGCCGAAAATCAGGAACATCTGCGCCACCGAGGTGATGACACCCGCGACGGCGGCCGCCACCGAGGAGGTCAGGATGTCCCGGTTGTACACGTGCATCAGCTCGTGGCCCAGCACGCCGCGGAGCTCCCGGGCGTCGAGCAGCCGGAGGATGCCTTCGGTGCAGCACACCGCGGCGTTCTGCGGGTTCCGTCCGGTGGCGAACGCGTTCGGGGCCATCGTGGGCGAGAGGTAGATCCGCGGCATCGGCTGCTGGGCCGTGGCGGAGAGCTCCCGGACGATCTGGTAGAGCTGGGGCGCCTCGGCCTCCGTCACGGGAAAGGCCTGCATGGCCCGGATCGCGAGCTTGTCACTGTTCCAGTAGCCGTAGGCCGTCGTGGCGACACCGACCAGCGCCATGATCCAGATCGGCGCGGCACTGCGCATGCTGGAGGCCATCAGCGCGCCGAGGCCCAGCAGCACGGCCCACAGCACACCGAAAAGGGCCGCGGTCTTCAGTCCGTTGTGATGCTGATGCACTGTTCCTCCCGAAGTCGTCCCAATATCGACCCGCACAAGAAATACGTCCCGCTAGGGCACCGGGTTCCGCGCGTCGTACTTCAGGAAGCCCGACTGCCAGTGCGCCACGGCCCAGGCCACCGCGATGCACAACAGGCCGCCCAAAAGCAGGACCCAGCCCTCACTCAGAATCTTAGTCCCACCGCCCGCGAGCATGTCCCCCACCCGTGGTCCTCCGGCCACCACCACAATGAAGACGCCCTGCAGCCGGCCGCGCAGGTGGTCCGGCGTGGACGCCTGCAGGATCGTGGTGCGGAAGACGGCGCTGACGGAGTCGGCGATGCCGGCCAGCCCGCAGCACAGGGCCGCGGGCAGCAGCCACCACGTCACGCCGGCGGCGCCGGAGTCCCCGGCGAGGACGACGACGAGGCCGAGGGCGGCAATCGAGGCGCCCCAGCCCATCACGGACCAGACGACGGCGGCGCCCTGCCGCCGCACCGCCCCCAGCGGGCCGGAGAAGAGGCCGGCCAGGAAGGCGCCGACGGCGGTGGAGGCCAGGAGGATGCCCACTGTGGCTTCGCCGCCGCCGATCATCACGGCGCCGATCGCGGGCAGCAGCGCCCGGGGCTGGGCGAAGATCATCGCGACGAGGTCGATGATGAAGGTCATCCGCAGGTTGGGGCGTGTGCCGAGGAAGCGGAAGCCCTCGACGACGGACCGCAGCCCCGCGGGCCGCGCATGCTCCCCCGGCGGCATGGCGGGCAGCTTCAGCAGCGCCCACAAGGCAAAGGCGAACGTGGCGACGTCGATCGTGTAGGTCCAGGCGAAGCCGACCGTGGCCACCAACAGGCCGGCCAGCAGGGGCCCGGCGGTCAGTGTCAGGCCGAACCTGATCATGCTCAGCGCGTTGGCGGCCGGCAGGAGCTCCTTGCGAACCAGTAGCGGGATGATGGCGCTGCGGGCCGGCTGGTTGATAGCCTGCGCGCCGCTCTGCACCGCCACCAGGACGTACAGCACCCAGACATTCCCCAGCTGCAGCCAGGCCTGCAGGGCCAGGCAGGCGGTGGTCAGCCACAGCACCGAGGAGGCCAGCAGCGCCACCTTGCGGCGGTCGTGGGCGTCCGCGATCGAGCCGCCCAAGAGTCCGCCGAAGACCAGCGGGACGAGGGCAAAGATGCTCAGCAGGCCCACGTAGAGGCTGTCCTGGGTGAGCCGGTAGACCTCCAGGCTCACGGCCACCAGGGTCAGCTGGCTGCCCAGGGCTGCGACGGCTGATCCCAGCCACAGGCGGCGGAACGCCGGACTCTCGCGCAAGGGCGTGATGTCCGCCAGATATTTCCCCACCCGGATACTCTAGTGGCGCCGGAGCGGCGTCATAGGCGCGCCTTATTATGATCGACTCATAATAGGTGCTTGAATGGGGGCATGACGGATTCGACGGGCACCCACGAAGCATGGGCTGCCGCCCTGCGTGCCCACGGCCGCCGGGTGACCAAACAGCGGCTGGCCGTGCTCACCGCCGTCGAACACCACCCGCATTCCCCCGCCGAGCACATCCTCGCCGCCGCCCGCCAGGATCTGCCCGAGCTGACCGCGCAGTCCGTCTATGTGGTCCTGGGCGACCTGACCGACCTGCAGATGCTGCGCCGCTTCGAGCCCCCGCACTCCCCCGCCCTGTACGAGACGCGGGTGGGCGACAACCACCACCACGCCGTCTGCATCAGCTGCGGCCGGGTGGAGGACGTCGAATGCGCGGTCGGCCATGCGCCCTGCCTGACGCCGAGCTGGGACGAGAACGCCAGGCCGATGACCATCCAGATCGCCGACGTGCTGTACCAGGGCATCTGCCAGGAATGCCAGCGCACCCAACAACTTCCCTCCGAACGTAAATAAGTACAACCAAGAAATAGGAGAACGATGACTCAGAACATCTCTGCGCCCGCCGTGTCCACAACACAGTCCGGTGCCCCGGTCACGTCCGATGCCCACTCGAAGTCCGTCGGTGCTGACGGCGCGATCATCCTCACCGATCACTACCTGATCGAAAAGCTCGCGCAGTTCAACCGCGAGCGCGTGCCGGAGCGTGTGGTGCACGCCAAGGGCGGCGGCGCGTTCGGTACCTTCACGACCACCGACGACGTCTCGAAGTACACCAAGGCCGCGCTGTTCCAGCCGGGCACCGAGACCGAGATGCTCATCCGCTTCTCCTCCGTCGCCGGCGAGGCAGGCTCCCCCGACACCTGGCGCGACCCCCGCGGTTTCGCCGTGAAGTTCTACACCACCGAGGGCAACTACGACCTCGTCGGCAACAACACCCCGGTGTTCTTCATCCGCGACGGCATCAAGTTCCCGGACTTCATCCACTCGCAGAAGCGCCTCCCGGGCACCCACCTGCGCGACGCCGACATGCAGTGGGACTTCTGGACCCTGTCCCCCGAGTCCGCGCACCAGGTCACCTGGCTGATGGGCGACCGCGGCCTCCCGGCCTCCTGGCGTGAAATGCAGGGCTACGGCTCGCACACCTACCAGTGGATCAACGCCGAGGGCGAGCGCTTCTGGGTCAAGTACCACTTCAAGTCCAACCAGGGCGTCAACTCCATGACCGGCGACGAGGCCGAGGCACTGGCCGGCGCCGACGGCGACTTCTACATCCGCGACCTGCAGGAGAACATTGCCGCCGGCAACTTCCCCTCCTGGGACCTGCACGTCCAGGTCATGCCGTACGAGGATGCCAAGACCTACCGCTTCAACCCGTTCGACCTCACCAAGGTGTGGCCGCACGCGGACTACCCGCTGATCAAGGTCGGCACCATGGAGCTGAACCGGAACCCGGAGAACTACTTCGCGCAGATCGAGCAGGCCGCCTTCGCGCCGTCGAACTTCGTGCCGGGCATCGCCGCGTCGCCGGACAAGATGCTGCAGGCCCGCATCTTCTCCTACGCCGACGCGCACCGCTACCGCGTGGGCACCAACCACGCCCAGCTGCCGGTCAACCTGCCCAAGAACCAGGTCAACAACTACAGCCAGGACGGCCAGGGCCGGTACCACTTCAACGCCCCGTCCGTTCCGGTCTACGCGCCGAACTCCGTCGGCGGCCCGGCTGCCGTGGAGCCGCTGAACCCGGCCGGAGGCTGGGAGAACGACGGCGAGCTCACGCTCTCCGCGCACTCCCTGCACGCCGAGGACGGCGACTTCGGCCAGGCCGGCACGCTGTACCGCGAAGTGTTCGACGACGGCGCCAAGGCCCGCCTGCTGGACACCGTCACCGGTGCCGTCAGCGGCGTCAAGAACGCCGAGATCAAGGAACGCGCCATCCAGTACTGGACCAACGTCGACGCCGAGTTCGGCGCCAAGCTGCGCGCCAACCTGGGTGCCGGCCAGGTCGAGTCCGACGCCGAGGCCGCCAACAAGGTCTGATCGGCCCGCTCCAAGCGCTAAAAAGAACACCCCGCCACGGATTTTCATCCGCGGCGGGGTGTTCTTTTTGCTGCTGTTAGCGGCGTTACTGGCTTTACGGTCTAGGCGACGTCCGCGCCCGAGGCGGCTGCCGGCGTCGAGCCTGCGCCGGCGCCTCCCGCCGCGGCCGGGCGGTGCCCCTTCTTGGCGAGCTGGATCTGCTCGTACACATGGTGGCGCAGTTCGGTGAAGCGCGGCAGGGACCGGGTCTCCAGCTGGTCGCGTTCCTCGGGCAGGTCAATGGTGATGTCTTCCTGGACCACCGTCGGGGAGCTCGAGAGGATGATGACCCGCTCGCCGAGGTAGACGGATTCGTCGATGTCGTGCGTGACAAACAGGACGGTGATGCCCAGCTTCTTCCACACGGTGCGGATCAGGTCCTCCAGGTCCGCCCGGGTCTGGGCGTCCACGGCGGCGAACGGCTCGTCCATCAGCAGGACCTCGGGCTGGTAGGCGATGGCGCGGGCGATCGCCACGCGCTGCTGCATGCCGCCCGAGAGCTGCCACGGGTAGGACCGCGGGACATGGGACAAACCCACGGCCTCAAGGGCCTCATCCACAAGCCGGTCACGTTCGGCCTTCGGGACACCCTGGTTTTTCAGCGGCAGCTCCACGTTGTCCCGCACGCGCATCCACGGGAAGAGCGAGCGTCCGTATTCCTGGAACACCACGGCCATCTTCTTCGGCGGTCCGGACACCCGCTTGCCGTCCAGGAGCACCTCGCCCTCGGTGGGGGCCATCAGCCCGGAGATGCACTTGAGCAGCGTTGTCTTGCCCGACCCGGAGGGCCCCACCAGGCACGCCAGCTCCCCCGCGCGCAGGTCGAAGGTGAGGTTCCGCACGGCCTCCACGTCGCCGCCGTCGCTCTGGTACACCTTCTTCAGCCCGCGGACGGAGAGCATCGCCTCCGGGGCCGCGTGAGTTGGGTCAGGCTGCATTTTCTACCTCTTTCTGGCCGTGGTACCAGCGCAGGATGTTCCGCTCGGCCCACTGGAAGATGAATGACATGCCCACACCCAGCAGCCCGAGCACCACAATGCCGGACCACATCTCCGGGATGGAGAAGGAACGCTGGAACTGGACGATGGCGAAGCCCAGTCCCGAGGACGAGGCGAACATTTCGGAAATGACCATCAGGATCAGCCCGAGGGACATCGACTGGCGCACGCCGGCCATGATCTGCGGGCTGGCGGACGGCAGCACCAGGTACCGGACGCGGGCCCAGCCGTTGATGCCGTAGGTGTGGGTGGAGTCGGAGAGCACCGGGTCGACGGCGCGTACTCCCTCGATCGTGTTCAGCAGCACCGGCCAGACACAGCCGGAGATGATGACGACGACCTTCATGGTGTCGGTGATGCCCATGAGCAGCATCAGGACCGGCACCAGGACCGGGGGCGGGATGGCGCGGAAAAACTCCAGCGTCGGCTCCAGCAGCGACCGGAGCCACCTGACCGATCCGATCAGGACCCCGCCGACGACGCCGATCACGATCGCCGCGAGGACGCCCACCGCGAGCCGCCCGATGCTGGGGAGCACATCCGTGAAGATACGCTCGCCGAACCAGACCTCGGCGAAGGTTTCGACCAAGCTGGCCGGGGTGGGAACGAAGAAGTTGACCGACTCCAGGGTGGCCGCCCACCAGATCAGGATCAGCAGCAGCGGCAGCCCCAGCAGGTAGCCGAGATTCTTCAGGGTTTTCATACGATCACCTCGGAACGGACCGACGAATGCCAGGCCAGGGTCTTCTTTTCGATAAAGCGCATCAGCATGTTGATCAGCACACCGATCAGGCCGGTGGCGAGCACCAGGGCGTACATGCCGGAGATTGCGCCGCCCGACTGGGCCAGCGCGATTTCCCGGCCGAGCCCCGGGGACCCGATCACGAGTTCCGCCGTGATGGCCAGAACCAGCGCCACCGACCCTGCGAGCCGCACACCGGTCATCAGGTAGGGCAGTGCGGTGGGAAAGACGACGTGGCGGATCCGGGCCATCCTGCCCAGGCCGTACGTCTTGGCCGTGTTGTTGGCGACCATGTCGACGTCGGCGACGCCGTAGAGCACCTGGATCAGGACCTGCCAGAAGCAGGCGTACACGATCAGCAGCAGCGACGACTCGATCTTCACGCCGAACATCAGCACGGCCAGTGGAATCAGGGCAACCGACGGGATGGGGCGCAGGAATTCAATCGTGGAGTTGGTGGCCTTCCGCAGGAAGTTGCTGGAGCCGATGATGAAGCCGAGCACCACGGCTGCCGCCACGGCCATCAGGAGGCCCAGGAACCAGGCCTTCATGGTCTCGTAGACGGCAACCCAGAAGGCCGTGAGCCCGAAATCGACCACCAGCGCGGCAATGACCTCACTTGCGGGCGGCAAATAGGCGGGGTCGATGATGCCGAGCCGGGGAATGAGTTCCCAGGTGAGCAGGAATCCGAGGATCCCAGCGAGGCCGAGCAGTTGCTTCGCTGGTATCTTGCGGGCCCGCCGGTGCTGCCGCTCCACTTTCGGGACGGCAGCACCGGAGGTCAGTGTCTTGGAACTCACGGGAGGAGTTCGTCTGCGTTCGGAGCTTTGGTCAGCGTGCCGTACTTGGCGGCGGCGTCGCCGAGGGTCTTGAACGCGTCCGGGTTGAACTCGACCCGGTACCGCGGCAGAACGATCGCAGCCCGGGCAGCCTCGTCGATCTTGGTGTAGGTGCCCACGATGTCGCGGACTTCCTCCGGGTGCTGCTGCGCGTATTCGAGCGACTTGTTCATGGCGCGGGTGAATTTCTGCGTGAGCTCGGCCTTGCCCGTGATGGTGTCTGCCTTGGTGAAGTAGCCGGCAATGTCCAGTTCCGGGTGCATCTCGACGAAGTTCCAGGAGACCACCTTGCCGCCCTCAGCCACGGCCTTGGACAGGAAGGGCTCCAGGATCCAGGCCGCGTCCACCTGCTTGTTGGCCAGGGCCGCCGGGGCGTCCGGGAAGGCCACCTCAACGAACTTCACGCTGTTGGGGTCACCGCCGTCCTTTTCGATGACGGACTTGATCGTGGTGTCGCCGATGTTGGAGAGGTTGTTCACCGAGACGGTCTTGCCGGCGAGGTCCTTGGCGGACTGGATGTCCGACCCGGCCGGTACGACGACGCCGCCGATGTCCTTGCCGATCTCACCGGTGGTGGAGGCGCCGTTGGCGACGAACTTCAGGTCAAGGCCCTTGTCCTTGGCGATCATGACGGAGATCAGGTTGGAGAAGGCGAAGTCAAAGCTGCCGCTGACGACGCCGGGGACGATCGCCGCGCCGCCCGTGGCGGTCTGGATGTCCAGCTGGAGTCCCTCGTCCTTGAAGAAGCCCTGCTTGTCGCCGAGGTAGATGGGTGCGCAGTCGACGATCGGAATCACACCGACGCTGACCTTGGTCAGGCCGGAATCTCCGCCCGCGCCGCCCGTGGCGGTCCCTCCAGTGGAACTGGGCGAGCCGCTTCCGCAGGCCGACAGTCCCAGAACGGAGGCGGCCGCCAAGACGGCAATAAAACGACGTTTCATGTTCACTCCTATGTGCCCATTGGCATGGGAGTGACAAGCCCCCAGGCCCCAAATGTTCGCTGTTCGAACAGACGTTCAAATTAAGTCTGATCTATTCCTCATGTGAGGTCAACCACGTCCGGCTCATTGTTACAGCTCTGAGACGGGGGCGTCCACGGGGGTCTTGAGGGGACGGGATCCTCCGTCCGTCACGTTGCCCGTGGCGGGGTGCCCGCGTTTTCCACATAAGGCTGGCACTCCTCGCCGTCAGGCCCGACGAGTCCTTAGGATGCACACATGACCCCATTTGCAGGCATCCCTGATGCCGCCTTCGATTTCTATGCGGAGCTGGAACACAACAACAACCGCGACTGGTGGCTGGAGCACAAATCCACCTACGACGCCGCGGTCAAGGAACCCCTGACCGGGCTGCTGGCCGCCCTGGAGCCGGAGTTCGGCGCGGCCAAGCTCTTCCGCCCCAACCGGGACATCCGGTTCTCCCTGGACAAGTCCCCCTACAAGACTGCCCAAGGCGCCGTCGCCTCCGTTGCCGAAGGCACTGGCTTCTATATCCAGCTCGACGCCGACGGCCTGCTCATCGGCGGCGGCTACCACACCCACACACCGGCCCAGCTGGCGCGCTTCCGCAGCGCGGTGGACGCACCGTCCAGCGGCGCAGTCCTGCAGAAGATCGTCAGTGAGGTCGAGGCCCTGGGCTTCACGGTGGAGGGCGAGACCCTGAAAACCGTCCCCCGGGGTTTCGCCAAGGACCACCCCCGCGCCGAGCTGCTGAAGCACAAGTCCCTCGCCGCCGGACTGCACGCGGGACGGCCGGGCTGGCTCTCCACACCGGACGCAGCCGGGGAGGTGGCCCGGCGCTGGGAGCAGCTGCGGCCCCTGGTGGAGTGGATCGGCCGCTACGCCGCACCCTGACGGAGAACGGCGACACGTCGCCCGTTAGCTGTGCCGGGTCAGATGTCCGGGTCAGATGTGCTCGCCGTCGGTGGCCAGGCGCCGGTCCAGATTGTTGAAGAAGACCAGCAGCATCAGGTCAAAGGCCTGGCTGGCTTCCTCGGGCTGGTTGTTCACGACGAAGTCGAACTGCAGCCCGTAGAAGGCGGCGGTGAACAGCCGGGCGTCGGTGTCGGCGAACTCTTCCCGGATGCCCTGGAGCACCAGCCAGTCCCGGGTCTTCTCGTGCAGCATCCTGAAATGCTCCTGCGCCGTTCCTCGGGGTGAATCCGCCACGATGTCCTGCGCCGTCGCCTCGAATTCAAGCCGGGCCAGGTGCCGGTTGCGCTGCGCCATGGTCCAGCGCCAAGACTCCAGCAGGAACGCCCGCCAGGCGTCCCGGTCAATGTCCTGCACGTCGGTGGCCCGGATGCTGTCCAGCCGGGATTCGATGGTGCGGATGATCTCGTTCACCAGGTCTTCGCGGTGGCCAAAATGGTAGACGAGCACATAACTGCTGACCCCCAGGCCCTCGGCCAGGCTCCGGAACGTGAGCTCCGCGAGGGTCTTGTCCATGAGGTAGTCCAGAATGGCGGCCAACAGCTCTGTTTTACGTTCCGGTCGTGCTGGGCGGGCCATGGTTCCATCATAGGGATCGGGCCGATACCCGAATTACAACGCGGGGTCACCTACGGCCCATCCGACGGGTCGGAATGGGCCGTAGGTGACCCCGCGTTGCTCTGCGTTGGCTGCGGCGCCGACGCCTTAGTTAGCGTTGATTCCCGCGTTGGCCTTAGCAGTGGCTTTGGCGTCGGCGACGGCGGCGCCCTTGCCGGCGGGACCGTTGACGGACGCCTTGGCCTCGGCGAACTTCTCGTTCAGGCGGGAGTGACGCTGGCCGTAGGAGAAGTAGATGACGATGCCGATCACGAGCCAGACGGCGAAGAAGATCCAGGTCTCCACGGCCAGGTTGGTCATGAGGTACAGGCACAGGACGGCGGAGAGGATCGGGAGCACCTTGCCGAACGGCACGCGGAACGCGGGCTTCAGGTCCGGGCGCTTCTTGCGCAGCACCAGGACGCCGATGCTGACGGTCACGAACGCGGACAGCGTGCCGATGTTGATCATTTCCTCGAGCAGGTCCACGTTGGTGAGCCCGGCGACAACCGCCACCGCGGCGCCACAGATGATCTGCAGCCGGACCGGCGTCGCACGGATGGTGCTGGTCTTGGACAGCGAGCGCGGCAGCAGGCCGTCGCGGCTCATCGCGAGGACCACGCGGGAGAGGCCCATGAGCAGCACCATGATCACGGTGGTCAGGCCCACGAGGGACCCGAAGGCGATGATCTTGGCGGCATCGGTGTTGCCCACGGCCTCGAACGCCGTGGTGAGGGTGGGGTTCTCGGCCTCGGCCAGCTCGGTATAGGACACCATGCCGGTCAGCGCCAGGGACACCAGGATGTAGAGCACCGTGACGACGGCGAGGCCGCCGAAGATGCCGCGGGGCAGTGTCTTCTGCGGGTTCTTGACTTCCTCGGCCGAGGTGGCGACGACGTCGAACCCGATGAAGGCGAAGAAGACCAGGGCGGCGCCGGCGAAGATGCCCAGCGTGCCGTACTGTGCCGGGGCGGCGCCGGTCAGGAAGCCGAAGAAGGACTGCTTCATGACGTCGGCGGCGCCGGTCCCGCCGGTCGGCTCGGAGGCCGGGACGAACGGGGCGTAGTTCTCGAACTTCACGTAGCTGAAGCCCACCACAATCACAAAGAGCACGACGCCGATCTTGATCAGTGTGAAGATGTTGCCGACGCGGGCGGACAGCTTCGTCCCCAGCACCAGCAGGACGGTGAACACGGCGACGATCAGGAAGGCACCCCAGTAGAGGTCCACGCCTCCCAGGGAGATCGACGGCGGGATGTCGACGCCCATGAGCGCGAACACCTTGCTGAGGTAGATGCCCCAGTACTTGGCGATCACGGCGCCGGCGGTGAACAGCTCGAGAATGAGGTTCCAGCCGATGATCCAGGCCAGCAGCTCACCCATGGTGGCGTAGGTGAAGACGTAGGCGGAGCCTGCCACGGGGATCGCGGTGGCGAACTCGGCGTAGCACATGATCGCCAGCGCGCAGGTGACGGCGGCAATGGCGAAGGACAGGGTCACGGCCGGGCCGGCGAAGTTCGCTGCAGCCTTGGCGCCCACCGAGAAGATGCCGGCGCCGACGGCAACGGCGACGCCCATGATCATCAGGTCCCAGGAGCTCAGCGAGCGCTTGAGCTGGCGTCCGGGTTCATCGGCGTCCGACATGGACTGCTCGATCGATTTGGTCCGGAAGAGGTTCATAGAAAAGTCCACAATCTCGGTAGCTTGTTGGAAACAGACCTATCTATCGTAGTGTCCATCCACTGGACGGCCATTTTTATCCCACATTGTGAGACGCAAAAAGCGGGCCGCGCAGGTTTCCCTGCACGGCCCGCTCTAGCTTCGTGCGTCCCGATTTAGACCAGATCTAGACCGGCCAGTCCATCAGCGTTGACCGGATCAGGAACCGTTTTCCCTCCGGTGCTTCCACCGAGAAACCGCTCCCCCGGCCCGGCACCACATCCACGGTCAAGTGCGTGTGGCTCCAGTAGTTGAACTGTTCTTTCGACATCCAGAACTCGATCGTCTGCGGCTGCAGGCTGTCGGAAATGTCGAACAGTCCCAGCTGCACATCCGAGTCCCCGGTGATGAACTCCCCTGCGGGATAACACATCGGCGAGGACCCGTCGCAGCAGCCGCCGGACTGGTGGAACATCAGCGGACCGTGCTGGAGCCACATCTTGCGCAGCAGCTCCACCGCCACGGGGGTGAGCGCCACCCGGGAGAAGTCCTCCCCGGGAAGGGTGACGGCGGCGTCGAGCTTGGTCGTTGGCATCAGAGTCCCTTCTTCATCAGTACTTGATGACCACGCGGCCGTCGATCTTGGCGTGCTTCATCTCGTCGAGGACGGCATTCACCTCGGAGAGTTCCCGGGTGGAGACCGTGGGGTGGATCTTGCCCTGGGCGTAGAACTCCAGCGCCTCCTGCAGGTCCTGCCGGGTGCCCACAATGGAACCGCGGACGGTCAGGCCCTTGAGCACAATCTCGAAGATGGGTGCCGGGAAGTCGCCCGGCGGCAGGCCGTTGAACACAATCGTTCCGCCGCGGCGGGCCATGCCGATCGCCTGGCCGAAGGCTGACGGGTGCACTGCCGTGACCAGGACTCCATGGCAACCTCCGGTTTCGCGCTGAATGACTTCGGCGGGATCTTCGTGCAGGGCATTGACGGTCAGTTCCGCACCGTGCTTCTTGGCCAGGGCGAGCTTGTCATCGGCGATGTCCACCGCGGCAACACGCAGCCCCATGGCCACCGCGTACTGGACGGCGATGTGGCCGAGCCCGCCGATGCCCGAAATCGTGACCCACTGGCCGGGGCGGGCCTCGGTCATTTTGAGTCCCTTGTAGACGGTCACGCCGGCGCAGAGCACCGGGGCCACCTCCACGGGGTCCGAGCCGGCCGGGATCCGCGCCGCGAAGCGTGTGTCCACGAGCATGTACTCGCCGAAGGAGCCGTCAACGCTGTATCCGGCGTTCTGCTGCGCCTCGCATAGGGTTTCCCAGCCGGTGCGGCAGTACTGGCAGTCGCCGCAGGCGGACCAGAGCCAGGCGTTGCCGACCAGGTCTCCGACGGCCAGGTCGGTGACGCCTTCACCGAGGGCCACCACTTCGCCGACGCCTTCGTGGCCAGGGATGAACGGCGGGGTCGGCTTGACCGGCCAGTCGCCTTCCGCGGCGTGGAGGTCGGTGTGGCAGACGCCGGTGGTCAGCACCTTGACGAGGGCCTGGCCCCGGCCCGGCACGGGCACGGGGAGGGTCTGGATCTGCAGGTCCTTGCCGAATTCGGTTACTACTGCGGCTTGCATGGTCGTCGTCGTCGTTGTCGTCGTCATAGCGAAATCCTTGCGTCATCGAGCGTGGGTGGAGCTAAGAGGGCGTGTGCAGTGAGGCGGCGTCCTTCCCCGTAGGTGCACAAGTGGTGCGGGCGGGGCGGATCCATCCTGATCCGCCCCGCCCGGGCCTGGTGCGGCTTAGAAGAAGCCGAGCTTGTTCTCGTTGTAGCTGACCAGGAGGTTCTTGGTCTGCTGGTAGTGGTCCAGCATCATCGAGTGGTTCTCGCGGCCGATGCCGGAGGACTTGTAGCCGCCGAACGCAGCGCCCGCCGGGTAGGCGTGGTAGTTGTTCACCCATACGCGGCCGGCCTGGATCTCGCGGCCGGCGCGGTAGGCGACGTTGCCGTTGCGGGACCAGACGCCGGCCCCGAGGCCGTACAGGGTGTCATTGGCGATGCCCATGGCGTCGTTGTAGTCGCTGAACCGCGTCACGGACACCACCGGGCCGAAGATCTCCTCCTGGAAGATCCGCATCTTGTTGTGGCCCTCGAAGATGGTCGGCTGGACGTAGTAGCCGCCGGCCAGGTCGCCGGGCAGTTCGGCCCGGGCGCCGCCGGTGAGAATCTTGGCGCCCTCCTGCTTGCCGATGTCGATGTAGGAGAGGATCTTTTCGAGCTGGTCGTTGGAGGCCTGGGCGCCGAGCTGGGTTTCGGTGTCCAGCGGGTTGCCCTGGATGATCTTCTCGACCCGGGCCACGGCGTCGGCCATGAACGAATCGTAGATGTCCTCCTGGACCAGGGCGCGGGAGGGGCAGGTGCAGACTTCGCCCTGGTTGAAGGCAAAGAGGGTGAAGCCTTCCTGTGCCTTGTCGTAGAACGCGTCGTTGGTGTCGGCCACGTCGTTGAAGAAGATGTTGGGGCTCTTGCCGCCCAGTTCCAGGGTGACCGGGATCAGGTTCTGGCTGGCGTACTGGCTGATCAGGCGGCCGGTGGAGGTCTCGCCGGTGAACGCGATCTTCCGGATCCGGGGGCTGGAGGCCAGCGGCTTGCCGGCCTCGACGCCGAAGCCGTTGACGACGTTGAGGACGCCGGCCGGCAGCAGGTCGCCGATGAGTTCCATCAGGACCAGGATCGAGGACGGGGTCTGCTCGGCCGGCTTGAGTACGACGGCGTTGCCGGCGGCGAGGGCCGGGGCGAGCTTCCAGACGGCCATCAGGATCGGGAAGTTCCAGGGGATGATCTGGCCGACGACGCCGAGCGGCTCGTGGTAGTGGTACGCGGTGGTGTCCTCGTCGAGCTGGGACAGCCGGCCTTCCTGGGCGCGGACGGCGGAGGCGAAGTAGCGGAAGTGGTCCGCGGCGAGCGGGATGTCCGCGTTGAGGGTTTCGCGGATCGGCTTGCCGTTGTCCCAGGATTCGGCGACGGCGAGCATCTCGAGGTTCTCGTCGATCCGGTCGGCGATCTTGTTCAGGATGGCGGCGCGCTCGGCCACGGAGGTCTTGCCCCAGGACGGCGCAACCTTGTGGGCGGCATCCAGCGCCAGCTCAATGTCCTCGGCGGTGCCGCGGGCAACCTCACAGAAGACCTTGCCCGTCACGGGGGTGATGTTCTCGAAGTACTGGCCCTTGACCGGGGCGACCCACTCGCCGCCGATCCAGTTCTCGTAGCGGTCCTTGAAGGTGACCTTCGAGCCCTCGGTGCCGGGCTGTGCGTAAACAGTCATTGCTAGCTCCTTTGCTGTGCAAGATAGTGGCGGCCAGTTCTCGGCGCCACCGTTGCGTTCAGCCTAGGAGCAGGGAGGTTGCAGTCAGGTTGCAACCACGTGACCCGGGTCACTTCTGCGGTCGCTGCTGCGGGTGACTGGGGTCAGGCGCTGAGTTCCGTCTCGAGCCGTTCCAGGTCAGCGACAATCGCGGAGCGCTTGGGCGAGCGCGGCGGCAGCAGTTTCAGCGCCGCGATCCGGACCTCGACGTCGTCCCTCGCCTCGGGCAGCTCGGCGTACCTCAGGAGCGACTCGGCGCTGCCGTCCGTCAGCACCGCGTCGCGGAGCAGGGAGGAAACCCGGGACCGCAGCTCGGCGATGCCGGGGGCCTCGGAGCGGGGAAGGACCGCGCCGCGGTAGATCTCCAGCGCGATCCGGTGGGCGCCGCGCTGCAGGCAGTTCAGGACCTGGCCGGAGTCCGGCACCAGGTCCAGCGGCAGCCGGTACGGCCGCGACTCCGGAACGGCGGCCGGGTTGAGCTGCTGGAGGACCTTGCGCAGGCGGACCATCTCGGCCCGCAGCGTCATGGTGGAAGCGCCCCCCGGGTACAGCAGGCCGCACAGCTCCTCGGCGTTGAGGCCCTCGGGGTGGGTGCTGAGCAGGGCCAGGATTTCGCTGTGCCGGGCGGACAGCGCCACGGTGCGGCCGTCGATGCTGAGCAGCGCCTGGTCCCGGCCGAGGAGCTGGAGGCTGTTGCGGTACAGGCTGCCGGCCGCCCCGCCCGTCCCGGAGGTGGCGGCCCGGCCCGGCCCGGAGGTGGCTGCGCCCCGCCGTCGGGCCGGCGAGGACTGTTTGGCGGCTGCGAGCTGGAGCCGCTCCACGCGCAGGTGCGCCTGGGCTGCGGCCACGGTGGCCTCGACCAGGGACAGGGTGTGCGGTGCGACGGCGGACTCGGTGCCGGTGATGTCCACAACGCCCAGCACGGCGCCCGAGTCCGGATCATGGAACGGAACAGCCGTGCAGCTCCACGGGTGGACGGAGCGCTTGTAGTGTTCGGCGCCGGAGATCTGGATACCGCGGCCAAGGGCCAGGGCGGTGCCCGGGGCGCTGGTGCCCACGGTCGCCTCGGACCAGTCGGCCCCGGGAACGAACATCATTCCCTCGGCCCGGCGCCGCATCTCGGCATCCCCTTCGACCCAGAGCAGCCGGCCCACTTCGTCGCCCACGGCCACCAGCATGCCGCTGTCGTGGCTGGGCAGGACCAGGAGTTTGTGGATGACCGGCATGATGGCGGCCAGCGGGTGCTGGCGCCGGTACTCTTCGAGTTCTTCGATGTCCATGGCCAGCGGGGCCTCGGGGTTGTCCGGGTTGGCCTGCAGCTGGGCCGAGCGCCGCCACGACTCCTGGATCAGGCTGCTGAGGCCGGGCAGCTGCAGATCGGCCGGGAACACAAGCCCCCGGGAATCCAGCTGCTCGTGGCCGGCGCTGGCATACTGCTGGCGCAGCGCTGCGGGGACCCCGCCGGCTGGCGGGAACAGCGCTGCCGGATGGATCGGATTCCTCATTGAACTCCCACCGGGCAGGCACGACGGCGTACCGGAGGCAGCCATGTCCGGTCCAGTGTACGGGGCGTTCCGGCCACCCGCCAGAGCGAGCGCCCGCCGCCGTCGTCCGCGACGCGCCGCCTGCTCCACGACGCGCATCGGCTCCCACGATGCGACCCCGGCTCCGCGCTGCACTATGGGTCCGACGCGCCGCCTGCTCCACGACGCGCTATGGGTCCCGCGCTGCGCCACCAGTTCCGCGACGCGCAAACGCGCTGTCGACGCCGGAATACGGCAGCGCCAGCGTTTTCGCGCGTCATGAGAAACCTTGCGCCGCGCGGGCTACCGGCCCTTCTGCCACACCGCGGAGTTGCTTCCCTCGCGCGCATTCCGCGCCGAATTCAGACAGCCGCTACGTGGATCCGCGTGGCGGCTGTCCGTTTCCGCAGCGCATTCGGCGGCCGGGGCTTGCTGCTACCGGAGCGGATGGAGAGGGCGGATCCTGGCAGCGTGGGGTGGCCTGGGCAGTGGGCCGGGGGTCAGCCGCGGGAGATCCGCACCATGTCCTCGCGGGGAACCACCTTGATGCGCTCCCGCACGATCCCGTTGGCCTCCGCGGACGCGGACCACTCCGCGCCGAGGGCCAGCTCGGCGGCGTCGAGCCTGTTCCAGCCGTCCCAGGTGGTGTATTCGATCCCGCGCTCCTCTAGGAGGTCGATGATCGCCTGCGGATCCGGGTTCTGCGCCGGCGGAAGGCTCAGCCGGTCCTCCAGCAGGAAGCCGATGGTCTCCAGCGCGTCGCCCTTGGTGTGGCCGATCAGTCCGACGGGGCCGCGCTTGATCCAGCCCGTCGCGTAGATGCCCGGGACGGGGTTGCCCCCGGCGTCGAGCACCCGGCCGCCCTCGTTGGGGATGACGCCGCGGCGGGCGTCGTATTCCAGTTCGTCCAGCGGGGAGCCGTGGTAGCCGATCGCGCGGTAGACAGCCTGGACCGGGTAGTCGAGGTACTGCCCCGTGCCCTTGACGTTGCCGGTGCCGTCCAGCTGCATGCGCTCGAACTTGATCCCGGTGACTTTGCCGGGGTGGGCGGCGTCGTCATGGATCTCCACCGGGCTGTGCAGGAAGTGCAGGTGCAGGCGGCGGGAGGATGGCTTCTCGGCCTCCGCGTGCTCCTCGACAAGCCAGTTGGTCAGGGTGTTGACCATGGTGCGGATCTGGTTGTTCCCGCGGATCGCCTCGTCCGACGCCTCGTCGAACTCGAAGTCCTCCGGGTACAGGACAATGTCGACGTCCCGGGCGTGGGAGAGTTCGCGCAGTTCCAGCGGCGTGAACTTGACCTGGGTCGGCCCGCGGCGGCCGAACACGTGGACGTCCGTAACCGGGGAATTCTTGAGCGCCTGGTAGACGTTGTCCGGGATTTCCGTCACGAGCAGCTCGTCGGGGTGCTTGACCAGCATCCGGGCCACGTCGAGGGCCACGTTGCCGTTGCCTATCACGGCAATCTCCTTGGCCTCCAGCGGCCAGTCGCGCGGGACGTCGGGGTGACCGTCGTACCAGGAGACGAAGTCGGCCCCGCCGAAGGACCCCTCGAGTCCGACGCCGGGAATGTCCAGGTCCGCGTCCTTGATGGCGCCGGTGGAGAAGATCACGGCGTCGTAGAAGGCGCGGAAATCGTGCAGGGTCAGGTCACGGCCGTAGGTGACGTTGCCGAGGAAGCGGATATCGCCGCGGTCCAGGACCTTGTGCAGCGCGTTCACGATCCCCTTGATCCGGGGGTGGTCCGGGGCGACGCCGTAGCGGATCAGTCCGTACGGGGCCGGGTACGCCTCGAAGAGATCGATGCTGACCTCGAAGTCGCCGTCCTTTACCTCGTTGGACTTGGTCAGAATGTCCGCGGCGTAGACGCCGGCCGGTCCGGCGCCGACAATCGCAACGCGGAGCGGACGTTTGGACGTTCTTTTAGGCGATCTTTTAGGCGTGGTTTCGGCCGAGTTGGACACCGGAAGCCCTTCTGAGTCTTAGCGACGGCGCCTGCACATGCAGCGCACAATCCCCCATTCTAAATGTCCGCGGGACAGTATGTACGCCCCGGTGACCGACATCGCAGGGATCCGCGCCCGGCGCCGGGAGCCTCCGGGCCGAAAGGCAGGAATAGCGGTCCCGCAGGTGGTGTTATTGATCTTGTGCCTACCCCCGACCGTCCCCCCTCCCCCGCCACGCTGAGCGCCGCGGGCACCCCCGCCCCCGGCGGAAGCCCGTCGAAGCGTCCGCCGGCCGTCCTCAAGGCCGTGGACACGGACACGACGGCGGGAATCATCTTCGGGATCGGCGCTTACGGCCTGTGGGGGCTGATGCCCCTCTACTTCTTCCTGCTGCAACCGGCCGGTGCGGTGGAAATCGTGGCCAACCGCGTGCTCTGGTCGCTGCTGTTCTGCGCCCTGCTGATCACCATCACCCGTTCCTGGCGGGTCCTGGGCGCCGCCTTCCGGAACCGCACGCTGATCCTCCCGCTGATCATCGCCGCGGTCCTGATCGCCGTGAACTGGCTGACCTATGTCTACGGCGTGACCACGGGCCAGGCCGTCGAAGCGTCACTGGGCTACTTCATCAACCCGCTGGTCTCGGTCCTGCTGGGCGTGGTGGTGCTGAAGGAGAGACTGCGGCCGCTGCAGTGGGCCGCCGTCGGAATCGGCTTCATTGCCGTGGGTGTCCTAACGGTCTCCTACGGCAAACTGCCGTGGATCGCCCTGACCCTGGCGCTGAGCTTCGGCCTCTACGGCTTCGTCAAGAAGCGCGTCGGCCCGCGCGCTGATGCGATCACCAGCCTCACTGTCGAGACGATCGTGCTGGCGCCGGTCGCGGCCGCCGCGATGGCCTTTCTGGCACTCACCGGAGCGGCCACGTTGGCCGCCTACGGCCCCGGGCACTTCTGGCTCCTCGCGGCGTCGGGCATCATCACTGCCGTGCCGCTGCTGTTCTTCGGCGCCTCGGCCCGGCGGCTGCCGATGACCACCATCGGCCTTCTGCAGTACTTCGCCCCCGTGCTGCAGTTCATCGTGGCGCTGGCCGTGTTCCACGAGCCCATGACGACGGACCGCTGGATCGGCTTCGGTGTGGTCTGGCTCGCGCTGCTGGTGCTCACCGTGGACATGCTGCTCACCGCCCGGAAGAACTCCGTCAACCGGAAACTGGCCCGCGCCGCCGTCTGAGGCTGACGTGGCCGCCTCGGGCAGGCCTGAGGCCGGCCGCCCGGGACTACCCCGGACGGCCGGTGCGGCTCCAGGCTTGTCAGACCCCGGGGCTGACGTGCATCCGTGAGTAGTCGCGCGGGACCACCACCATGGGGACCGGCAGGGCCAGGAGCACCTTGTGGGCGGTGCTGCCGATGAACAGTTTGTTCTTTTCGGCAAGGCGGGACGAACCGACGATCATGATCTCGCCCTCGTCCCAGTCGATGTCGTCGATCGCTTCCTCAATCGTGCGCCCGTGGGCCACTTCGACGGTGACGTCATGCCCGTCCGGAAGCCGGTGCGCGGCCGCGGTGAGCACGGTATTGGCGTGGATGTGCGCCGCGTTGATGTTTTCGCCGCTGTCCCCTTCGGCGTCGAGCTCCACCAGGGAGACCAGCCGCAGCGGGACCCCGCGGCGTTCCGCGGCTTCGATGGCGACGTCGATCGCCGCCTCCGCGCCCGGACGCTGGCCCACCGCGAGGGTCAGCCGGGTGATCGGTTCCGTGCGGTGGTAACCCCGCGGTGCGAGCGCCACCGGAACGGGCGAGGCGTGGAGCAGGGCGTTGGCCGCGCTGCCGATTGTGTACCGCTTGAACAGGCCGGCACTGGCGGCACCGACGACGATCAGTCCGGCCTCGTAGTCCAGGGCCGCATCAATGAGGCCGGCGGCGTGTGAGTCGGCGTGGCGGACATGGAACTTGGCCTCGACGTCCTTGGGGATAAGGGACAGGCCCTCCCGTTCCGCGGTGAGCATCTCCTGCTCCGCGGCGCTGACACCGCTTCCCTCCGGGTGCAGGGCGACGTAGGGGGTTTTCCGGTCCACAACGTAGACCAGGTCAAGTTGCGCGCCCTGGGCCCGGGCCAGGGCAGAGGCCAAGGCAACGGCGTCGGCGCCGCGGTCGCTGGGGGTATAGCCAACTACGTATCGCATGTATGAACCCCTTATGGGTCTGTGGCAGAAGCCAGCTTTGCTCCGGGGGGTTCCGGGCGACGTCGGCCGGTCTGCGTTCCTGCAGTGGTAGGAACGACTCTAGCCCAGCGGGGCCCGGAATTGGCGGTGACAGTTGGTGACTTTCGGCCCTGAGCAGCGCAATCATCGGTTCCTAGGCTGGCAGGGTCGAGGGGAACTCAGAATGGGTGCGATCACCAATGGGACGAAGCGGGTTCACGCCACTGCCCGGAGTGCCGGGGCGGGGCTGCTGGCACTGCTGCTGGCCCTCACCGCCTGTACGCCGTCCACACCGCAATCCGGCGGAACCAGCCAGCCCGCGGTCTCGCCCGCAGCCCCGGCCAGCGCTGCGTCCAGCGCCCCTGCCACGCCGACGGCGGCCCCTTCGGTGTCCGCCACCGTGCCGGCTGACACCGACGAAACGGCCCCGCCGCAATCCGGCGACAAAGTGATCTCCTCGACGATTGTCCATGACTGGGCCTGGCCCGGCCCGGGGCAGCCTTTCACCATCACCCACAACGATCCGCTGACCCCCGGTTCAAAGAGCCTGATTGCCATTGGCGCCGGACAGCACGCTTCGGAAGCTCCGGCCTATGACCAGCTCAGCTTCCGGTTTGAAGGGAATTTCCCCAGCTACACGATTGAATTTGTGCCAGAGCTGTTCCAGGACGCGAGCGGCTTCAGGCTCCCGATGCCCGGCACCGGAGCGATTCTGCGGGTGGTGTTCCAGGGAACAGACGCCCACACCCCGGACGGCTCGGCGAGCACGATCAAGTCCCAGCCGCCGGAAACGATCGGCTATAAAGCCTTGACGAGCTACCTTCCCGCCGGCGACTACGAGGGCTTCGTCACCTACGGGATCGGCGTCGGCCGGCCGGTGGAGCCGGTTCCGGAGACCAGGGTGCGGGTTTACGAGGTGGAGAAGATCGAGCAGGGCCAGCACCTGTACGTCGTCGCGGTCCAGCTCGACACCACGTTCTGGCAGTAAGCTGCCCGAAAAGGAGCGCCGGGTTAACGCAGCAGAGCCGCGGACCTGGGTCCGCGGCTCTGCTTTGTTTGTGCTTTCCGCGGTGCGCCCGGTCTGGGTCAGGCGTTGGCCTTGATGGCCGCGGCCAGGACCTGCAGGCCGTCCAGCAGCAGCTCGTCGCTGATGACCAGCGGCGGCAGCAGCCGGATGACGTTGCCGTAGGTGCCGCAGGTGAGGATGATGACACCCTCCTTGAGGCAGGCCGCGGCGACGGCCTTGGTCAGCTCCGGGTTGGGCTCCTTCGAGCCGGCCTGGACCAGTTCGATCGCGAGCATCGCGCCGCGCCCGCGGACGTCGCCGACCACGGACTGTTCGGACGCCAGTTCGCGCAGCTTGCCGAGGGCGAGCTCCTCGATGTGCTTGGCGCGGGCGTTGAGGCCGTACTGCTCCATCGAGCCGATCGACGCGAGGGCCGCGGCGCAGGCCACGGGGTTGCCGCCGTAGGTGCCGCCGAGGCCGCCCGGGTGGACGGCGTCGAGCAGGTCCGCGCGGCCGGTGATGGCGGAGAGCGGCATGCCGCCGGCGATGCCCTTGGCCATCGTGATGATGTCCGGGACGACGCCCTCGTGGTTCACGGCGAACCATTCGCCGGTGCGGCAGAAGCCGGACTGGACCTCGTCGGCGATGAAGACGATGCCCTTGTCCTTGGCCCAGGCCGCCAGCGCCGGCAGGAAGCCCTCGGCCGGAACGATGAAGCCGCCCTCGCCCTGGATCGGCTCGATGATGATCGCGGCAACCTGGTCGCCGCCGATCTGCTTCTCGATCATGGTGATGGCGCGCTTGGCGGCCTCGGCACCGGTGATCTCCGGGTTTTCCTCGCGGTACGGGTAGCTCATCGGCATGCGGTAGACCTCGGGCGCGAACGGGCCGAAGTTGGTCTTGTACGGCATGGCCTTCGCGGTCAGCGCCATGGTCAGGTTGGTGCGGCCGTGGTAGGCGTGGTCGAAGGCGACGACGGCGTCCCGGCCGGTGGCCAGGCGGGCCACCTTGACGGCGTTTTCGACCGCTTCGGCGCCGGAGTTGAACAGCACGGTGCGCTTCTCGTGGTCGCCCGGGGTGAGCCGGTTCAGCTGCTCGGCGACGGCGACGTAGCCCTCGTAGGGCGTGACCATAAAGCAGGTGTGGGTGAAGTGCTCCACGGCTTCCTTGACCGCGCCGACGACGGCGGGGTCGGAGGCGCCGACGCTGGTCACGGCGATACCGGAGCCGAGGTCGATGAAGGAGTTGCCGTCGACGTCGTGGATGATGCCGCCGTCGGCGTCCGCGACGAAGACCGGAACGGTGGACGCGACGCCGGCCGCGACGACGGCCTTGCGGCGCTCGGTCAGGGCGACGGACTTCGGGCCGGGGAAATCGGCCTGGACGCGGCGCTTCTGCTCAAGACGGTAGGTGATGTCATTGGCGGTGGTGGTCATGGAAAAAGCCTTTCTAGCGTGCTGGGTATGCGGTGGAGCTGTGCAGCTGGACGGTGCCAGCGGGTTATGCAACGGCGTTATGCGTCCAGCGCACTCATGACGTGCTTGATGCGGGTGTAGTCCTCCACGCCGTACATGGAGAGGTCCTTGCCGTAGCCGGACTGCTTGAATCCTCCGTGCGGCATTTCGGCGGTGAGGAGGATGTGGGTGTTGATCCAGACGGCGCCGAAGTCCAGGTCGCGGCTCAGGCGCATGGCCGTGCCGTGGTTGGTGGTCCAGACGCTGGAGGCGAGGGCGTAGTCGACGTCGTTCGCCATCTCCACAGCTTCCGCCTCGGTGCTGAACTTCTGCACCGTGATGACCGGACCGAACGTTTCCTTCTGGACGATGTCATCGCTCTGCTTGGCGCCGGTGACAATGGTCGGCTCGAAGAAGTAGCCTTTCTCCCCCGCCCGGTGCCCGCCTGTCTCGATCTTGCAGTTCGCCGGCAGGTGCTCGACGACGGACGTGACCGCCTTGAAGTGGTTGACGTTGTTCAGCGGGCCGAAGTAGTTGTCCTCGTCGTTCTGCGAGCCCGTGTGCAGCGTCTTCGTGTGCTCGACCATGGCGGCGACAACGTCGTCGTGCACCGAATCCTGGACCAGCACCCGTGTGATCGCGGTGCAGTCCTGGCCGGCGTTGAAGAAGGCGAACTCGGCGATGGCCGCGGCGCTCTTCTTGATGTCGGCGTCGGCGAACACAATGGCCGGCGCCTTGCCGCCCAGCTCCAGGTGGGCGCGCTTGAGGCCCTTCGCGGCACCGGAGGCGACGGCGATGCCGGCCCGGACGGAGCCGGTGATGGAGACGAGGCCGGGGACCTTGTGCTCCACCATCAGCGCACCGGTCTCGCCGGTGCCGAGGACGACGTTGAGCACGCCGGCCGGGAAGATTTCGCCGGCGAGGCGGGCCAGGACGAGGGTGGATTCCGGGGTGGTGTCCGAGGGCTTGAGCACGACGGTGTTGCCCGCGGCCAGGGCGGGGCCGATTTTCCAGATGGCCATCAGGAACGGGTAGTTCCAGGGCGCGACCTGCGCGACGACGCCGATCGGTTCGCGCCGGACGTACGAGGTGTGGCCCTCGAAGTACTCCCCCGCGGACTTGCCCTCCATGATGCGGGCGGCGCCGGCGAAGAAGCGCAGCTGGTCCGCGCCGGCGGCAACTTCCTCGGAGGCGATCAGGGACCGGACCTGGCCGGTGTTCCGGTGCTGGGCCTCGACGAGTTCGTCGCTGTTGGCCTCGACGGCGTCGGCGAGCTTCAGCAGCATCAGCTGGCGCTGCCCCGGCGTCGTGTGCTTCCAGCTCTTGAAGGCGTCCTTCGCGGCGGTCATGGCGGCGTCGACGTCGGCCTGGCCCGAGACCGGCGACTTCGCCACGACCTCGCCGTTGGTGGGGTTGACGATGTCCAGGACCCCGGTTCCGGCCGGAGTGACAAACTCGCCGTTGATGAAGTTTTGCAAGGTTTGAACCACGGTGTGCAACCTCTTTCGCGCTGAAAAGGACCCAATGAGACTGCTCCGAGCCTATGCCAGCCGGTCAAGCCCGGGGAATAGTCACCTGCACACCGTTGCCGCCATATTTTAGTGCGCCTGCCCAGCCCGCGGTTATCCTGAATCCATGGCCATTTCACTTGCTGCCCTGCTGGGGGTGCCGTCCCTGAAACTCGCCAAGGCTGGCCTCGCGGAAACCACCTGGCACCAGGACATTGTCTGGGTGGCCGTCACCGAACAGGAGGACCCCCAGCGGTTCCTCAACGGCGGCGAACTGGTCCTCACCACCGGCATGCGGCTCAAGAGCGCCCCGGAGCAGCGCCGCTTCGTCCGCCAGGTCCAGCGCGCCGGGGCGGTGGGCATCGGCTTCGGGATTGGCCTGACGCACGACGCCGTGCCGCCGGCCCTGATCGCCGAGGCCAACCGCTGGGGGCTGCCGGTGGTGGAAGTGCCGTATGAGACGCCGTTCATCGCGATCGGCAAGCTCGTCGCCGACGCGCAGTCCGCGGACCATTTCACCAAGCTGGAGCGGCTCATCGCCGGGCACCAGATCCTCGCCCGCGCCCTCCTCACCGGCGGCGGCCTCGCCGAACTCCTCCAGCACCTCGGGTCCATGCTGCGCACCGACATCGTGCTGACCCAGTTCACCGCCCAGCTCTACAACAGCGTGCCCGGCCATCCGGCCCCGAGCGCCGAGGGCTGGTCATCCTTCCCGATTCCCACCGGCCGCCGCGACGCGTGCACCCTGTGGGTCCGGCAGCCCTACGAGGACTCGGGAATCGTGGGCTACGCGCAGAACCTGATCAGCGTCGAGCTCAACAACATGGTCAAGCAGCGCCAGTCCCAGCGCGCCCTGGCGGGGCAGGTCCTCGAGGACGTGATCCACGGGACCCTGGAGCCGAGCGAGGCCACCCGGCGGCTCGCCGGCATCGGCGTCAACAGCACCCGCCGGAACGTGGTCCTGCTGGCGGAGTCCGCCGCGCACCTCAAGCAGCTAGGCACGTCCTCCCTGCCGCAGCCGCTGGACAAGTCGGTGAGCGCCGTCGTCGGCAAGGACCTGGTGGTGGTGGTCCCCGACGACGGCCACGGCGCCAGTGCGCTGGCCCGGAGCCTCAGCGACCACCTGGCCGAGGCCGGGATCCATGCCACGATCGGGATCGGCGGCGCCTACACCAAACCCAACGGGCTGCGCTGGAGCTATTTCGAGGCCCGCGACGCGGCAAGCCACGGCCTGCCCGTGAACGAGCCCGAGCGGCTGAGCCTGACGTCGCTGCTGCTGGCCAGCGAGGATGTGCCGCTGGCGGACATGGCGAACGAGTCCCTCAATCCGCTCCGGAGCTTCGACGCCACCCACGGCGCCGAGCTGCTGGCGACGCTGGAGAGCTACCTGAACAACAACGGCTCGGTGGCGGCCGTGGCCGGGGAGCTCACGCTGCACCGGAATACGGTCCGCTACCGGCTGGCCCAGATCACCGAGCTCACCGGCTACGACCCGGCCCAGACCGCGGACCGGGTGCAGCTGTGGCTCGCGCTGGCCGTGCAGCGGCTGAGCGCCCGCCACCCGCGCTGACCCGCGCCTTTCGCCCCGGGGCCGGCGCCCCAATAGGGTCTTAGGGCCGTAGACCCGGTGCCCGGGCCCGGTCAACACTGGGATTGGCAGCACGCTGCACGAGAGTGCCCGTGAAGTGTCTGCGCCCTTGCGCCCGTTCCGCGGACGTGAGTGCCGGTCCCAGCTGCATCGCGGTGCGGTTGCCTGATTCGCCCTAGGAAGTACCCGACTAGGAGGCCAATCGTGGGCAAAAAGAAAAAGAACAAGCAGGGCGCCGAGGACGACACCCGGGCGAAGATGCGCCGCAAGGAGTACGAGGCCGAGATGGCCAAGCTGCAGGGCGAACTGGTCGCGCTGCAGGAATGGGTGAAGGCCACCGGAGCCAAGATCTGCATCGTGTTCGAGGGCCGTGACACCGCCGGCAAGGGCGGCACCATCAAGCGCATCGTCGAGCGGGTGAGCCCCCGGGTGTTCCGGGTGGTGGCGCTCCCCACCCCCACGGACCGGGAAAAATCCCAGATGTACCTCCAGCGCTACATGGCGCATTTCCCGGCGGCCGGCGAGGTGGTCATCTTCGACCGCAGCTGGTACAACCGTGCCGGCGTCGAGCCCGTGATGGGCTTCTGCACCCCGGAACAGACCCAGAGGTTCCTCAACATGGCTCCGCTGGTTGAAAAGGCCATGGTCGACTCCGGCATCATCCTGCTCAAGTACTGGCTCGAGGTCAGCGCGGACGAGCAGACCCGGCGGCTCAAGAGCCGCATGGACGACCCGCGCAAAACGTGGAAGCTGTCGCCGATGGACCTTAAGTCCTACAGCAAGTGGTACGACTACTCCCGGGCCAGGGACGCCATGTTCGCTGCGACCGACACCGCCTGGGCGCCGTGGTTCGTCGCGAACAACGACGTCAAGAAGCGCGGCCGGCTCAACATCATCAGCCACCTGCTGAGCCAGGTGCCGTACGAGCCCTACCCTGGGCTCGACGTCGAACTGCCGAAGCGCCAGAAGGCCGGCGACTACCAAGAGCCGAGCCTCGCCGTGCGGCGCGTACCGACCGCGTTCTGAGCAGCGCCGTGATGAGGAGGAAGTCATGACCGACAAGTCCGGTGCAGCAGCCGAGGTGGCCGAAGCCGACGCGGACGCGAAGTGGTACACACTCCCGCCCGGGGAGGTCGCGGGCCGGCTTGGCGTTGATCCGGCCCGCGGGCTGACGACCTCCGAAGCGCAACAGCGGCTGCAGGAGTATGGACCGAACGCCCTGGCCGCCGCGAAGCAGGAGCCGGTCTGGAAACGGTTCTTCAAGCACTACAAGGACTACATGCAGATCGTGCTCGTGGTCGCCGCGCTGGTCAGCCTGTTGATCGAGGAATACGGGACCGCGATCGGACTCGCCATCCTGACGCTGTTCAACGCGTGGCTGGGCTATCACCAGGAAGGCAAGGCCGAAGCGGCCGCCGCCTCCCTGGGGCAGATGATGAAGTCGATGGCCAAAGTGCGGCGCGACGGCGACATGGCGGAGATCCCCGCCGAGCAGATCGTGCCCGGCGACATTGTGGTAGTCGACGCCGGTGACCGCGTCCCCGCCGACGGCAGGGTCATCCTCGCGGCGACGCTCCAGATCGAGGAGGGCGCCCTGACCGGCGAGAGCGTCGCGGTCGAGAAGGACACGGCCGTGATCGGCCGCCACGACGTCGGCATCGGAGACCGCCTCAACATGGCCTTTATGAACACCAACGTGACACGGGGCCACGGCGAAATCCTCGTCACCACCACCGGCATGGGCTCGGAGGTCGGCCACATCGCCCACATGCTGTCCGGGCAGAAAGTGGAGAAGACCCCGCTCACCAAGCAGGTGGACCGGCTCACGATTTTCATCATCATCGCCGCCCTCTTCGCCTTTGTCGCCATCGTGGTGATGGGCCTGGCCCAGGGCGAGTCCTTCGCGGTGCTCTTCGGGATCGGTGTGGCGCTGGCCGTCGGCTCCATCCCGGATGCGCTGCCCGCCGTCGTCACCACGATCCTGTCCGTGGGCTCCGTCAACATGGCCAAGAAGAACGCCATCATGAAGGTCCTCCCCGCCGTCGAGACGCTCGGCTCCACGTCGGCCATCAACTCGGACAAGACCGGCACCCTCACCCTGAACCAGATGACGGTGCGCGAGTTCGTGACCGTGCAGCACCACTACACGGTAAGCGGCGAGGGCTACAGCTTCGACGGGCAGGTCCAGCGGACCACCGGCGACGCCGAGCAGGACCTCGACTACGTGATGTTCCCGTGCGCGCTGTGCAACGACTCCGACATCCAGGACGGCGAGGTCATCGGGGACCCCACCGAGGCGGCGCTGTACGTGCTCGCGCAGAAGGGCGGCGTGGACGTCAGGGAGTTCCGCCGGAACAACCCGCGGGTCGCGTCGGTGCCCTTCGACTCCGACTACAAGTTCATGGCCACCTTCCACCGGATGCCGGGTGCCGACGGCAGGCCCGTGATCCGCGCCTACGTGAAGGGCGCACCCGACGTAGTGCTCAACAGGTCGTCGTCCGGGCGGTTCCCGGGCGGCCGGGCCGAGCTGCTCACCGAGGAGATGCGGGCGAAAGTGCTCGCCGCGAACGAGCGCATCGCCAGCCAGGGCCGGCGGGTGCTCGCTCTGGCGCAGCGCGAGTTCGACCCGGCGACGTTCCAACCCTCGGGCGACCTGATGGAGCTCATGCAGGACCTGGAGATCTGCGCGCTGATCGGCGAGGTGGATCCGCCGCGGGCCGAGGCCGTGGCCGCCATCGCCAAGGCCAAGCACGCCGGCATCCGGGTCCGGATGATCACCGGCGACCACGCCATCACGGCGGCCGCGATCGCCGACGAGCTGGGCATCCGCGGCCGCGCGGTCACCGGGGCCGAGTTCGCGGCGATGAGTGATGCGGAGGCGGACAGCCAGGTCGACGGGATCGGCGTGATCGCCCGGGTGGCCCCCGAGCACAAGGTCCGGCTCGTCGAGGTGCTCAAGCGCAAGGGCCACATCGTTGCGATGACCGGCGACGGCGTGAACGACGCCCCCGCCATCGCCGCGGCCGACATCGGGATCGCGATGGGCATCACGGGCACGGACGTCGCCAAGGGCGCGGCCAAGATGATCCTGGCGGACGACAACTTCGCCACCATCGTGACCGCCGTCGAGCAGGGCCGGCTGGTGTACGACAACCTGCAGAAGTTCATCCGGATCCAGGTCGCCAACCTGTTTATGTTCATCCTCGCTTTCATCGGGTCCTCGGCCTTCGCGATCGCCGGCACGGCGCTGCTCAGCCCGGCCCAGGTGCTGTGGATCCACATGGCAATCGTCGCGCCGATCGGTGCCGTGATGGGCCTGGACCTCGCGACGCCGGGCATCATGGACCGCAAGCCCCGGCCCTTCAACGAGCCGATCATCGTCCGGTCGATGATGGTGCGGCTGTTCCTCGTCGGGCTGTTCATGGCGGCCGCGACGCTGGTCCTCGTGCAGGTCGGCAAGACCTCCTACGGTTCCCTCGAGATCGGCCAGAGCATGGCCATCGTGGGGCTGGGTCTGATGAACATCGCCGTCGCCCTCAACCTGCGCTACCCCACCGAGAGCGCCTTCGGGCCCTCCACCCTCTCCAACCCGAAACTGCTCTGGGCGTTCGCGTGGGCGTTCATCGGCTCCATGCTGATCACCCAGATGCGGGTGATGCAGGACCTGTTCGGCACCGTGGCGCTTAACGGCGAGCAGTGGCTGGCCTGCCTCATCCCGGCCGTCGCGCTGCTGGTCCTCGGCGAGCTGTTCAAGCTGGTCCTGCGGGCCCGGCACGCGCACTAAACCCGCGTTGCTAGTTGTAGGGACGGCGGGCGACGGCGGGTCACTTGCCGAGATATTCGCCACTAAACGCTAGACATCAAACATCAAACGTCTAACCTTTAGGTATGGCTAGCAGCACGGCGGCGTCCGCCCTCCCCCAGACAGCACCTCCCGCCGTCGTGCGCGCACCGCGCGGCGTGGTCATCGCCGGAGTCGTCGCGATCGTGCTGATCGGCCTCAACCTGCGCGCCGGCATCACCGGCGCCGCCGCGCTCCTGCACGACCTGCAGGCAGTCCTGGGCTACGGGCCGCTGATTGCCGCCATCATCCCCTCGATCCCCACGCTGTGCTTCGCCGTGGCCGGCGCCGCCACCTCGTGGCTCACCCGGATCCTGGGGCTCGAGAAGGCGATCCTCCTCTCCCTCGTGCTGCTCGCGGCCGGGCTGCTGGTCCGCGGAATCCCGTCCACCGGCATGCTGATGGCGGGCACCGTCGTCGGGATGTCAGGGCTGGCGATCTGCAACGTGGCGATGCCGTCCTTCATCCGGGTCCATTTTGCGCACCGGACGTCGCTCATGACGGCACTGTATACAGTGACCATGACGACGGGCGCCACCGTCGTCGCCGTGCTGATCGTCCCGGTGGCGCAGCAGCTCGGCTCGCCCTCCGCCGGCGTCGGAGCCATCGGGTTCCTGGCGCTGGGCGCCTGCCTCGGCTTCCTGCCGATTGCGCTGCACGCCCACCGGAACGCGCCCGCCGTCAAGGCCGGCCGCGTGTCCCCCTGGCCGCTGCTGCGGACCCGCGCCGGCGTGCTGATTACGCTCGGTTTCACCGTCCAGGCCCTGCTGGCCTACGCCGTGCTGAGCTGGTTCCCCTACATGCTGGTCACCCTGGGCCTGACGGCCTCCGAGGGCGGGCTGATGTTCGGCCTGATGCAGCTGGTCTCCGTCCCCGCCGGCATGGTGCTGGTCGCGATCGGCTCGCGCCCCCGGATGCAGCGCACCGCGTTCTACCTGGCCACGGTCACGATGGCCGTGGGCGTCCTGTCCATGCTCGTCTTGCCGGTCTCCTGGGCGCCGCTGACGGCGGTGCTGCTCGGCTTCGGGCTCGGCATCTTCCCGCTCGTGATGGTGATGATCAGCCGCAGCGGCCGCACCACCGCCGAAACCACCGCCCTGTCCACGGTGGCGCAGTCCGCGGGCTACCTGCTGGCGACGCTCGGGCCCTTCGGAATGGGGCTGCTGCACAGCGCCACCGACTCCTGGACGCTGCCGCTGATCCTGCTGCTGGCCGTGGCGCTGGGCCAGATCGCCGTCGGGCATCTGCTGACAGCATTGCCGAAGGTTCCCCGCCGCCCGGAGCCGCAGCCCGCGGAACCGGCGCCCGCCGAACGGCAGCCTGCCGGGGCGTCCGCCCTGGTCTCCGCCCGGGAGGGACAGTCATGACACTCACCACATCGCACCGGCCGCCGCTGGTGGAGGAGATCACCGCCAAGCTGCGTGAGCTGATCCACTCGGGCGAATGGCCGCTGCAGCAGCGGATCCCGGCCGAACCCGAGCTCATGGCCGCCCTCGGCATCTCGCGGGGCACCCTGCGCGAGGCGATCAAGGCCCTCGCCCACAGCGGCATGCTGGAGGTCCGGCGCGGGGACGGCACCTACGTCCGCGCCACGAGCGAGATCTCCGGCGCGGCCCAGCGCATGTACCGGGACCACTCGCAGGTCCACATCCTTGAGGTCCGGGTCGGCCTCGACACCCAGGCAGCCCGGCTCGCCGCCCGCCACGCCACCGCGGACGACGTCGAGGCGATGCGCGTTCTGCTGGAGGCCCGCCGGGTCGCCTGGCTGGCCGGGGACTACGCCGGCTGGGCCCGGGCGGACTGGGACTTCCACGTCCTCGTGGCGCAGGCCTCGGGCAATCCGCTGCTGCACGAGCTGTACGTCAGCTTTGGCGTCGTCTTCCACGCCGACCTGCTGCGGCAGCAGGGCCGTGCCGGCTTCAACGGCCTCCCGCACGAAGGTCACGACGAACTCGTCGACGCCATCGCCGCGCACGACGAAACGGCCGCCGTCGAGAGCGTCCACCGGAACCTGAACTCCTGCGCGGAGTGGATCCAGCAGTAGCCGCCCCGCACCGCCCCGCGAAAAATTAAGGCCCCCGCACCGGGATTATTCCGGTGCGGGGGCCTTGGTCGTCGCGCTGGCCCGCGGTTAGCGGGCGAGGCCCGCGAAGACGTTCTTGGGACGCTGCATTTCGCCGTGCTTGGCGCCGAGGACAATCACGGTGCCGGCAAAGACGGGGATGGCCCACTGCAGGATCTTCAGCTGCTGCTGCGCGGAGCGGAGTTCCTCGGAGGCACCGGGCTTGGGCTCGGTGGCACCCTTGGCACCTTCGCTGGCCAGCTTGTCCACCTTGGCGCCCTGAAGCCCTGCGTACAGGCTCACTCCGGCACCGGCAAGGGTCACGACGGACTTGATGACACTGAGGCGGGCGACGCCGTCCTGCTTGGCCATCCGGCCTTTGTTTTCCCACATGATCGCGAGGCCGGAGAGGAAGTGCGCGCCGAAGGCCGCCGTCTGGACCGGGGCCCATTTCTTCCAGCCCAGGCTCGAGAGCCGGGTGCGTTCGGCCGGATCCTTGGCTTCCGCCGTCGCCCCGTTGAGCCCAATGGCGCCCATCAGCGACCCGCCGAACCAGGCGCCCGCCGTCAGGTCGTGGATGGATCGGGCAACAAGATTTCCTGCCATGTTGAGCTTCCTATCGTCTGAGTTCGAATCCGGAACTGTCGTCGCCCACAAAAGGCCACGTCCCGGCTATGGTAAGCACACTTATGAAAAACTTGATAGTTCCGGGGTCGCGCCCTCCCCTGCGTAGACTCGACGGCATGGAATCACCGGGGCTAAACGGCAAGCCAGTATCCGGCGGCACCCTCGGCGACACGTCAGGCGGGACGCTGGGCGGCACCCTGGGGGCGGCCGCCGTCGGCGCTGCCGACGCCGCGGAGGCCGCGTCGGACAGCGCGGCGCTCGACATCGTCGCCCGGTCCGGCTTTGCGGTGATGGCGCTGCTGCACATCGTGATCGGCGCGATTGCCGTCGCCCTGGTCCTGGGCGCCCCGGGGCAGGCCGAGCCAACCGGGGCGATCGAACAGCTCGCGGCCAACCCGTGGGGTCCGGCGGTCATGTGGGCGGGGTTCATCGCCTGCGCCGGGCTCTCCCTGTGGCAGCTGAGCGAGGCAACCCTGCGGGCCCGGCATCTCCCGCGCCGGCAGCGGCTCGGCAAGCTTGTGTCCTCCGGTTTCCTCAGCATCGCCTACGGCAGCGTGGGGCTCAGCTTCGCGGGCTTCGCGCTGGGCAACCGGGGCGATTCGGGCGACTCGACCCGGGACTTCAGCACCGCCGTCGTCCGCAGCCCCTTCGGCGTGCCGGCGCTGATCGGCCTGGGCCTGACCATTATCGGGATCGGCGTGTACTTCATCGTCAAGGGCGCGGGAAAGAAGTTCAAGGAGGAGCTGCGCCATTTTGAGGGGATGCGCCGGGGCCGGCTGATCAGCGGCCTGGGCGTCACCGGCCACATCGCCAAGGGGGTGGCGCTGATCCTGACGGGCCTGCTGTTTGTCATCGCCGCGGCCACCAACGACCCCGGCTCGTCCACGGGGCTCGACGGCAGCCTCAAGGCCCTGCAGGACCACCCGTTCGGCCCCGCTCTGCTCCTGGCAATCGGCGCGGGCTTCATCGCCTACGGCCTGTTCGCGCTGGTCCGGGCACGGTTCGGACGGATGTAGCCGGGCGGGAGCCCCGCGGAGGGACTGTCGGCGTCCACCCGGGGCCTGCTACCCCGCGGACATAGCCGAGCGGGAGCCCTGCGGACGCAGCCCCGCCGGCAGCTACCCCGCGGCCTTCCGCAGCGGAACGACGTCGCCCTCTTGGTACAGCAGGGCGCGGATCTCGGATTCGGCGGAGTCCAGCCGCTTCGGGTCGATGGTCTCCCCCGCGGCGAAGTGGTCCAGGACCCGCGGATCCACATAGCTCTTCCGCGCGATCGACGGCGTGTTGCCCAGGACGTCGGACGCGTCCAACATGGCGCGGCTCACCGCCCTCTTCCGGGCGGAGACCTTGGGCTGCGGACCGCTCTTCGCCAGGCTGGCCGCGGCGGCCACCGTCCCGCGGAGGGTGCGGAAGTCCTTGGCGGTGAAGTCCTGCCCGGTGCGCTCCTTGACGTAGTCGTTGATGTCCGAGCTGGTCACCGGGTGCCAGCTCCGGCCGTCTTTGTAGGCCAGCAGGCGGGCGTTGCCGCCGCGGCGCTTGAGCTGGCGCACGACGGCGGCCAGGTCGGCGTCGTGGATCCGCGATTCCCAGTTCTTGCCGCTCTTGGCGGGGAAGCTGAGCCGGAGCTCGTCCTTGCGCACGCTGACATGGGCGCAGAGCAGCGTGGCGAGGCCGTGGCTGCCGTTTTCATTCGTGTACCGCTCGGAGCCGACCCGGAGCGAGCCGCTGTCCAGCATCCTGAAGGCGGCGGCCAGCACCCGCTCCCGGGTGAGGCCCTCGGAGCGCAGGTCCATGGTGACGAGCCGGCGCGCGGCGGGCAGCGTTTCGGCGAGCTGGAGTGAACGGTCGAACTTGAGCCGGTCCTTCTTCTCGCGCCAGCCCGGGTGGTAGATGTACTGGCGCCGGCCGACGGCGTCGAGCCCGGTGGCCTGGATGTGCCCGTTGTCGTAGGGTGCAATCCAGACGTCCGTCCACGCCGGCGGGATGCCGATGCTCTCCAGCCGGTCACGCACCGGCCCCGGCGGCAGGGTGGAGCCGTCCAGGTCCTTGTAGCTGAAGCCGGTCCCGGCCGCGACCCGACGGTAGCCGCGGCCGGACGCGTTGCTCCGCCGGAGCCTCACCGGCCGGTCCCTGGCGTGCGATGTTCATCCATGACGGTAAGCCTACTGACTACCGCGCATTTATACCTCCGCGGCCACCCCGCCGCGGGAGATTTCCACCATGTCCTCGCGCGGGACCACCTTGATGCGTTCCCGGACGATGCTGTCGGCGCCGGCGCTGGCCTTCTCGCCGAGGGACCGCTCGTGCGCGTCCAGGGCCAGCCAGCCTTCCCAGCTGGTGTACTGCACGCCGCGGTTCTCCAGCAGTTCGACGACGGCGCCCGGGGCGGGTGCCGCGGCGAGCGGCAGGTTGGCGCGGTCCTCGAGCAGGTAGGTCACGGTTTCCAGGGCGTCGCCCTTGGTGTGCCCGATCAGGCCGACCGGGCCGCGCTTGATCCAGCCGGTGGCGTAGATGCCCGGCACGTGGGCGCCGGACGCGTCCAGGACGCGGCCGCCGTCGTTCGGCACAACACCCTTGCTGTGGTCGAACTCGACCTCGGGCAGCGACGAGCCGAAGTAGCCGATGGCGCGGTACACGGCCTGGACCGGGTAGTCGACGACCTCGCCGGTGCCGCGGGCGTTGCCCGTGCCGTCCAGTTCGGTGCGCTCGAACTTGATGCCGGCGACGCGGCCGGGGGCCTCGGCGTCGTCGTACACCTCCACCGGGCTGTGCAGGAAGTGCAGGTGCAGGCGGCGGGAGGCCGTGAGCTCGGAGAGGTCCTCGGGCTGCTCGGCGATCCAGTTGGTGAGCGTGCCCACCATGGTCTTGGTCTGGTTGTTGCTCTGGATCTGCCGGTCCGATTCGGCGTCGAACTCGAAGTCCTCGGCGTACAGGATGATGTCCACGTCCTTGGAGTGGGACAGCTCGCGCAGCTCCAGCGGGGTGAACTTCACCTGGGCGGGGCCGCGGCGGCCGAAGACGTGCACGTCGGTGACGGGCGAGGACTTGAGGCCGGCGTAGACGTTGTCCGGGATTTCGGAGACCAGGAGGTCGTCGGCGTGCTTGGAGAGCATCCGGGCGACGTCCAGGGCCACGTTGCCGTTGCCGATCACGGCGATTTCCTTGGCGTCCAGGGGCCATTCGCGGGAGACGTCCGGGTGGCCGTCGTACCAGGAGACGAAGTCCGCGCCGCCGTAGGAGCCCTCGAGTTCGATCCCGGGGATGTTCAGGTCAGCGTCCTTGATGGCGCCGGTGGCGAAGATGACGGCGTCGTAGTGGGTGCGGAGGTCCTCAAGGGTCAGGTCCGTGCCGTAGTCGACGTTGCCGAAGAACCGGATGTCCCCCCGGTCCAGAACCTTGTGCAGGGCGTTGACGATGCCCTTGATGCGAGGGTGGTCCGGGGCCACGCCATAGCGGATCAGCCCGTAGGGCGCCGGGTAGCGGTCGAAGAGGTCGATGCTGACCGTGAGCTCGCCGCTCTTGACGGCCTCGCTCTTGGTCAGGATGTCCGCGGCGTACACACCGGCGGGTCCGGAGCCGACGACGGCGATGCGCAGCGGGCGGGCAGCAGTTCCTACAGGGGTGTTCGTTGACACGGCTGTGTTCCTTTGTTCTTCTGCATCCGTTGCTCCACAACTGCCCTTTTGGGGCCTGATAACGGCAGTTATGGAGCAATCGACGGGGCTTAGGGGGTCAGTACGCGGGTTTTGGGGATTTCGGTGGTGCTGGCGGTCTTGGTGGTGCTGGTGGTGCTTGTCCGGGGCGTGCGGGGGGCGTTCGGGGTGGTGGTGCTGTAGTCCGCGGTCCTGAAGTGCGACGGCGCGAACGGGCTGACGCGGACCACGTCACCGATCACGATCACGGCGGGGTTCGCGACGCCTGCGGCCTCCGCCTGGTCCGCGATGGTCCCGAGCGTTCCGATGGTCACCCGCTGGTTCGGCAGATAACCATTCTCTACGATGCCAACAGGCGTCTCCGCTGGCAAACCGGCGCGTCCCAGCGAGGCCGCGGAATCGCGCAGCTGGCCCACGCCCATGAGCAGGATCACGGTGTGGTCGGCCCTGGCGGGGACTTCGGCAAGCTCCTCGTGGCCGGTGACGACGCTGAAGCCCTTGGCCAGGCCGCGGTGCGTGACCGGGATGCCGGCCGCGGCCGGGACCGAGATGGCGGAGGTGACGCCGGAAACCACTTCGACCTCGACGCCGTGCTGCCGGCAGAACTCGGCTTCCTCGCCGCCGCGGCCCAGCACGTACGGGTCGCCGCCCTTGAGCCGGACCACGCGGTGCCCCTGCAGGGCCTCGTCGACGAGGATCCGGTTGATCTCGGACTGCGGGACGGGGTGGTGGCCGGGGGTCTTGCCGACCTCGATCACGCGGACGTCGGGCGCCAGTTCGCTGAGGAGCTCGCGCGGGCCCAGGCGGTCCGCGACGACGACGTCGGCCTGGCCCAGGAGCCGCCGGCCGCGGACGGTGATGAGCCCGGTGTCCCCGGGTCCGCCGCCGACGAGGGCCACGGTGCCGGGGGTTGAAGTTGCGCGTTGCCGGCGCAGCGGCAGGTCCCCGGTTTCCAGGGCGGTGGCGACGGCGTCCCGCAGGGCCATGGCGCGGCGCGGGTCTCCCCCGGCGTTCACGGCGATCTTGACGTCATCGACGACGGCGACGGCGGGCGTCCAGGCGGCGGAGGCCTCGTGGTCGGAGGCGTTGACGCACCAGATGCGCTGCGCCTCGGCGTCGGCCGCCACCTCCGCGTCCACGGCGGAGTCGCCGGTCGCGGTCTGGACGAACCAGACGCCGTCGACGTCGGCCGTGCGGTAGGTGCGCGGCTCCCAGGCAAGGAGGCCGGCGTCGGCGAGGCCGGTCAGCGCCGGGCAGGCAAGGGGCGCGACGACGGTGACGCGGGCCCCGGCGTCGAGCAGTCCCTTGGCGCGGCGTGCGGCGACCGGGCCGCCGCCGACGACCAGCACGGGGCGGCCGAGGAGGCGCAGCGCCGTGGGGTAAATGTCCTGAATTGCCATGCATCGACGATAGGGCGGCGTCACGGGGCGGAACAACGGTTCGGAAACACCCGTTCACGCGGGGTAACGCCACGTCACATAGTTGTCTGGGTTCCGGAGGCCCCCGGGGCAGCCCGTCAGCGGTCCGGGGGCCCTTTGCCGGCCGCAGCGGAGGCTTCGGGCTCAAATGCCGGCGTGTCCGTGCCAATGTGCCCCCGCTCGGCAGACCTCCGGGCGAGATAATCCTGCCGCTGGGCCTGGTCCAGATGCTCGATCGCGTAGCGCAGGGCCACCCGCGGCATCGTGGGGGCATGGGTGTCCAGAAACTGCAGGAGCCGCTGCCGGTCACTGCGCCCGGCGTCGCGGAGCCAGCCGCCCACGGCCTTGTGGATGAGGTCTTCGGAGTCGCCGAGGAGGAGTTCGGCGATCGCGTAGGTGTCGTCCTGCTCGCCGTCGCGCAGGAACCAGGACGTGGCCACGATGGCGGTGCGGCGCTCCCACAGGTCCGGCGAGCGCGCGAGGTCATACAGGACGTCCCGCGGCTTGTCCCGGAGCCAGCCGCCGACCACCCGCGGGGCGCCCAGGTCGACGAGGTCCCAGTTGTTGATGCGGTCGTGCCGACGCAGGTAGAGCTCAAAGAGTTCCCGACGACGGCACTCGGGGGTCTTCTTCGACGAGGCCTGCAGCGCCATGATCTTGACCGCCCCGGCCCGTGCCTCATGGATGTCCTGCTCCAACAGGGCCTCCACGTCCGGCAGTTCCATGCCGGCGAATTCCTTGGCCAGCTCGAAGACCACGCCCATGCGGACGCCCGTGAAGAAGTCACCCTCGGCGTACTCCCCCGGGCCGGTCTTGAAGTAGCGGCGGTATTTGGCCTGCTCCTCGTCCGAGCGCAGGGCTTCGAGCCGTTCCAGGAACCGGGCCGCGGACGGGGGACGGGTTGGCGCGGCAACCCCTCCGCCGTCCGGGGGCACTTTGACGGCCGGAGCAGCCAGTTCGGGCTCCAATGACGGGGTGTCCGTGCCAATGTGCCCCCGCGCGGCAGGCGAGTTGCCAGGCGGCGTGGCGGCCATGCGCCTATTTCACCGCGATGAGCTCGATCAATTTGATGTCGGGGTCCTTGGCCAGCAGCTCGGGCCCGTGCTGGCCGAGGGCTGCGGGGATGGCGCCGTCGAGATGGGCCTGCCGGTCCTCCTCGGTGTCAAAGGTGTCAAAGATGCCAAAGGTGTTCTCGCTGACCCGGAAGGCGTACCAGGTCCGGGTGCCGGGCTCCGTCAGAACGATCTCCCGGCCCCCATTGAGGAAGTCCCAGACGTCCTGTTCCTTCCCCGGTTTGGCTTCGACCAGTGCCAGCACTCCGTATTTTGGCGCCACGGCTGTCTCCTCAGATTTGGGCTGGATCGGCCGGAAAGCGGCCTATAGCCGCGAGTGTAGGCCCGTATATCACGCCACACAACTGCAACGCAGGGTCAGTTACAGCCCATAAACCAGTGGTTTATCGGCCGTATCTGACCCCGCGTTGCTGGGAGACGGTGGTGCTGGGGTGCCTAGCGGGTGCTGCCGGCGAGGAGGCCACGACGGCGGAGCAGTCGCTTTTCGATCGGGGCGAACACCAGCAGTTCGATCAGGATGCCGACGGCGAGGATCAGCAGGATCGCCGCCATCACCACCGTCATGTCGGACAGCACGCGGCCCTGGTCCAGCAGCGAGCCCAGGCCGAAGCCGATGGTGCCGCCGACGGCGATGATTTCCGCGGCCATCAGCGAGCGCCAGGAGAAGGCCCAGCCCTGCTTGAGTCCGCCCAGGTACCCGGGCAGCGCGGCCGGGAGGATGATCTGCAGGGCCAGCTGGAGCCGGGACGCGCCCAGGACTTTCCCGACGCTGCGGTACTGCGGCGGGATCTGGTCCACGCCGGAGATGAGCCCGTTGATGATCGAGGGGATGGCGCCCATGAACACCACGAAGTACACGGTGGCGTCGGTGAGGCCGAACCAGATGATGGCCGCGGGCACCCATGCCACGGAGGGCAGCACCTGCAGGCCGGAGATGAGCGGGCCGAAGGCGCGGCGCAGCGGCGCCACCTGAGCAAGCACGAGCCCGACCGGGGTCGCGATGGCCACGCTGATCAGGAACCCGACGAGCCCGCGCTGCAGCGAGGTCCACACCGCTTCCTGCAGCTTCCCGTCGGCCCACAGCGTTCCCAGCTGCCCCAGCACATCCAGCGGCCCGGGCACCAGGTCCTGCCGCTTGAAGCCCAGGGACACGTACAGCTGCCAGATGAGGACCAGCACGGCGAGCGCGGCAACCGGCAGCAGGACCCGGCTCCAGTCGACGCGGGCCTTGCGGACGGCGTCGGACTGCAGCGAATCCAGCCCTGCCTCGAGTTCGCGCAGGTCGGCCGGGCCGGTGGAGGACCGGGTCAGGGCCGCGGTGACGTGGCGGGTTTCGGCGGGCTCCACCAGTGACGTTGGTTTACTTGGCATGGCGGCGGATCTCCTCGCGTAGCCGGGCGGTGATTTCGCCGGTGAGCTGGCCGGCCAGTCCGGCATCGGTGCGGTGCTCTTCGCTGACGTGCCATTCCCGCACCACGCGGCCGGGCCGGGAGGAGAGCAGCAGCACGCGCTGGCCCAGCCGGACGGCCTCGCGGACGTTGTGGGTGACAAAAACGATGGTGCGGCCGGTTTCCTTCCAGATCCGCTCCAGCTCGTCGTGCAGCAGGTCGCGCGTGATCGCGTCCAAAGCCGCAAACGGTTCGTCCATCAGGAGCAGCTGCCGATCCTGGGCCAGCGAACGGGCCAGGGCCACGCGCTGGCGCATCCCGCCGGAAAGCTCGTGCGGGCGCTTGTCCCCCGCGCCGCCCAGGTGCACGAGGTCCAGCAGCTCCCCCGCCTTGACCCGGCGCTCGGACTTGCCGACGCCGCGCAGCTTCAGGGCCAGCTCGATGTTCTCCCGCGCGGTCAGCCAGGGGAACAGCGCCGCGTCCTGGAACATGAACGCGGCGCCGTCGCTCGGCACTTCCAGGGCGCCCGACGTCGGCGCCTCCAGTCCCGCCATGATGTTCAGCAGGGTGGACTTGCCGCAGCCTGACGCACCGAGCAGGGCGACGAACTCGCCCTGCCCGATGGTGGCGTTGACGTCGTCCAGCACCGGGGCGCCGTCGCCGAAGCGCTTGCCCAGGTTTTCCAGTACGACTGGCATGGTCACGTCCTTACTTCTGTTGGCGGGCTGGGGGAGGGACCGGCTAGTCCTTGCCCAGTCCCTGCGCTGAGATCTTCGTGCCCGTGGTGCCCTCGCCGAGGACGCTGTTCAGGGCCGTGAGATCGAAGATGCCGGTGATGTCGGCCTGTTTGGTGGTGCCGGCGTCGACCCCGTCCTGGAGCAGCTGCTGGTACGTTCCGGCGAGCGGGTCGACGGTGAAGGCGATGTTCTGGAGCGACCGGTCAACCACGTCGGCGGGCAGGGCTGCGCCGGCGGAGTCCTTGAGCGCGGCGTTGAGGACCGAGGACTTCTCGGCCGCGGGGGCCGCGTTGAGCCAGTCCACGGATTCGACGTGGCCCTTCAGCAGCGCCTTGACCGTCTCCGGGTGCTCGGCGGCGAAGTTCTTGTTGACGATCAGCACGGTGGTGATGAAGTCACCCTTCTCCCACAGGTCCTTCTCGTCGACCAGGACCTTCGCCCCGGCCTGGAGCACCAGGCGGGAGGCCCAGGGCTCCGGGAGCCACGCGCCGTCGAGCTTTCCGTCCTGGAACAGTTTCAGGGTCTGGGCGTTCTCGGTGGGGTTGATGGCGACGTCACCGCTGCCGTCGGTGCTGGTCTGGTAGCCCTGCTGGCCAAGCCAGGCGCGGAGGGCCACGTCCTGCGTGCCGCCAAGCTGCGGCGTCGCGAGCTTCTTGCCCGCCAGATCCGCGGCCGAGTTAATCTCGGGTTTGACCACCAGCTGCGCCCCGCCGGACGCGGCGCCGGCGATGATGCTGATCGATTCGCCCTTGCTCTTGACATAGGAGTTGATGGCCGGGTTCGGGCCGATGTAGGTGGCGTCGATGGCCCCGGCGTTGAGCGCCTCGATCGCGGCCGGGCCGGCGTTGAACACCTGCGTGCTGAGCCTGGTTTCGCCGAGGCTCTTCGCGATCAGCCCCCGGCTGGTGCCGATCAGAGCCGGGGCGTGGGTGATGTTGCCGAAGTAGCCGAGCCTGAGTTCGGCAGCCGGGGTCGCCGCGGGCGCAGCGGCGGCGGCGTCATTGGTGCGGTTCAGCGACGCGACGGCGGCGCCGGCTCCGATCAGCAGCACCAGGCCGACAGCCAGGCTGATCTCCAGTGAGCGCCTGCGCTTGGGCTTGGCCGATTCGCCGGCGACGATCCGGGTGGTTCCGGGGTGCTGGCCGGGGGTGGGGTGTTCCGATGGGTATGACATGCGGGAAGTCCTGTTCCTGGGGTGCGGGGAGGCCGGGCGGGTGGTCAGCGCCGGCGACATCGCCCCCGGGGTACCCGGCCGGCGGGGCCAGGGGGAAGCAGTTCCGTGGTTGTCATTGCTTCACCATAGGGACTGCGGGGAACACGGTTCAACGGTCCGGAAACCCGGGGTCACGCGGGTTCATGCGGCGTCATATGCGGGACCGCCATCCGGGCTTTACAGCGGATTTATTGCGCTTTAATCGCCTTTTACGTTGACGAGCTGCCGGAGCTTGTGCCGGATCTTGACAAGGTCCGCGGAGTCGCGCATCACCGTGTCGATGGGTTTGTACGCCGCCGGGATCTCGTCGATGAAGGCCTTGCTGGGACGGAATTCGATGCCCTGCATGGCGGCCTTCAGCTGGGTCAGGGTGAAGGTCTTCTGCGCCGCGTGCCTGGAGTATTCCCGCCCGGCGCCGTGCGGGGAGGAGTTCAGGGACTCTTTGTTCCCCAGCCCGACGACGACGTAGGACGCGGTGCCCATGGAGCCGGGAATCAGCCCGGGGTCGCCCGCCTCGGCCCGGATCGCGCCCTTGCGCGAGACCCAGACGGACTTGCCGTAATGCCATTCCTTGGCGGTGAAGTTGTGGTGGCAGTTGATCCGCTCGGCCTCGCGGACGGAGCCGCCGGCCCAGGATTCGAACTGCCGGACCACCCGGTCCATCATCTCCTCGCGGTTCAGCAGGGCGAAGTGCTGGGCCCAGCGGAGCTCCCGGATATACCGGTCGAATTCGGGCGTGCCTTCCCTGAGGTAGGCCAGATCCGGGTGCGGCACCACGATCTGCCCGCTCCGGACCGCGCTGCGGGCCTCGCCGATGTGCCGCTGCGCGAGTTTGTTGCCGACGCCGCGGGAGCCGGAGTGCAGGAACAGCCAGACGGCGTCCGTCTCATCCGCGCACACCTCGATGAAGTGATTGCCCGAGCCCAGCGACCCCAGCTGCAGTGTCCAGTTCGCGGCGTACTGGCCGGGGTCGAACCGCGCCTTGGCCGCCATGCGCCGCAATTGGTCAATGCGGGGTGCGGCGGTGGCGCTGATCCTGTGGTTGAAGTGGCCGGCGGACAGCGGAACGGCGTGCTCGATGCCCTCCCGCAGCGGTTTTCGGTCCTTGGGCAGGTCCTTCACGGCAAACTGCGTGCGGACGGCGATCATGCCGCAGCCGATGTCCACGCCCACGGCCGCCGGGATGACGGCGCCCAGCGTGGGAATGACGGATCCCACGGTGGCGCCCAGGCCCAGGTGGGCGTCCGGCATCAGCGCCAGATGCGGCCAGATGATGGACAGCTGCGCGGTGGCCAGGGCCTGCTGGCGGGTCGCGTCGTCGAGGATCGACGCCCAGCTGAAAAGCCGGCTGTTGATGACTTCCACGGCGCCTCCCAGAACGATGATCCCGGTCCGGGAGGCCGGGTGGCAAGGCCCCAGGACCGCGGCGTCCGCGGCGCAGATTTCCTCGCGACGCGCAATGACGCGGGCGCTCCCGTATTCCGGCCTCGACAGCGCCTTTGCGGGTCGCAGAACCCATGGCGCGGCCCAGGATAGTCGGCGCAGCGCGGGATCATTTGCGCAGCGTGGAGCCGGCCTGTCCGCGGCGACCGCCGACCGGCGACCGAGGTCAGTGCGCCGGGTAGGAGTCCCAGCTCCCGGGATCCGCCCGGAAACGGCTCTGCCCCGCACTACTGGCGTGGAACAACACCGGTAATGCGGGGCAGGTCGGTTCGGGCCGGGGGCCCTCCGCAGCAGCCTCAGATCGAGTAGCGCTCGTCCTCGTGGTCGCCGGGGTGGTCCTTGACGAGGCCGGCGGCGAGGGTGTTGCCGTCCAGCGGATCGATCACCAGGAACGCCCCAGTGCGGCGGTGGTGCAGGTAGTTCTCCAGCGGCAGCGGCGCGGCGAGCCGCAACTGGGCATGCCCAATGTCGTTGAGCTCCAGCGTGGTGGTGGCCTCGAGCTGGAAGTTGGCGAGGTCCAGCTTCCCGGTCACATTCCGGACCAGCGCCTGGACCGTGCGCGTGCCGTGCTTGACCAAGACCTTCGCGCCCTCGCGGAGCGGTTTCGGGGAGAGCCAGCACAGAGCGGCGTACAGGTCGGCCGAGGCTTCCCGGATAGTGCCGGCCGCGGCGATCGTGTCACCGCGGGCGACGTCGAACTCATCCGCCAGGCGCAGGGCCACGGACTGCGGGGCCACGGCCTCGGTGAGCCGCCGTCCCGCGAAGTCGATTCCGGTCACCGTGGTGGTGCGCGGCGCCTGGCCCGGGGTAAGGACGCTGACCTTGTCCCCCAGTTTCACGGAGCCCTCGGTGATCTGGCCGGCGTAGGCGCGGTAGTCGCGGTAGCCTTCGACGTCGAGCCCGCCGGCGACGGCGTCGGGAGCCAGCGCGCCCTGCGGCCGGATCACGAGCTGCACCGGGAAGCGGAAGCTCTCCAGGTGGCTTTCGAGTTCGTCGGCGGCCGGCAGCGTCTCCAGGACCTCGAGCAGGGCCGGGCCGTCGTACCAGGGTGTGCGGTCCGAGCGGTCCACGACGTTGTCGCCGTCGAGCGCGGACACCGGAATGACCTGCAAGTCGGTGATGCCATCGGCGCCAAGTCCCAGCTCGCGGCCCACCTTCTGCACGTCGGCCTCGATCTCGCGGAACACGGCCTCGCTGAAGTCCACCAGGTCGATCTTGTTCACGGCGACGATCACGTGCGCCACGCGCAGCAGCTGCAGCACGGACAGGTGCCGGCGGGTCTGCTCGAGGACACCCTTGCGGGCGTCGATGAGCACGACGACGGCATCCGCGGTGGACGCGCCGGTCACCGTGTTCTTGGTGTACTGCACGTGGCCTGGGCAGTCCGCGAGGATGAAGCTGCGGCGGTCCGTGGCGAAGTAGCGGTAGGCGACGTCGATGGTGATGCCCTGTTCCCGCTCGGCGCGCAGGCCGTCGGTCAGGAGGGCCAGGTCAATCGCCTGGACACCCGCCGCGCCGGTCCCACCGAAGCCGCGGTCCGCGGACGTGCGGGCGACGGCGTCGAGCTGGTCGGCGAGGATCGCCTTGGAGTCGTGCAGGAGCCGGCCCACGAGGGTGGACTTCCCGTCGTCGACCGATCCGGCGGTGGCGAAGCGGAACAGCGAAGCGTGCGCGAGCGGCGCCTCGTCAAGCAGGGCGGCCGCGCGGGCGGTGTCGATTTCGGTGCTCATTAGAAATAGCCATCCTTCTTGCGGTCTTCCATGGCGGCCTCGGAGATGCGGTCATCCGCCCGGGTGGCACCACGTTCGGTGATGGTGGAGGCGGCAACTTCGATCACGACGTCGCGCACGGTGGCGGCGGCCGATTCCACGGCGCCGGTGCAGGACATGTCCCCGACGGTCCGGTAGCGGACGGTCTTGGTGATGACCTGCTCGGTGTCGCGGGGCTGGGAGACCTCGCCCACCGCGCGCCACATGCCGTCGCGGGCAAAGACCTCGCGGTCGTGGGCGTAGTAAAGGCCCGGCAGGTCGATGTTTTCGCGCTCGATGTAGCGCCAGACGTCGAGCTCGGTCCAGTTGCTGATCGGGAACGCGCGGACGTGCTGGCCCACGGTGTGCCGGCCGTTGTACAGGTTCCACAGCTCGGGCCGCTGGTTGCGCGGGTCCCACTGGCCGAACTCGTCGCGCAGGCTCAGGATGCGTTCCTTGGCCCGGGCCTTGTCCTCGTCGCGGCGGCCGCCGCCGAAGACGGCGTCGAACTTGTTGCGCTGGATCGCGTCCAGCAACGGGACGGTCTGCAGCGGGTTGCGGGTGCCGTCGGCGCGCTCGGCCAGCTCGCCGGAGTCGATGAACTCCTGGACACTGCCGACGACGAGCTTGAGCCCCAGCCTCTCCACGGTCCGGTCGCGGAACTCGATGACCTCGGGGAAGTTGTGTCCGGTGTCCACGTGCAGCACGGGGAACGGCACCTTGCCCGGCCAGAACGCCTTGGTGGCCAGATGCAGCATCACCACGGAATCCTTGCCGCCGGAGAACAGCAGCGCAGGCTTCTCAAACTCCGCCACGACCTCGCGGATGATATGGATCGCCTCGGACTCGAGCGTGTCCAGGCTGGAGAGCCTTGCCACTGCTTCTCCACGCGGCTTAGACACACTCGCTCGTTCCTCGCTCGCGCGATGCGCCGCTTTCGGAGAATCAGCGTCAAGATCCAGCACGGAAAGCTCCAGGTCCTCGTTGGTGGTTTTGATGCTCATACGTGTAGTCCGCATTCTGTCTTGTCGGTTCCTGCCCAGCGTCCGGCGCGGGGGTCGTCGCCGGGCGCCACCTTGCGGGTGCAGGGCTGGCAGCCAATGGACGGGTAGCCCTGTGAAAGCAGCGGGTTGACGGGGAGGAGGTTGTCGTCGGAGTACTGCACCAGCTGGTCGAAGCTCCACGCCGCGACCGGGTTGACCTTGACCAGGCCGTTGGTTTCGTCCCACGTGATCAGCGGGGTGTTGGTCCGGGTGGGGGCCTCGTCACGGCGGACGCCGGTGAACCAGAGTTCGTAGCCGGCCAGCGTTCGGCGCAGCGGGGCCACTTTGCGCAGCGCGCAGCACTGCGCGGCGTCGCGGGCGAAGAGGTCCTTGCCGAGCAGCCGGTCCTGCTGCTCCACGGTGTTCTCCGGCAGCACGTCCACGACGTTGACGCGCAGGCTCGCCGCGACCTCGTTGCGCGTCGCGTAGGTTTCCGGGAAGTGGTAGCCGGTCTCCAGGAAGAGCACGTCGACGCCGGGAAGCTGGTCCGCGACGAGCGCCGGGAGGACGGCGTCGGCCATGGAGCAGGCGACGGCGACCGCGGGCAGCTCGAAGTTGCGCGCCACCCAGGCGATCACCTCGCGGGCCGGGGCGTCCCAGCCGAGCTCGGCGGCGCCGGATTCGGCGATGACCTTCAGCTCGTCGTGGGTGCGGAGGACGGTGCTCACTGCAGATCACCCTCATCGGCCGCGAAGGCCCACTCGGCGAAGGTCTGGCCCTCGGTGTGGTCGGCGACGAACTTCCTTACCACGCGCTCCACGTAATCGGGCAGTTCCCCGGCCGTGACCTTGAGGCCGCGGACCGTGCGTCCGAGGCCGGCTTCCTCGCGGCTGTCCGAAGCCAGCCCGCCGCCGAGGTGGACCTGGAAACCCGGGGTGGGGTCGCCGTCGGGCGTGGGAAGCATCATGCCCTTGAGGCCGATGTCCGCCGTCTGGATCCGGGCGCAGGAGTTGGGGCAGCCGTTGATGTGCAGCGACAGGGCCTGCGGGAGCTGCCGGGTCTCGACGAGGTCGGCGAGGCGGCGTTCGAGCTCGGCGACGGCGGTGGCGGCCGTGACCTTGGTTTCGACGATGGCGAGCTTGCAGTATTCGATCCCGGTGCAGGCGATGGTGCCGCGGCGGAACACGGACGGGCGGGCGGAGAGGCCCAGGGCGTCGAGTTCGGCGACGAGCGGTTCCACCTGGTCCTTGGGCACGTCGAGGACGACGAGTTTCTGGTGCGGGGTGGTGCGCAGCCGCTGCGAGCCGCGGGCCTCCAGGGTGTCGGCGAGCTTTACGAGCTGGCCGCCGGAGAGCCGTCCGGCCAGCGGGGTGGCGCCGATGAAGAACCTGCCGTCCTTCTGCTCGTGCACGCCGATGTGGTCGCCCGGGGTGGAGGGCTTCGGGGCGGCCGGGCCGTCGTCGAGCTTGTAGCCGAGGTATTCGTCCTCGAGGACCTGGCGGAACTTCACCGGTCCCCAGTCGGCCAGCAGGAACTTCAGCCGGGCCTTGGTGCGCATGCGCCGGTAGCCGTAGTCGCGGAAGATGCTGGTGACGCCGAGCCAGACGTCGGCGGCCTGGTCCGGGCGGACGAAGGCGCCGAGGCGCTTGCCCAGCATCGGGTTCGTGGAGAGCGCCCCGCCCACCCAGAGGTCGTAGCCGATGCCGAGCTCGGGGTGGACCAGGCCCACCAGCGCGACGTCGTTGATCTCGTGGACCACGTCCTGGCTGGGGTGGCCGGTGATGGCGGTCTTGAACTTGCGCGGCAGGTTGGCCAGCTCCGGGTCGCCGATGAACCGCTCGGCGAGCTCGTGGATCAGCGGCGTCGGGTCGATGATCTCGTCCTTGGCGATGCCGGCGACCGGCGAGCCGAGGATGACGCGGGGCACGTCGCCGCAGGCTTCGGTGGTGGACAAGTCCACCGATTCGAGGCGGCGCCAGATTTCCGGCACGTCCTCGACCCGGATCCAGTGCAGCTGGATGTTCTGGCGGTCGGTGAGGTCGGCCGAGTCGCGGGCGAAGTCGACGGAGATCTGGCCGATGACGCGCAACTGCTCGGTGGTGAGGGCGCCGCCGTCGATCCTGACGCGCAGCATGAAGTACTTGTCTTCCAGCTCGTGCGGCTCGAGCGTGGCGGTCTTGCCGCCGTCGATCCCGGGTTTGCGCTGGGTGTAGAGGCCCCACCAGCGGAAGCGGCCGTGGAGGTCCGTGCCGTCGATCGAGTCGAAGCCGTGCTTGGAGTAGACGGACTCGATACGCTCGCGGACGTTGAGGCCGTTGTCTTCCTGCTTCCAGGTTTCGTTGGCGTTCAGCGGCGCGGTGCCGTCCACTTTCCACTGCCCGTGCGGCTTTGCGGCGGGGCGGGAGGTGGGGCGTTTGGCGCGGCCTGCGGCAGCCTGGTCCGAGGACGCTCCGGCTAGAGCTGTATCAGTCATGCATCGACTGTAGGGCGGGCCGTAATGCCGTCACAAAGGTCCGGAAACGCGAGGTCACCTAGGGCAACAAATCGTCACGAAGCGTCGGCGAGCCTTGAAGTGGCGCGGGTGGTGTGCTTGGTGCGGGGCGCTTAGGCTCCCGCCGCCAGGGCGGCGTCGTACCGTTCCAGCGCGATTTCGGCGAGCACCGGCGAGGGCAGCAGGGCCGCCGTGACGAGGTCCGCGCCGGCCTTGCCGAGCTGGTCGTGGAAGAAGCCCGGGGCCAGCAGGTAGGCGGCGATGACCACGCGGCCGCCCAGGTCCACGGCCCCGGCCGACTCCCCCGCGCCGGCGCCGCCCGCGGCCTCCTCGCGGAGCATGGCCACAGCCTCGGGCACTGACGGCTTCGCGGACGCACCGTACGCGGCCACGATCCGGTTGGACCGCAGCGCGCGCAGCTGCTCCGTGAGTGCCTCGACATTCTGCGCGGCGGTGGGGTCGGAGGACCCGGCCGCGGCGAGGATCACGGCGTCGTTGTCGGTCACGCCCGCCTCCCGGAGCCGCTGGTCCAGCAGCGCCGCGAGCCGCGGGTCAGGCCCCAGCGGGGCGGCGGCGCGGGTGTCCGGGCGGCTCTTGACGGCCCGGGCGATGTCCACCTTCACGTGGTACCCGACGCTGAGCAGGAGCGGGACGACGACGGCGGTCTCCCCCGCCGGCAGGCCCGCAACGACGTCCGGCAGCTCGGGGTCCTGGACGTCGACGTAGGCCTCGCGGACGTCGAGTCCCGGCCGAAGCGCTGCGATCCCGGCCCGGAGGGCGTTGACTTCGGCGGCACCCTCGGTGCTCGAGGTGCCGTGGGCGCAGGCGATCAGGATGGGGCTATTCATAGCCGTTAGCGTAACCTTGGACCCGCCCCATCCGCCCCCTTGCTATCCGACCGGGACCCTCCATGACTTTTTCCTTCAGCGTCGTTCTGCTCTGGCTGGACCTGGTTGGTGTCTTCTTCTTCGCGGTCTCCGGGTCCCTCCTCGCCGCACGGAAGCAGTTCGACATCGTCGGCTCCTTGCTGCTGGCCTCGGTGGTGAGCCTGGGCGGCGGCGTGATCCGCGACATCATCATCAACGCCGGGCCGCCCGCTGCCTTCACCAACCCGGCCTACCTGGCGCCGCCGCTGCTCGCCACGGTGCTGGTGTACTTCCTGTTCTCCAGTGTCCAGCGCTACACGTCCCTGCTCATCCTGTTCGACGCCGGCGGCCTGGCGCTCTTCTGCATCACCGGAACCCTCAAGGCCCTGGACGCCGGGATGAACCCGATTGCGGCGGTGCTGCTGGGGGTCACGACGGCGGTGGGCGGGGGCCTGCTGCGCGACATCACCGCCAATGAGGTGCCGCAGCTGTTCGACCCGCGGGATATTTACGCACTGCCGGCGTTTGCGGGGGCGGCCCTGACCACGGTCCTGTCCGTCACCGGCGCCTTTAACGCGGTCACAGCAGGCGCCGTCGCGGCCATCGTTTTCGCCTTCCGCGTCACGGCCTGGCGGCGGAAATGGTACGTTCCGCTGGCCGTCCGCGGCTGGCACCGGCTGGGCCTGGGCACTGGGGATGGCGGGCCCAAGGATTAGCTAGGATAAGACCCATGACTGACATGTTCCTCGAGAAGTTCCGCGCGCTTGTTCCGAAGTATCTCGAAGACGAATGGCAGGAAGAGGATGGCCTCCCGGCCGACGAGCTGGATGCAGCCCTCGCCGAGCACCAGTTCCAGGTGCCGCTGGTGCTGCGGGAGTTCTATCTCGCGGTCGGCGGCTGCGAGGACATCATGGAGGCGTACCACTACTTCTGGGATCCCGAAGAGCTCGAAGTTGATGACGAAGGCTTCCTCATGTTCCTCGAGGACGAGGAAGAACAGTTCACCTGGGGATTCCGGGTCGGCGACCTCAGCGTCCCGGACCCGATCGTGTACCGCCGCAACAACGCCCGCGGCCAGTGGAAGAGCGAAGAGGGCACGTTCTCCGAGTTCGTCTTCGACATGTTCGAGTGGGCGTTCAACGACGAGGACGAGGACTAAGCTCCCTCGCTGCTTCCGGCCCGCCCGCCACCCACATCCCGGCGACGGCGGTCCGGGGACACTGATCCTGGCCCCGCGGTCCGTTTCCTTGTTGGCGCCGCCGGTCCGGGGGCACTTCGACACGGACACGCCGCCGCCCCGGCCGGAAATCCCCATTTACTGCCTCAAAGTAGCCCCCGACGGCGGCCGCGTCCGATTACCGCCGCCCCGCGGTCCGCCTCCCAGAAACCCGCCTTCAAGGCTGAAACGCGCCCTGACGCCACTGCTCCAGCACCGCGAGAACCTGCGCCATCATCCGCTCGGGGTGATGCACCACGAAGTCGTAGCCGAACCTGAGGAACAGGTAACCTGCGACCATGGTCGCGTTGTTCCGCACGCGGTCCTTCTTGACCTGCCGTGGCTGCAAATGCGATTCGCCGTCCGTTTCCACCACGAGAATGCCCTCAAGGAGGAAGTCCACCTCGCCCACCCCGGGGATCTCCACGTGCCGTCGGACTCGCAGACCGGCCCGGTGGAACGTGGTGTTGGCCAGAACTTCCAGCAGCGAATCGGCCCGGGGAATGACCATGTCCAGCACCGACCTGGCGCGGCCGTTGCGGTTGCCCCTCAACTTGCCCCGGAGGAAGGCCAGACTGATGTCCCCACGGCCCACCGCACACTGGACCATCACAAGGGCGTCCAATTCCGGCAGACAGTGAAGTGCGTGAATCAAAACATCTGCGAGTCCGGCCACGGGTAGCCACGGATGCTTGGGATGCCGGCAGCGGCCATGCGCCACGGAGCCGGGCAGCGCTGCCCGATGCCCGAGACTCAAGTGCATGGACTCGGCCGGCACCAACGTCCACAACCCGTAATCCGGAGCGGCCGACAGGCACGTCAGCAGCCCCTTCAATTCGCGGGCGGTCCGGTATGCGCTGGAATCCTGCGGCAGTCCGTATTGTCCGCGGCGGATCCGCACTATGGTGCCGTCCGCCACGGCTGCGGATATCCGGTATCGGCTGAATCCGGCCCGGGAAAAATCAGCCGCGGTGGCCGTTCCGCTCCGTGAAGCAAGATATGTCGCTGCGTCCATTCCGCCAATGTGCCCTGTCGTCGGCACTTCGAGTCCGCCCCGGCTGCGCTATGTGGATAACCCCGGACCGACAACCCCGGGCGGCCGTGGGGCACTTTCGCACGGATACGCCAGGGATTCAGCTTGGGAACTGCCCAAACCGCCGCAAAGTGCCCCCGCGCCGCTGCCTCCTCGTGCAGCCCAGCCCAGCCCAACCTCGATTGCAGTGCGTCCAAACAACCCCCGGCCCAGGTCAGAGAAACCACGGCCACAGGGCATTTCGACACCGGAAGCCGCAGGATGAGCCGGCGACAAGGCATTTCGACGCCGGAAGCCGCGGGATGTGCCGGGCAACGGCGGGCGAATGGCCTGGCAGTGGCCTCCGGACGCGCAGCCGGGCACGGTCGAGGGGCACTTTCACGCGACGATGCTGAGGAATTAGGCCGAGGAAGGGCCTGCGGCGGCTCAAAGTGCCCCCGCAACGCCTGGCCGCATCTGCGGGGTCCCGCGCTGGGGCGTCAGGGCAGGCCAGGAATGCCTGTGACAGTGAATTTACAGACACCCTAGACAGCGTGACATTTCTGTCATATGCTCATTCATGGGTTCATCAAATGCCTCCGGTGGACCTGATGCGAACGGAGAAATGGCCCCGGTTCGACGCAACGTGTGACTCGAAACGTTGCAGGAACCGGGGCCATTCCGTTTAAGCCGGCGAACCCAGGGCCAAACTCAGCTGGCGCGGTCCACCACGGCCAGCGCGAAGTTGGACAGCGAGTCCTTCACCACACCTTCGGGCAGCGGCGCGAGGGCGGCAATGGCCTCGTTGGCCCAGGCCCGGGCCACCACCCAGGACTCCGCCGTCACGGGGTGTTCCCGCAGGCCGGCGACGGCGGCGGCGAGGGCCTCGTCGGAGCTCAGGTCGCCGTCGATGAGCTTCAGGAGTTCGACGGCGGACTGGTCGCCGTTCTCGGCCTTCTTGCGCAGCAGCAGCACGGGCAGCGTCGGCACACCCTCGCGCAGGTCGGTGCCCGGGGACTTGCCGGACTTGACCTTCACGCCGGTGACGTCAATGACGTCGTCGGCGAGCTGGAAGGCCACGCCCACCTTTTCGCCGTACTCGACCAGCATCGGCTCATATGCTTCGTCGGCGCCGGAGAAGATCGCGCCGAGCTGGCCGGAGGCAGCCACCAGCGAGCCCGTCTTGTCCGCGATGACCGAGAGGTAGTGCTCCACCGGGTCCTCGTCCGGGCGCGGGCCCACGGTTTCATGCAGCTGGCCGAGGCAGAGCCGCTCAAAGGTGCGGGCCTGGATGCCGAGCGCGCGGGAACCGAGCTCGGAAACCAGGATCGAGGCGCGGGCAAAGATCAGGTCGCCGGTCAGGACCGCAACGGAGTTGCCCCAGACCTCGTGCGCCGTGGGGGCGCCGCGGCGGAACGGCGCGGAGTCCATCACGTCGTCGTGGTACAGCGTCGCCAGGTGGGTCAGTTCGACGACGACGGCGGCCTGCACCACGGCGGGCCGGGAGGCGTCGCCCAGGTGGGCGCAGAGCAGGGTCAACAACGGCCGGATGCGCTTGCCGCCGGCTTCCACCAGGTGGCGCGACGTCGCGTCAGCTAGCGGATCGGAGTTAGCAATGGCTTCGCGGAGCTTTTTCTCCACGCGGGCCAGATTGGTGGTGATCGCGGGCCCGAGTTCGGGGTCACCGGCGATCGCGGCAAAGCCTGCCGGCAGCTGCAATCCGGTGGCGATGGCGGTGGTGTTGAGGCTGGGCTCAGAGCTCGGCAGGCCGTGTCCGGCGTGCGTCCAGCTTTGGTCTGCAGAGTTGGTCACGGGTTAACCCTAACTTTTGATGCGGAAACCTCGGAGTTGGTCCCGGACTGAGACGACGCGTCGTTGCGCGGGTCCTGCTTGGGCGGGGCCTGGCGGGGCGGGGCCTGAGTGGGCGGAGCCTGCTTGGACGGAGCCTGCTTGGACGGTGCCTGCTTGGACGGTGCCTCAGTGGGCGGAGCCTGCTTGGACGGGGTCCGGGGCTGGGCCTGGTTGGACGTCGCGGGAACCAGCGATTCCAGCACCCGGATGACGCGGTCCTCGAAGCCCTTGGCCGCGGGGTCGGTCAGGTTGGCCAGGAGCCGCACCACGAACCGCATGAGGACAGGGATGGGCATGCCCGTCCGGAGGGCCAGTTTCATCACGGCCGGCTTGCCGATCAGCGCGGCGAAGGCCCGGCCCAGGGTGAAGTGCGAACCCCACTGGTCCCGCACGTAGTCCGCGTACCGCGAAAGGTGCGCGTCGGCGTCGTCCTCGGTCCACCCGGCGGACGCCGAGCGCGCGGCGCCGTCGATGATGAACTCGGCCGCGAAACGGGCGGACTCCATCGCGTAGGAGATGCCCTCGCCGTTGAACGGGGAGACCATGCCGCCGGCGTCGCCGAGCAGCATCAGCCCGGGCGAGTAGTGCGGGGTGCGGTTGAAGCCCATGGGCAGCGCGGCACCGCGGATCTCGCCCACCTGGTTCTCCGGCGTGAAGCCCCAGTCGGCGGGCATGCCGGCGGTCCATTCGCGCAGGACCTGCTTGTAGTCCAGCTTGCCGAATTCCTTGGACGAGTTCAGGATGCCGAGGCCCACGTTGGAGGTGCCGTCGCCGACGCCGAACACCCAGCCGTAGCCGGGCAGCAGCTTTCCGTCGCGGCCGGGGAGCTCCAGCCAGCCTTCCATCCAGTCGTCGTCGTGCCGCGGTGAGGTGAAGTAGGTGCGGACGGCGACGCCGAGCGGGCGGTCGTCGCGCTTCCGGATGCCAAGCGACACGGCGGTGCGGGTGGAGTTCCCGTCCGCGGCGAGGACGACGTCGGCGCTGAAGTCCCGGCTCTCCCCCGTCTTGCGGCCGGATTCGTCAAGCAGGGCGGCGCGGACCCCGGTGACCCGGCCGTCGTCGGAGCGCAGTGCCTCGGTGACGCTGTGGCGTTCCAGCACGACGGCACCCGCGGACCGGGCGTGAAGGGCCAGCTCCTCGTCGAAGCCCAGGCGGGTACGGATCAGGCCGTACTGCGGGAAGTCGGAGACCTCGGGCCAGGGAAGTTCGATGCTGCGGCCGCCGGCCAGCAGGCGCAGGCCCTTGTTGCGGCGCCAGCCGTCACTTTCGGGGTGCGGCAGGCCAAGCTTCTGGATCTCGCGGACGGCGCGGGGCGTGAGGCCGTCGCCGCAGACCTTTTCGCGGGGGAAACTGGTTTTCTCCAGCACCGTGACGTCGATGCCCGCCTGCGCCAGGTAGTAGGCGGCAGTGGATCCGGCCGGACCTGCTCCGACGATCAGTACTTTCACGGCTGCGATGGACTAACGCGCGGGCCGGGCGATGTTGCGGCGCAGCTTCGCCACCGGTCCGGTGTGGGCGGCCAGCGCCGCGGCGGCCGCGGACGGGCCGGACTCGGCGCCGGGCTTGACGGCGCGGTGCACGGCGACGATGCCGCCGCTGAGGTTGCGGTAGGAGACGTTGTCCCAGCCGGCTTCCTGCAACCAGGCCGCGAGGTGGTCCTGGTCCGGCCAGGCGCGGATGGACTCGGCGAGGTAGACGTAGGCGTCCGGGTTGGAGGAGACCTTGACGGCGATCGCGGGCAGGGCGCGCATGAGGTATTCGGTGTACATGGTGCGCCACAGCGGCACCACGGGCTGGGAGAACTCGGCGATGACCAGCTTGCCGCCGGGCTTGGTGACCCGGAGCATCTCGGCCAGGGCCTTCTTCGGCTCGTTGACGTTGCGCAGCCCGAAGGAGATGGTGCTGGCATCGAAGGTGTTGTCCGCGAAGGGCAGGCGCGTGGCGTCGCCGGCGATGAAGTCGATGTCGGGGCGGCGGCGCTTGCCGACCTTGAGCATGCCCAGCGAGAAGTCGCAGGCGATCACATCTATGCCGGCATCGGCATACGGTTCGCTGGAGGTACCCGTGCCGGCGGCGAGATCGAGCACCCGCTGGCCGGGCTTCACATCCATGGCTTCCACCACGACCTTGCGCCAACGGCGCGTCTGCCCCATGGACAGGACATCGTTGACGACGTCGTATTTGGGGGCGACGTCGTCAAACATCGTGGCTACTTCGTCCGGACGCTTATCCAAGGATGCTCGGTTCACCCTGACATTGTCTCAAATGATCAGCACACACCCTAACCACGCCCTGAGCGGGGCCCCCGGCGGCGCGGGAGTAGTGTGGTGTCACTATGACGAGCGCGTTCCGAACCTTGACAGTCCCCCTCGATGCAGAATCATTCCCCGGGGGGCTGCCGTCGTTTCTGGTCCGGGACGACCTCCTCTGCTGGACCCGCCGCGAAGCCGGCCTGGTCGGCTTCGGCGAGGTGGCCCGGTTCACGGCCACGGGCCCCGAGCGTTTCCTCGAGGCGGACATCTGGTGGCGCCACCTGGTCATCGAGGCCGACATCGACGACCCCGTCGACTGGCCCGGCACCGGTCCCGTCGCCTTCGGCTCCTTCGCCTTCTCCAAGGCCTCAGCGCACGAGTCGCGGCTGATCGTGCCCGAAATCGTCGTCGGGCTGCGTGACGGCAAGGCCTGGCTCACCCAGATGACGTTCGACGACGGCGACCTCACCGCAGCGGGCGCCCGCGCGGCGCTGGACCGCTGGCTGGGCGGCGGGAGCGGTACGGACCGCTCCCTGGTTGCCAGCCCGACGTCGGCAACCCGCCCCGCCGGGGACGGCACCGCCGGTTCCGTCCCCGCGCCGGCGGGCGGCGCCGTCGTGCGTCCCCTGCCGCTGGCTGCCGGGGCGACGCTGCACACCGGGTCGCTGAGCGAAGAAGACTGGATGGCCGCCGTGGCCGCGGGCGTGGCGGAGATCCGCACCGGGGCGCTGGAGAAGCTGGTGCTGGCCCGCGACATCGTGGCCACCGTTCCGGCCGGAGTGAACGCCGCCGAGATCCTCCGCCAGCTCGCGGTCCGGTACCGCGAATGCTGGACCTACGGCGTGGACGGGCTGGTGGGCGCCACCCCGGAGATGCTGATTCAGGTGGAGGGCCGCACCGCGCAGGCCCGCGTCCTGGCCGGCACCCTGGACCGCCGCGACGCCGACGGCATGGACGGCTCGCCGCTGGAGTTCGCCGAGCGCGTGCTGGCCGGATCCGAAAAGCAGCGGCACGAACACGACATCGCCATCCAGTCACTGACCACGCAGCTGGCGCCTTTCTCGGAGGCGATGAACGCGCACAGCGAACCGTTCATCCTGGAGCTGCCCAACGTCTGGCACCTCGCCTCGGATGTGAAGGCGGAGCTGGCCGAAATCGAAGGCCATGTGCCCACCTGCCTCGCGCTGATCAATGCCCTGCACCCCACGGCGGCGGTCTGCGGCACACCGACCACGGTGGCGGGCGCGCTGATCCGCAAGCTGGAGCACTTGGACCGCGGGCCGTACGCCGGTCCGGTCGGCTGGCTCGACGCGGCCGGCAACGGGGAATGGGGCATCGCGCTGCGCGGCGCCGTCATTGAGTCCCCGGAAACCGTGCGGCTGTACGCCGGCTGCGGCGTCGTCGAGGGCTCCGTGCCGGAAGCCGAGCTCGCCGAAACCTGGGCGAAGTTCCGGCCGATGCTGGAGTCCCTGGGCATCAGTAGCTAGAGTCCGGGATAGGAGACACTTCGGGCCCGCGGGGGCTTGCACTAGTGTCGACAATAGTTATCCAATAGTGAAACTAAGTTTCCTGTGATGCACATCTCGTTTTCGGCGTTACACTATAAGCCGACTAAGTCACGTCTGCTCCTGCAACAAGAGGTAAAAAACCATGCAGCTCAAGTCCCTCGCCACGGCCAAGGTGGCCGCCAAGGCAGCCGCAATCCTCGCCGTCGGCGCCCTCACGCTCACGGCCTGCGGCGGCAGCTCCACCCCCGCAGCCACCTCCGAAGGCGGCATCCAGCTCATCAACGCTGGCAAGCTGACCGTCTGCTCGGACGTGCCCTACGAGCCGTTCGAATTCCAGAAGGACGGCAAGATCGTCGGCTTCGACATGGACATCGCCGCCGAGGTGGCCAAGGACATGAAGGCCGAACTCAGCGTTGTGGACAGCTCCTTCGAGGCTATCGAGACCGGCACCGCGCTGACCCAGTGCGACATCTCCATCTCCTCCGTCTCCATCACGGACACCCGCAAGTCGGTCATGGACTTCTCCAGCCCGTACATGGACGACGACCTGACCTTGGTGGCCAGCGAGGATTCCGGGATCACGAACCTCGACAGCGCCAAGGGCAAGAAGGTCGGCGTCCAGCAGGCCACCACCGGCGCCAAGTTCGCCCAGGAAAAGGGCCTCGACGCGCAGCAGTTCGAGGACACCGGCCTCCTGGTCCAGGCCCTGCAGGCCGGCACCATTGACGCCGCCCTGGGCAACCAGTCCGTCCTCGCCTACGCCGTGAAGGACGACCCCAAGTTCAAGCGCGTGGAGAACTTCACCACCGGTGAACAGCTCGGCATCGCCATCAAGAAGGGCAACACCGCGATGGCCACCCAGGTCAACGGCACGCTCAAGCGCCTCACCGACGACGGCACCCTGACCAAGTTCGAGACCACCTGGTTCGGCGAAGCCGCCAAGTAGCACCCCGGCCTGAGACCGACACAGTTGAGGCCCCGTACCACTGAAACGACAGTCCGTACGGGGCCTCAACTGCGCAAAACGAATGTGAGAACACCATGGCAATGACCGCACGTCAACGAGCCAGAGTCAGCCTGTACGTCCAGGCCGGAATCTTTGTGGTGGCCATGATCGCCCTGATCGTGGCCACGGACTGGGAGACCATCAGCAAGAGCGTCTTCAACTTCGCCAAGATCGGCCCGATGTTCCCGGACATCATCCTGGTGGGCCTCAAGAACACCCTGATCTACACCACCCTCGGCTTCATCGTGGGCCTGACCGGCGGCCTGCTGCTGGCCCTCATGAAGCTCTCCTCGTTCCCGCTGTACCGCTGGCTGGCCACAGGCTACATCGAGTTCTTCCGCGGCATCCCGGCCCTGCTGGTGTTCATCGCGTTCGGCTACGGCGTGCCGCTGGCCTTCGGTGTCTCCTGGAACGTGACCGTGGTGGCCATGGTCTCGCTCGGCATGGTGGCCGCGGCCTACATCGCCGAAACCCTGCGCGCCGGACTGCAGGCCGTGCCGAAAGGACAGATGGAGGCCGCCCGGTCACTCGGCATGCCGCAGTGGCGGGCCATGATCTCCATCGTCATCCCGCAGGCCTTCCGGATCGTCCTGCCGCCGCTGACCAACGAGGTCATCCTGCTGACCAAGGACTCCTCGCTGATCTACGTGCTGGGCCTCACCGCCTCGCAGTACGAGCTCACGAAGTTCGGCCGCGACGGCATCTCCAGCCTCGGCGCGGGCCTGACCCCGCTCCTGGTCGCCGGCGCCTTCTACTTGGTGATCACCATCCCGCTGAGCCTCTTGGCACGGAAGTTCGAAAGCCGCTCCGCGCGGACGAAGCGATAGGCAGGACAGTCATGAACGACGTCGTACAGAACGCCCCCGGCCCCAGCGGCACCGTCCACGCCGCCGGAGTCTCCATCAAGGACCTGCGGAAGTCCTACGGCTCCAACGAGGTCCTCAAGGGCATCGACCTTGAGGTTGCCCCCGGCGAGGTCGTGTGCCTGATCGGGCCCTCGGGCTCGGGCAAGTCCACCCTGCTGCGCTGCGTGAACCTGCTGGAGCAGCCGAACCAGGGCACCATCCACGTCGGCGGTTTTGAATCCACCGACCCGGATGTGGACATCGACAGGATGCGCCGCAAGGTGGGCATGGTCTTCCAGCAGTTCAACCTCTTCCCGCACCTCAGCGCGCTGCAGAACTGCACCATCGCGCAGACCAAGGTGCTCAAGCGCAGCCAGGCCGATGCCTCGGCCGCAGCCATGAAGAACCTCGAGCGCGTAGGCCTGGAACACCTGGCCGACCGCTTCCCGGACCAGCTCTCCGGCGGCCAGCAGCAGCGGGTTGCCATCGCGCGCGCGCTGAGCATGGACCCTGAGCTGATGCTCTTCGACGAGCCCACCTCGGCCCTGGACCCGGAGACCGTGGGCGACGTCCTGTCGGTCATGCGCAACCTGGCCCGGGAAGGCATGACCATGCTGGTGGTGACCCACGAGATGGGCTTCGCCCGCGAAGTCGCCGACCGCGTGGTCTTCATGGACGGCGGCGTCGTCGTGGAGGAAGGCGCGGCCGAGAAGGTCATCAGCGCCCCCGCCCACGCCCGCACCAAGGAATTCCTCCGCCGCGTCCTCGACCCGACGCACATCGACATCGCGGAGTAGGTCCGCGCCGCGGCGCGCGATTTCCGCGCCGATTTCAGACAGCCGCTACGTGGATCCACGTGGCGGCTGTCCGTTTCCGTAGCGAATTCGTGGGACGCCTTTCGCATCGAGGAAAGCCGCGAACCTCTCCAAGCTCGCGAGCTCCGACCAGGTCCATCGGATGACCCGTCGCCCGGTGGCCCGAATCCGATCCTCACGAACCTTTTCCTCGATCACAACATCCGACGACGTCCGCCCCTTCAGATAGGCCTCGTCCCGGTATTTCACCAGGCCATCGAATTCGCCGGACAGGCCCTCCTCCGGCCACTCGAAGTCCGTGATGCCGACACGGCCCCGGGCATCCCGAATCTCGTACTGGAGCACTGGCGCCTTGAATCCCAGCCGATGCATCATCGCCCGGCTCACTGATTCCCCCGGAGAACCCGACGCCGGGTCGCCGAACTCAAGCGCGGTGACGATCCTGCGGGTTGCGGCAGCCGTGTAGATTCCGCTGATGCCGGCTTCGAGCAACTCCAGGTTCAGCACGGGCGGGCCATTGCGTGCGGGCCGCAGTACGTGGTCGACGGCTGTCACAGCCTGTTCGAAGGATCCGAAGGCGGCCAGGTCCAGCACAGTCCGGGCCCGGGCCGTGACCAGCAGGCCCTGGTGTTCCTCGACCTGGAGGGATTGCGGATCGGCGAAGTGCCGCCGCACCCCCGCCCTTGAGCGGCCCCCGCCGGCGTCGGACGTGCACGCGTGAACTGGGTGCCTCGTTCCGAGCACTGGGATGGCTGAAAGGGCGGCGGCCGACTGCCAGCAGAAAACGGTCCGGCTCCGCAGTGTGGATGCCGCGGCATGGATCAGCAGCGGGTACCGTTCCCAGTGCTGCAGTGCATCCCAGGCCTCGGTCCGGACATACACACCCTGGCGGATGCGCCTGAGCTCCCCGGCCTCGGCTTGCCGGGCAAGCGCACGCGAGTCGCGGCCGAGACGCGCGAGGTCGCTGCTAAGAATCAGGGCAGGCAGGTCCATGCACCGATACTGGCCCGCGCCTCAGAGCCCGAACAACAGCCCGGCGTCCGGATGTGGAAAACACACGCGGCGTTTTCGCGGCGTTTTCGGACGGGCGCGCCGCGGATCCGCGCCGCCGTGGTCCGAAACCGCAGCGGAAATTTCCGGCCCGCCGCCACCGCTTCCGCTTGGGCAGTTTTCGGTAGATGCTGGTCTCGTTTCCGGACGGTATGGCCCGGAGAGAGACCAAACCCACAGATCGGAGAACGCGTGAGCTCGAAGGATCAGCGCCCAGAGGAGTCACCGGAGGAGCGGGAGTCGCGGTTGCGCTCGGCCGCCATGTATCACGCAGGCTGGATCGTGGAGGGCAGGGATTACCTGGAGGATGCGCTTGAGCGGATACAGGACACTGTCCCGGGCTTCCCTCGTGAGCGCTACGAGGCTGAACTCGACGAAGCGCTTGACCGGATCTATGAGGCCCAGCTTGGAGTCCTGGTCCGCGAGGAGAAGATGGTCGCCGAGGTCCGCGAGCTGGACCTCAGCAACGCGGTGTTCGCCATCCACTACTTCAACCGCCGCTACTCCGGGCACGTCAGCCAGCTTGGCCTCGGCCGGATCAATCTCGGCGAAGCCCTAGGGGACCTGTACTCGCGCATGCAGATCGCCGGGGCGGTCGCCCGGGCCGACGCCCTGATCGACGAGGGCCTCCGAATGGGGGTCGGACCCCGGAACTCAGAGGCCGACATGGGCCACCTTCGTCAGGCCCACCCGGGCTTCAGCGACCGGTCTCTGGGCGAGGCCTTGGACTGGGGCCACCTCATCCACCGCTGAGGCGCTGCGTGCCATCACCGCCACGCAAGCAGCGCATCCGCGGCGTTTTCGGACAGACGCGCCGCGGATCCGCGCCGCCCTCGTCCGAAACCGCAGCGGAAACGCGGGAGGCTAACTCCCGGGCTACTGCGCGGCGAGGACCCCGGCCACGGCGTCGCCCACGGCGGCCCGGATGCGCTCGTGCAGTTCACGCAGCCCGTGCCGGTCCGTGTGCACCTCGATGATGCTTCGGCCCTCCCACGGCTCCGCCAGCGCCGCCGCGAGCTCCGCCGTCGTGCTGACCGAGCGGTGCGCGACGCCGTAGGCCGCCGCGAGTGCTCCAAGGTCCACACTGTGCGGGGTGCCGAAGAGGCGTTCGACGGCGGTTCCGTAGCGGCCCGCGGCCTCGACGGTGCCGTGCTCCAGCAGCCCGAAGATGGCGCCGCCGGCGTCGTTGAGGACCACGATCCGCAGAGTGGGCTCCTCCTCCCCCGCGCCGAGCAGCAGCCCGCCGGCGTCGTGCAGGAAGGTCACGTCGCCCAGCAGCACCGTGGTTTCCTGCCGGCCGCCGATGGCAATGCCGGCGGCGGTGGCGAGGGTCCCGTCGATGCCGGAGAGGCCCCGGTTGGCGAAGACGACGGCGGCCGGCTCTGGGGCGGGCGTGCCGGCGAGGTCGACGTCGCGGATGCCGTTGGAGGAGCCCAGCACGAGCTGCCCGCGGGTGTGTTCCCAGACCAGGGCGCCGACGGCAGGTCCGGTCGCTGCGGGGCCGGTGGCGGCATGTCCGGTCGCCGCGGGTCCCGCGCCAGCAGGTTCCGTCCCGGCAGGTCCGGTCGCGGCGGGCCCCGTGGCGGCAGGCCCGGCAAGCACCACGTCGACGGCGTGCTGCGCGGCGGCCCCGGCCAGGAGCCAGGCATCGAGCCAGGCCGCGGAGCCCCGGCCGGCGAAGTCGGCGAGGTCGCCCAGGTTGTCGAGCGGGAGTTCAGTGCGCCGGCCGGGCTCGTACCAGGCCACGGGAACCGGCTGGTACAGGGCCGAGGGGACGTCGGCGCGGGCCAGCAGGGCGCTCACAGGCCGGGACAGGGTGGGCCGGCCGAAGAGCACCACGCGCTCGATCGGTTGCGCGGACTCCGGGCCGAACGCGTCCAGGACAATCCGGTACGGTCCCACCGCGTTGGGCCCGAACCGTGCGTTGGAGGACGGCTCGGCCAGGAGCGGCAGCCCGTGCGCGCGGGCGAATGCCTCGGCGACCGGGCCGGCGTCGTGCCCTGCCAGCACCACGGTGCGCCGCTCCGGCAACCCGGTCGAGGCGGGCGGGAAATCGAGGGCCAGCGGGCCGCGGGGCGCGCGGTACACGCGGCGGCCGGACTCGGGCGGCAGCCGGTCGCCGGGGGCGGGCACGAGGGGGTCGCGGAAGGCCAGGTTGAGCTGCACGGGCCCGGGCGGGGTGTCCTCGAAGGCGCCGGTGGCGGCGCTGAGCGCGGTCTCAACGGCGCGCCGCGGGTCGCTGCCGGCGGGAACGTCCGCGGCGAAACGGACATGCTCACCGAAGAGGTCCAGCTGCACCGTGGTCTGGTTGGCGCCGGTCCCGCGGAGTTCCTCCGGGCGGTCGGCCGAGATCACCACGAGCGGGACGGCGGCGTGGTTGGCCTCCATCACGGCCGGCAGCAGATTGCCGACGGCGGTCCCGGAGGTGGTGAGCACGGCCGCGGGCGCACCCGTGGCGAGGGCCAGGCCCAGGGCGGTGAAGCCGGCGTCGCGCTCGTCGATCCGGACCAGCAGCTCGACCCGGCCGGCGGCGTCGGCCTCGGCCAGGGCGTAGGCCATCGGCGCGGAGCGCGAGCCCGGCGCCACCACCACGTAGCGGACCCCCTCGAGCAGCAGGGCCGCGACGGCGATCCGCGCGGCATCCAGCGCGCTCAGCTCCTCCGAGCTCACATGTTCTCCGGCGTCTCGATGCCGAGCAGGTCCAGGCCCTCGGACAGCCGGCGCAGCACCAGGGCGCACAGGGCGAGCCGCGATTCCCGGACCGAGTCCTCGGACTTCAGCACCGGGCACTGGTCGTAGAAGGACGTGAAGAGCTGCGCGAGTTCGAACAGGTACGTGCACAGCCGGTGCGGCTCCAGCGCCTCGCGCACCTTGTGCAGCGTGGCGCCGTATTCGAGCAGGTGCAGGGCCAGGGCGCGTTCGGCGGGTTCGACGACGGCGATCGGCGTCGCCGGCGTGCCGCCGTCACTGTCGGTCCCGGCAGCTTCGGTCACCCCTGTTGCCGCCGGCGTGCCGCCGTCGATCCCCGTCACCCCGGTTGTCCCCGGCCCGCCGGCGTCACCGAAAGCGACACCCGTCCCCGCAGCCCCCAGCGCGGTGTACCGCTCCAGCACCCCGGCCTTGCGCAGGATCGAGCGGATCCGGGCGGCGGCGTACTGCACGTAGGGCCCGGTGTTGCCGCTCAGGGCGAGCATCCGGTCGAAGTCGAAGACGTACTCGGTGTCGTGCCCCACGGAGAGGTCGGCGTACTTGACCGCGCCGATGCCCACCTGCCGGGCGGTCACGGCGCGTTCGGACTCGGTGAGCTCGGGCCGGCTGGCGTCGATGACGGCGCGGGCGCGGTCCACGGCCTCCTCCAGCAGGGCCATCAGCTTGACCGGGGCGCCGGAGCGGGACTTCAGGATCTTCCCGTCCTCCCCCAGCACGTTGCCGATCTGCACGTGCACGGCCTCCACCGTCTCCGGCAGCCAGCCGGCGTCGCGGGCCGTGGCCATGACCATGCGCAGGTGCATGTTCTGCGGCGCGCCCACAACGTACAGGACGCGGTTGGCCTCGAGCTCGCGGACCCGGTACCGGATGGTGGCGAGGTCCGTGGTGCCGTAGCCGTAGCCGCCGTCGGACTTGCGGATGATCAGCGGCATGGGTTCGCCGTCGCGACCCGTGAAGCCGGCCGGGAATGTGCAGAGGGCGCCGTCGCTGATGCGGGCGATCCCGCGCTCCTCGAGTTCGTGGCACAGCTGTGCCAAATGGGCGTCGTAGGAGCTTTCGCCGGCGATGTGGTCATCGGTGAGGCTGATGCCCAGCATCGAGTAGATGGCGTTGAAGTAGCGTTTGGACTGGGCCACGAGCCGCTGCCAGACGGCGAAGGTCTCCGCGTCGCCGCCCTGCAGCGCCACCACCCGGAGCCGCGCGCGGGTGGCGAACCCGTCCTCGTCGGAGGCGGAAGCGTCGAACTTGGCGCGGGCGGCCTGGTAGAACGCGCTGGGGTCATCGACCAGCAGGGCCGCCTCCGGGGAGTCCTCGCCGATCTCCAGCCAGTGCTCGATCAGCATGCCGAACGGGGTGCCCCAGTCGCCGATGTGGTTCTGCCGGATCACGGTGTCGCCCAGCGCCTCGAACACCTTCACGAGGCTGTCGCCCACCACCGTGGTGCGCAGGTGGCCGACGTGCATTTCCTTCGCGACGTTCGGGGAGGAATAGTCGACGACGACGCGCTGGGCTTCCGCCGCCGGCAGGGCCGGGGTGCCGGGAGACTCGGCATTGAGCAGCTCTTCGATCCAGGTGCCGTCGAAGGTGAGGTTGATGAAGCCGGGTCCGGAGATCTCGACGGCGCTGCAGATCCCGTCCAGGTCCAGGGCCTCGACGATGCGTGCGGCGGCGTCCCGCGGCGGCATGCCGACCTTCTTGGCCAGTGCCATGGCGGCGTTGATCTGGATGTCCGCGAACTGCGAGGGCCGGACCACGGGATCCGTGCCGCGGTACTCTTCGCCGAACGCGCTGGCAATTGCTGCCTGGACTCTGGGGACAACCATTTCGGCGGGATTATTCACACTGTTCAAATTATCAGTTCCCCCGCACCCCGGCGCTCCCGCACGTCTGACCGTCTAACGGCAGACGCTCCCGCACCTCAGGCGGTGAAACGACCGACGCTCCCGCACATCCGGCGGTCAAACGACAGACGCTCCCGCACATCCCGCCGTGGAGCTGCGGAACGTGAGGGAGCGTCGGCCCGGAACCTGCCAAACGTGAGGGAGCGTCGGCCCGGAACCTGCCAAACGTGAGGGAGCGTCGGGAAGGAAGGGGTCAGGCGTCCGTGCGGAAGACCTGGACCACCGAGGGGCGGGGGGCGCGGGCCTGGCCCCGGGCCGGCGTCGTGCCTGCCGGAACGTAGTCCGGGAAGAAGGACAGCTGCGCGTCGAAGGTGCCGTCCTCGCCCGGGTGCTGAACGGAGACGAACACGGTGCGTTCCTCGTCGCGGATGATCGGCCCGCAGGTTTCGCCGTCGCGCGGGACGGCGAGGAACTGCTCCACGCGGCCGCGCTCGGCGCCGTCGAGCGTGACCTTGAACAGCCCGTCGGCCTTGCCGATGCCGGACGGGGCGCCGTCGGTGGAGATCCAGAGGTTGCCGACCGAGTCGAACGCGAGGTTGTCCGGGCAGGAGATGGGCGAGACCTGGTCCACCGGGAAGCCGGAGAAGTAGGTCACGTCCCCGGACGCGGGATCCCCGCAGACCATCAGCAGGTTCCAGGTGAACGCCGTGGAGGTCTGGTCGCCGGTCTCGGTAATTTCCACGATGTGGCCGTCGCGGTTGGCGTTGCGGGGGTTGACCTCGGTGGCGCCTTCCTTGCCGATCTTGCCGCGGTCCGAGTTGTTGGTGCAGGCGACGTAGACCTTGCCGGTGTGCAGGCTGGGCTCCACGTCCTCGCAGCGGTCCATCTTGGTCGGGCCCACCTTGTCGGCGGCGACGCGGGTGTACACCAGCACTTCCTCAACCGACATGTCGGGCACATGGGACACCCCGCCGACGACGAGCGGCAGCCATTCGCCGGTGCCGTCGAAGCCGCCGTCGGCCGGGACCTTCCCGGTGCCGGTGATCTCGAAGGCCGGGGAGCTGCCGGTGAAGCGGGCCACGTAGAGGTCTCCGGCGGAGAGCAGCGTCATGTTGTGCTTGCGGTCGCCCTCGATGTACTCGTCCCTCGAGACGAACTTGTAAAGGTAGTCGAAGCGCTCGTCGTCGCCGGAGTAGGCCACCACTTTGCCGGACTCGGCCACGATCACGTTGGCGCCCTCGTGCTTGAAGCGGCCCAGCGATGAGTGCTTCTTCGGGGTCGACGTCGGGTCGAAGGGGTCCACTTCCACGATCCAGCCGAAGCGGTTGGCCTCGTTTTCGTAGCCCTGCGTGCGGGTGTCGAAGCGCGGGTCGTCGAGTTCCCACTGCCGCGCCGTGGGCTTGTTGGTCAGCCCGTAGCGCTTGTCCTCGTCCGACGTGCCGGGCGCGACGAAGTACCCGTTGAAGTTCTCCTCGCCCGAGAGGATGGTGCCCCAGGGTGTGGTGCCGCCGGCGCAGTTGCCCAGCGTGCCGAGGATGCGGCGCCCGGACGGGTCGTCCTTGGTCTTAACCAGGGCGGACCCGGCTACGGGACCGGTGAGCTCATACGCCGTGTTGTTCAGGTAGCGGCGGTTCAGGCCGGCGCCCTTGACGTAGCTCCACGGCGTGTTCTTGTTCTTGCGTTCCAGCTCGACGACGGTGAGCCCGTGCGCGGCGGCGCCGACCTTCCGGACGTCGGCGGTGGGCATCGAGGCCGGGAACATGATGGTCTCGTTGGTGTATTCGTGGTTGGCGAAGAGCACCGCGCGGCGGCCCTTGCTGCCGGGGATCTCGAGGATGTCGGTGTAGTCGTTGTTGTAGCCGAACTGCCGTGCCTGCGCGGCCGCGGTCTGGTTGCCAAGGTCGAAGTCCGGGGCGTCGTTGAAGATCGGGTCACCCCAGCGGATCACGGGCTGCCAGGTGAAGCCCTCCGGAACCGTGAAGGCGTCGACGGCGGCATCCACCGGGGCGATGGCGGTGAACTTGAGCTTGGACGCGCCGTAGCCGTTCTTGGCTGCCGGGGACAGTCCGGGACCGCCGGCCACCGCGGACTCGGGCGAGGTCAGGGCAGAACCGAACGCGACGGCGAGGGCACCGGCGGCGCCGAAGCCCAGGGCGGCGCGGCGGGACATGGTCGCGGAGGCGATGTCGCGGAAGTAGCTGTTCGAGCTGGTGTTGCAGACCTCGCCGGTGCAGGCGTTGTCGCACTTCAGCGCGCAGGTGACGGCGCTGCGCTTGCCTTTGGTGTGGCCAAGCATGGGGAGCAGGGAGAACTTGCGTCCGGAGGAAACAGACATGGAGAGACCTTCCACGGTGGATTGGGGTGCCTCCCCACCGTTCCAGCCGCGGACTACGCGGAGTCGACTCTCACATGAAGTCCAGGTGAACTCGGAGCGTCACACTGAACCCGCCGAACCTGCGGGAGCGTCGGCCCGAAACCCGCCAGACCTGAGGGAGCGTCGCCCCGAAACCCGCCAGACCTGAGGGAGCGTCGACCCGAAACCCGCCGGACGTGAGGGATCGTCCGGGAGAAGAAGTGGCCTAGCCCGCTTCCGGATCCGTGGCGGCGGCCATCAGCCGCTGGCCGATGCCCTCGAGGAATTCGGCGATGTCGGTGATGCTGTCTTCGGAGGATGCCTGGAGCAGGGCGGCGGCCGCGGCAGCGAAGTGGTCGTTGGCCCACTGCATCGCGTCGGTCCCTTCCGGGCTCAGGTGCAGCAGCACGCTGCGCCGGTCCGTGGGGTTGGGCTTGCGCACCATAAAGCCCTTGGCTTCGAGCCGGTCCACCATGGCGGTGACTGATCCGGTGGTGATGTTCAGGGCCTTGCCGAGGTCCTTGGGGGTGAGCCCGTCCACCTCGCCCACAAAGGCCATCGCGTTGATGTCGATGGTGCCGATTCCCAGCTTTTCGGCCAGCCGGATGCGGAGCGCGTAGGTCCCGGTGTCGACCCGTCGCAGGCCCTGCACGATGCGGAGCAGCCCGTCCTTGTGAGTCATTTCAGCGCCCTTCTCCGGCCGTGCAAGAGCAGTGTCGTCAACTTGCCCGGGCTTCAGGATGTACATTTACAAATTTTCCGATCCAAAGCTTGCTTTCGCGACCACGTCGCCGCGCACCGCACCACTTTACCCGCCCCCGCGTCCGTCACCGCTCGGCAGCGAGCACCCCATGGACCCGGCGCAGGCGCTCCAGCCACCACTCGCGGCGCTCCGGCGCGGCCGCGTGTTCCGCCAGCAAGCCCGGATCGGCGGCCACCTCGCGGACCCGGATGGCGCCGTCGTCGGGCACCAAAGAGTCCCGGGTAACATCGGCGGCGAGCAGCGACACGGTCCCCAGCCCGCAGGCGAACGGCAGTTCCGGCAGCGCGGCGGCGAGCGCCAGACCGGCGCGGATCCCCACCGAGGTGTCCAGCGCGGAGCTGACGACGGCGGGGAGCCCGGCCTGCGCCACGATGTCCAGGGCGCGCCGCACTCCCCCAAGCGGCGCCACCTTCACGACGATCAGGTCCGCGGCGCCGGCGCGGGCCACCTTGAGCGGGTCGTCCTCCTTGCGCACGCTTTCGTCCGCAGCGATCAGCACCGGGACACCGGCGGCGCGCAGCCGGCGGCGGACCTCGGCGAGGCCGGCGATGTCCGGCACCGGCTGTTCGGCGTATTCGAGCCCGACGGCGGCCAGCCGGGTCAGTGCCGCGACGGCGGCCGGGACGTCCCAGCCGCCGTTCGCGTCCACCCGGATCGCGGCGTCCGGAAGCGCCGAACGGACCGCGGCGACCCGGGCGGCGTCGTCGTCGAGACTCTGCCCGGGCTCGGCCACCTTGATCTTGACGGCGTCCACCCGGCCGAAGCGGGCCAGGATCTCCGGGACCCGGTCAGCGGCGACGGCAGGGACCGTGGCGTTGACGGGAATCAGCGGGCGCAGCGGCTCGGGGAAGCCCTGCCAGCCGGCCTCGATGGCGGCGGCGAGCCAGCGGGAGGCCTCCGGGTCGCCGTACTCCGGGAAGGGGCAGAACTCGCCCCAGCCCAGCGGGCCGTCCAGCAGCAGGGCCTCGCGCTGCAGGATGCCGCGGAACTTCACCCGCATCGGCAGGCTCACCACGTGCGCGCCGGCGAGGAGTTCCTCCAGCGAGGGCAGCGCGGCGGCGCCGGGGCGGCCGGACGAGGGCAGGGAGGCCGACGACGGCGGCAGGGCCGGGTTCGCGGGCACCGGTCAGCCCACCGTCGCGTCGGTCAGGTTGGTGATGTCGGCCAGCCAGGGGAAGACCACGTCGACCAGCAGAACCAGCGCCCCGGCAAGGAGGGCGGCCGAGAGCAGGATCCGCAGCCAGAGGGGCCCGGGAAGATGCCGGAAAAGCCAAAGGTACATGGTCTACGCCTTTCCCTGCAGCGCGGCGAGCTGCTGTGCGATGGCCGCCGGGGGCCCGGCGCTGAGCGGCTGCCAGGAGTCGAACACCGAGTAGGCGATGATGCGCTCCTCGGACCCGAAGCGCGGATTGCAGCTGGTCATGGTCAGCAGCCGCTGGTCCGGCACGGCGCCGGGCTGGGTCGGCACCGGCAGGATCACGTCCGTCCGGTCCGGCAGGACTATCTCCTGGTTCCGGAAAACGTAGGTGTAGAAGCCGTCGGCCGTCTGGACGTAGATTTTGTCGCCCGGCACCAGCGTGTGGATGTTGTCCAGGACCGCGCCGTGCGTCTGCCGGTGGCCCGCCATCACGAAGTTCCCCACAGCCCCGGGCATCGCCGTTCCGGCATAGCGGCCCAGGCCGAGGGTATCGATGACATCGCTGCTGGTGCCCTCGATGATCGGCCGGCTGTAGTTGGCCCCGAAACGGGGAATGTAGATGACGCCGATCGCCGCCCCGTGGGCCGGCGCGGTGCCGACCGGCGTGGCCGCGGGGTCCGCAGGGGCGGCAGGTGCGGGCGCTGCGGCGGACGGGTCAGCCGGAATGGGCGCCTGGTGCTCCTGGACGAATTGCTTCACGGCAGCCCCCTGGGCCGCGTCCGCTTCGACGTTGGTCCACCACAGCTGCCAGGCCACGAAGAGGCCGGCAATCACGCCGAGCGTGATCAGCAGCTCCCCGGCCACCTGGACGGCCATCAGCGAGCGCCCGCGTCGGGTGCGGCGGGTTTCCTGCGCGACGACGGCGCGGCGGTTCAGTACGTTCGACATGCCACTCCTGTTGATTACCGCTGGACGCTGCCAATAAAGCATCGCCCGTTCGGAAGAACCGGCAAGACCGACGTCGCCACAGTTCCGGACCGGAGCTGCGCCATAACACATTCGCCCTCGCCCAGCACCCCGACGTCGACGGCGTCGGCGGCCAGTCCGGTGGGGGTGCGGGACGCGGAAACCTCGACGGCGGCCGGGGCGAACCCAGCCGCGGAGAGGGTCTCGCGGATTTGCGCCGTGCTGGGCTGCGGCGAGGAAGCTACCAGCGTCTGCAGGGCCGCCTCCACGGCAGCGGAAACGGAGGACGGCACAGCCGACGGCGGGGCAGCAGCAGAGGGGGCTTCGGACGGGACAGCCGCCGCAGGTGAGGGCGCCGCGCTCACCGAACCGGCTGAGCTGGACGACACCGTCGGTGCAGGGGCGGAGCACGCCGCCATCGCGATCAGCAACGGCAGAACCGCCGCCGCTAGGCCCACGTACACGCGGCCACTAAACCGGAGGCCGAGTGCGCGGCGGAGCGGGGCGGGGTCGCGGGAAGTCATCGGGATCATCCTTTCATACCGGCACCGGCGCCCCGGCAAGACGTGCCCATACTCCGCTCACGGACGCGCCCGGCGGTAGAATGCAAGCAGCTGTGGTGCGGGTCTGAGCGCCACAGCCTGGCCCCTAGGACGGGACGCATCATGCTCACGACGCTGCTCTGCAAGGTGAACCTGGGGCATCACTGGTTGGCCCAGGCGGACCCGGACGGTGCCTTGCTCCGGCATTGCACGAAATGCGGAAAATATGACCGCCGCGGCGCCAAGTGGTTTCGACGTTTGTCTGCGGGCGACCGTCCGGCCGACGACGGCATTGACGGCGTGGCCCCCTCCAATCCGTACATCTAGACGATGACCTGTGGATTCGATCGCTCTCTGGCGGCGTTCTGACGATCACCCAGCCGCGGCCTAGCTGGCGGGGTCGTATTGGAAGGCGCGCACCTCCTGCGCGCAACGGCAGGCAACCGCGATCTTCGCGGCCCACTCCAGGGCCGCCTCGTACGAGGGCAGCTCCAGCACCGAGTAGCCGCCTTCGAGCTGCGCCGTCTGCGGATATGTGCCCTCGCGCACGGTCCCATCGCCCTCAACCATGACCGGCGGGACACTCTCATCAATGCCGCCGCCGAACACCCAGACGCCGGCGTCCTTCGCCTCCTGAACCACCGCGTGCGCCGCATCCGACACGGCCTGCAGCTCTTCCTCGGGGAAGACCATGGCGGCACTCGGAAACGAGATCAGATACTTGGTCATCGCGTCGACTCCTTCTTCGCAGCACGGGTGATCGCGTTCATCCTCGCCGATGCCATCGCGCCGCGCAAGGATCCCGGCGGCCCCGGACGGGACGTACCTGGCACGACCGCGCCAATCACGGCACCGAAAGTTGTTACCCTTGCCGTGCCACCACGACACGGCTAAGTCCGTACACCCCGCCCGCCCGCAGCGACCAGAAATGCATCCGCAACTGATGACACAGACCCTGACAAAAGCGCCCGCCCCCAACGACCCGGCCAAGACGGCCCGCCTGGTGATCTGGATCCTGCTCGGAGTCATCATCGCCGCTGGCGTCATCTGGTACGCCGTCTTCACCGCCACCAAACCCACACCGACACCGCCGCCTTCTGCCGCGGACGCACAGCTCGTCCGGGAGGACAGCCACCGCGTGACATCTCCGTCCACGGAGAAGGCGCAGCTGGTCGAGTTCCTGGACTTCGAGTGCGAATCATGCCGCGCCGCCGAGCCGCTCGTGCAGGAGCTGAAGCAGGAATACGGCGAGAGGATCACGTTCGTCCACCGCTACTTCCCGCTCCCCGGACACCGGAACTCCGGAACCGCGGCACTCGCCGTCGAAGCCGCAGCCGCGCAGGGCAAGTACGAACAGATGGCCGCGAAGTTATTCGAAACCCAGCCCCAGTGGGGCGAAAAGCAGGACTCGCAAGCTGTCCTCTTCAGGACCTTCGCCCAGGATCTCGGGCTGGACCTGGCTGCCTATGACGCCGCCGTGACGGATGAGGCAACCAGGGACCGGATCCGCCAAGACGTCACCGACGGCACAGCCCTGGGAGTGACCGGGACACCCACGTTCTTCCTCAACGGCGAAAAGCTCGTCCTCAACAGCGAGGCGGAATTCCGCCAGAAACTCACCGAAGCCGCAAAATAGGCCCGTGACCGGACAGCACGAGCCAGGTCCTGGGCCCGGCCCGGTCCGGTCCGGTGCTACACGATGGATTCCGGCCGCTCCGGGTGCCGGAGCTCCCAGACGTCGGCGGCGGCGCCGTGCGGCAGCTCGAGCTGCCACTCCTCGCCCGGGCCGGGGTAGGCGCGCAAGGTCGTGGGCACGGAGCCGTGCCGGTAGACCTCCACGATCGACGCGTCGAGGAAGATCCGCAGCTCGTCGCCGCCGGCGACGGTGTCGGCGAACACGGTCCGCCGCTGCCCCGCCGAGGCGAGGACCAGCCGCAGCGTGCCCTCTCCCCCGGCCACCCGAACCTCCGCCTCCGCCGGCAGCGCCACGGTCCCCGCCGCGCCGCGGTGCAGCCGGGCGCCGCGGTAGGCGCGGAGTTCGGGGGCGGGCTCGACGGCGAGGACCCCGCCGTGCACGGACAGCTGGCGGGGGAACGTCAGGATCCCGGCCCAGCCGGCGTCGTCCGTGTCCGCCTGGCTGCGTCCGGGACGGCCCTCGGCATCCTCGATTTCACCGGACCAGCCCCAGAGCAGCGCCCGGTCCGGCAGCGCGAGGAGCTGCGGGGCGTAGAACTCCCGCCCCAGGTCCGCTTTCCCGCCCGACGCCGGCACGAACACCGGGAGCCCGTCGGGGTTCGCGGCCAGCGAGCCCAGGAGGTAGCCGACGCCGTTGGGGTGGTCGTGCTCGTCGGCCGGGAGCCACAGCGACGCCATCAGCACCCAGGTCTCGGCGCCGGAGGAATCCGGCACCCGGACCAGCTGCGGGCACTCCCAGATCTCCGCGGGCAGGTGCCGGGCGGCGAGCGGGTCCTCGGAGCTGAACCAGATCCCCTCGTACTTCCAGTGCCGGAGGTCCTCGACGCTGTACAGCAGCACGGCGGCGTGGCCGGAGGCGAGCCCGGCGCCCTGCAGGGCGAAACGGCGGCCCTGGAAGCTGAAGAGGAACGGGTCGCGGACGGCGGTGACCTGCGGGTCCGGGGGGACCTCGGCCGCGACGTGCCCGTCCTGGGTCCAGGTGCGCAGGGCCGCGTCGGCACGGGCCAGGACCACGCGGGAGTGGCCGCCCACGGTGTCGACGCCGGAATACGCGGCGGTGGGGACGCCGCCGTCGTCGGTCACCACACCCGACCAGCAGCCCAGCGAATCCGGCCCGCCGGGCTGGGGCCGGAGGGCCACCGGTTCCTCGTCCCAGTGGACCAGGTCGGCCGAGCTCAGGTGCCCCCAGCAGATGCCCTGGTGCCGCGCCGAGTCCGGGTTGTGCTGGAAGAACACGTGGTAGCGGCCGTCCGCGTAGCTCAGGCCGTTAGGATCGTTGATCCAGCCCTGCGCAGGCCTCGGGTGGAAGCGGGGGAAGGCGGGGTCCGGATGCGGCGCGGCGGTGTCCATGGCCAAAACACTACCCGCGCGCCGGCAGCGGGCGCCCTCAGAAACTTCGCAGGGTTGTGTGGGAACCTGAGACGGATGAATTTTCGGCAGGAACAGACCAGCATGCAGCCGGCTTCGGAGTACCCGCAGCCGCCGTCCCGGCGCGCCCCGGGCACGCCCGCAGGCGACGCCGGCCGCCAGGGCCGGGGCACCGGGTTCCTGTTCCTGCTGGCCACCCTCGTCAGCATGGCCGCGCTGGCCGGGACCTACTACTTCTTCGTCCGCACCACGACGGGCCAGTTCATCGACGAATCGGCCCTCGTGGAGGCGGTCGAGATCCACGGCACCGCCGGCAAGGCCGCCAACAAGCTCCTCGACTCGCTGCCCGCCCTGTCCCTGCTGATCTCCACCGTTGTGGTCCTCATCGTCACCGTGCTGAAGCGGCGCTGGACCGCCGCGGGGATCGCCGTGGCGGCCTGCATCGGCGCCAACATGGCCACCCAGCTCCTGAAGGTCATCGTCCCCGACCGGCCCTACCGCGGCGTCGAGACCCTGGAGCTGAACTCGCTGCCCTCCGGCCACACCACCCTCGCGGCGTCGGCCGCGGCGGCGGTGTTCCTGATGGTCTCCCCGCGCTGGCGCCCGCTCGCCGGTTTCCTGGGCGGCAGCTTCGCCGTCGCCACCGGGGTGTCCACGCTGATCAACCAGTGGCACCGGCCCGCCGACGTCGTCGCGGCCTTCCTCGTCGTGGCCGTGTTTATGCTCCCGGCGGGCTGGCTGATCATCCGCAAGGGGCCGCGCTGGAACGTCTGGGACGGCTACGGCCAGCACTGGGCCTCCGCGCGGCTGTGGCTGGCGCTGCCGCTGCTGGCCGGGCTCGCCGCCGCGGCCGTGGCCGCCTTTTCGCTGCTGGGCGTCGCCGCGGGCACGGGCCTGGAAGGCAGCACCACCTACTATTTCTGGGCCGGGACCGCGCTGATCGTCATCGCCGGCTACCTCGCCACGGTCACCGGTGTCTGGCTGTTCGGGCATGCCGCACGACGGCGGAGCACTCCCCGCCGCTGACCGGTGCCGGCCAGCCGCTGTTGTTGCACAAGTAAGTGCACTGGCGGTCACATGCCCAATGCTCATGGCTGTGACCTGCGGCTCAAGGTTTTTGCAGGGTAGGGGAAGTTACTGTGAGTGCCGCCGCACCGCAAGGTTTTCCAAAGCGGCTTCTGGTAAAGCAAGTACCAAACTGCAAGGAGCTCAAAATGAACCGCAGGCTGATTCCCGCAGTACTCGTGGCCGGGCTTGTTGCGGCTGCGGGTCCCGTAGCCGCTGCCAACGCAGCACCACCAAGCAATGCCAACGGAGCACCACCAAGCGATGCCGGCGGCGGCGGTACGTTGGAAAACTTCTGTAATTTCGACGACGTCGTCGCCTACACCGTGACCGGCAAGACGAAGTTGATCACAAAGCCCGATGGGCAACGAACTATCACTTCTCCCGGCCAGCGCATCACGCTGTCCGCCAACGGCAAAACGGTCAGTTACGTCATTACGGGCACGCGTTTCGAGCGTGACGTGGTGGTTAGTGGCGAAAAGATCACCGAAGTGGAAGTGAAGGGACGCAACATCTTGATCAATCAGATCGGCACAACCGAGACGCCTGGAATTTTCCTTGTGGTGGGCAACTTCGATTTTGCCCTCGACGCAGACGGCTTTGAAGTTCCAGGTCGAGGGTTCAACCCCGATGGTCCGGGCCAAGTCACGGATGTCTGCCGGGCACTTTCGTAACTGCTCCATCCCGGGCAGCGTTTGGCCGCTCTGTGAAAGAAAAAGGCGTGACGGGTTCACCATCCCCGGTGGACCCGTCGCGACAACGTCCGAAGTCAAGCGAAGTCGAACGCTGACGTTTACATCCGGCCCGCCGGGGGCCACAATTATTCCCGCACAGCCACCGGCCCCGGACAGCGCTGGGGCCGTCCGTTCCATATGGTCAAGCCGCCACGCCTCGAGGGACTGTCATGAGCACTGATTCTCCGGTTTCACGGCGCGCCACCACCCTCGCGTCCGTCCCGTCGCAGCAGCGGATCAATACCTTCCTCCGCGACTCCGTCTACGCAAGGCGCCAGCACGTGCCGGGGATCTGCGACCTGGCACTCGGCAACCCGCACCAGATGCCGCAGGCCGCCTACGTCGAGGCCCTGGCGGATGCGCTGACACCCCGGAACGAGCGGTGGTTTGCGTACAAAACCAACGAGCCGGAGGCGCAAGCCGCGGCGGCGGCGTCCCTGCAGCGGCTGCTCGGGATGCCGTTCGAGCCCGCGGACATCCACCTCACCACGGGCGGCTTCACCGCGATCCCGCTGGCGCTGAAGGCCGTCGCCGACCCCGGCGACGAGGTCATCTTCACCCTGCCGCCCTGGTTTTTCTATGAGCCGCTGGTGCTCGAGGCCGGGCTGGTGCCGGTCAAGATCCGCTGCGACGCCGGGACGTTCGACGTCGACCTCGCGGCTTTGGGGGCGGCCATCACGCCGCGGACCCGGGTGGTGATCGTCAACACGCCCAACAATCCGACCGGCCGGATCTACCCGCCCGCGCTGCTGAAGGACCTGGCGGACATGCTGGAGGGTGCCTCGCGCAGCAACGGGCGGCGGGTCTACCTGCTCTCCGACGAGCCCTACAACCGGATCGTCTACGACGGGGCCCGGTTCCACAGCCCCGCCGAATACTATCCGTACACGCTCCTGGCCTACTCGTACGGCAAAACCCATCTGGCGCCCGGGCAGCGGATCGGCTACCTGGCGCTGCCGCCCACCATGCCGGACCGCGGCCCGCTGCGGGAGGCGCTCACCGCGCTGCAGATGGCGATGGGCTGGATCTACCCCAACGCCCTGCTGCAGTATGCGCTGCCGCGGCTGGAGGAGTTCTCGATCGACGTCGGGCAACTGCAGCGCAAACGCGACCTGCTGGTGGAGGCGCTGACCGGCCTGGGCTACCAGGTCACGCGGCCGGAGGGTGCGTTCTACCTGTTCGTCCGCACGCCCGCCGACGACGACGAGCAGTTCACCGCCGCCCTCGCAGACCAGGACGTGTTTGTGCTGCCGGGCACGCTGTTCGAGACGCCGGGCTATTTCCGCATCTCGCTCACCGCGAGCGAGGACATGCTCCAGCGCGCCCTGCCGGTCTTCGCCGCGGCGATCCAGCGCGCGGGCGGCGGAGTGCCGCAGCGCTGACACGGGCGTCCAGTACAGCGAGGAGGTTCGCGGAGGTCCAGCCGCCATGTCCGGCGCTGGGGACGTATGGCAGGCGCCCGTCCGAGAAGATGGTCATGTACGTGTACCACGAGTCCGCGAAGATGTGATTGTTGCTGTCCACGCCAGCCTGCGTGGTCGAATCACCGTCACCGACGATCAGGTTCCAGTTAGCCGCGCTGTAGCTGGCGCCCGAGGTGAAGTTCACCTTCGCCGTGACTGGATCCCGGGACGGGATAAGCACCGAGTCTAGGGGTCCGTAAGACCGGCTGAGTTCCCCAACGCAAAAAGCGCCGTTGTCCGTCACTGGTGGGTGAGGGGAATCGCCTAGTGCCAGGCCCGGCAGGCTATGTGATGGACTTGTTGCGGAGGATCGCAGCAGGCAGATTCATAACCTTCCCTAGGGACGTTCGGATAATGGCCAGAACGGATACTGGTTCAACAACGGATATTTTGGTGACCCTTTCATCTGCACTAATCAGGGCGATGAGGTCCTGGATCTCGCGTTCCGTAGGCTGGGGCCGTTTGCGCCGCCTCTTGTCGTTGTATGTCCCTTGTTCCATAGTCCGAGACTAAGAACTAGGAGCCGAGGGCGCACGAGTAGTTACTACCGGCGTTTTGTGGCCCTAACCACTCGCTTCGGACAGGAAAGACCGGTTAACTTCCCCTGCAGAGAACGCCCCGTCCACTTCGGCGGCCGGGGCCTCTTTTGCGTCCGGCTACGATGGCGGCATGGCAGCGTTCATCGTTGACGGGATCTCCTACGGGTGCATGCGGCCGAGTCCCGGCCACAACCCGGAGTCGGCCCACTCATGGGAGTACGGGCACTATCCCAAGGTCATGGCCACCCTGCCACTCGCGGCGGGCACAGTTGACGTCTACGCCGTCGCCGGGCGGGGGAACCCGTCGAACATCCTCCTGTCCTGGCAGGACGACAAGTGGCACGCGGGGAGGCCTACTGGCGGTTCATCGACAATGTGCTGACGCTGTACACACCGGTCGGTCGCAAGGTCGCGCGGCGGGCGGCCACCAGCGAGCCCCCGATCCGGATTTTCGCGAAGGACCTGGCCCGTGCCGGGGTGGCCCGGGTGCCGCGGCTGACCGGCACCGTGGGCGGCCAGCCACAGCTCGACGGCCGCAGGTTCGGCGGCACGTTCGACGGCGGCAGCTCTGCCGTCGTGCGGACCGTCATCTGGGCCACCGGCTACCGCCCGGACATCGACCGGATCGGCGGCGTGGACCGGGACGCGGAATACGTCGTCAGACAACATAGAACGGCGCGTGCCGGACCCCTCAGTAGTTGCGCCGGTGCTTCAGCTTGGGGATCGTAATGGCGAAGACCGTGGCGGCCGCGAAGCCGAGCACGCCGGTGGCGGCCACCCCGGCGCCAAGCGAGGCCACAGCGGTCACGCCTGAGAGCAGCACGGGTCCCCCGGTGGCCCCGGCGTCGGCCATGAACCGCCAGATGCCCAGGAACTGGCCGCGGCCGTTGTCGGGCGAGAAGTCGGCCCCCAGCGTCATGTTCAGGCCCGAACTGATGCCGTTGCCGAAACCGATCAGGAGCGCCGCGAGCAGCAGCCCCACGAAGCCGGTGCTGAGCGGGATCAGCAGCATGGCCGTGCCCATGATGAGGGTCGACGGGATGGCCACCCATTGCCGGCCCTTGCGGTCCATCAGCTTCCCGGCCGGATAGAACACCAGCATGTCGATGGCGCCGGAGAGCCCGTAGATCAGCGAGGCCTGCGTCGCGTCCATCCCCAGGTGCTCGGCCCAGAGCGGGATCACAACCTGCCGGGACGCGCGCAGCGCACTGAGCAGCAGCACCCCCATGCCCACGGACAGGAACACCCCGGCGTGGGAGACGGCAACGCTGCGCAGCGTCGCCTGCTGGACGGGGTCGCCGTCATCCGCAACCGGCTTCGCCACGAGGTCCGGAATGCGAAGGGAGACGACGGCGGCCGCGGCCATCGCGACGACGCCCACCCAGTAGGCGCCGGTGATGCCGGCGTACTGCATGGCGGCTGCGCCGATGAAGGGGCCGATGAAGATGCCGATCCGGTTCACGCCGCCGAGGGTGGACAGCGCCCGGGCCCGGAGGATCACCGGGACCGCCTCGGTCAGGTACTTCTGCCGGGCCAGGCTGAAGACACTCGCGGCCATCCCGACGACGAGCATCGCCGCGGCGAGCAGCCAGAGTCCGCCGGGCAGCAGCGGGGACAGTGCTGCGGCGGCGAGGGCGACGGCGCTGGCCGCCGCAGCGCCGACGATGGCCCAGCGTTCACCGTACTTCAGCGTGATGAGCGAGGCGGGCAGGTTGAAGAACCAGGAGCCGAGTCCGATCAGGGTGACCACCAAGGCGGCGACGGCCACGGAGGCGCCGAGGTCGCGGGCGGTCAGTGCCACCACGGGCAGGATGGCGCCCTCGCCGATGCTGAACAGCAGCGCCGGCCCGAACGCGGGGACGGCGATGCTGCGGAGGCTGAAGGGTGCTTCGCGTGTGGTGGTCATCCCCTTCATCCTAGGCCGGGCACCCCCGTCAGCCCGCGGGCACCTATGGGTAGCGAAAAACCCGGGTCATTCAGCTCCTTGGGGCTGGATGACCCGGGTTGCCGACCTAGAACTGACGGGCTAGAGCGAGGTAGACAACCGTGAACGTTACGGCAGCGAGGACAGCCAGCCCGGAAAGTTGCGCACGTCGCCAAGCACGTTGCCGCGAGGAACGCAGGTCCTCGCGTGCGTACATTTCGTTGCTAGTGCTCATTTGTTCTCCCCAGACTCAGTCAGCGTCACAGCCGTCCCCGGCTGCGCAGGCATCTCACCCACGCGACCCAGCCTGCAAGATTGGGAATACGCGGGGATAGAGTGGTGAGTACTTGTCTTCGCATCGCCGACTACCTGCTGCCGGCGAACTGCATCACGGCTGCGCCGATGAAGAAGCCAAACAGCTGGAGGCGCCCGGCGGCTCAGGCCTCGAAGTGCGTGCGGACTTCCCCTGCGGTGAGATTCTTGAGGACCTCGGCGGCGACATCGCGGAGCTTCTGGTTCCGGTTGCTGGAGACCCGGGTGAGGATGCCCATGGCTTCTTCCTGCGAACAGCGGTTCTGCGCCATCACCACACCGCAGGCCAGATCGATCGCGGTGCGGTGCTCCATGGCGGCCTTGAGGTCCTCGGCCCGGGACTGCGCGGTGCCGATCCGGACGGCAAGGCGGAGGGAGCGGCCGGCGAGGTCGGCGAAGCCGGCGGCATCGGCAATGATCTCCTGGGTGAAGATCCCGGTACCGGGGGCGAAGAAGTTTAGGGCGGCGGTGGCGTCCTCGCCGATTTCCAGCGGGACCCCCAGGGTGCTGCGGCAGCCCTGCGCCGCGAGCTGCACTTGGTAGTCCGGCCAGCGCGGATCGGTCTCGACGTCGGCCAGCAAAACCACGGATTTCGTCCGCAGCGCCTGGATGCAGGGGCCGTCGCCGAGGCTTTGCTCGATGCGGTCCAGGATGACGGCCCGGGGGCTGCTCCCCGCCACCGTCATGGTCTTCTTCCGGCGCTGCAGCGTTACGCCGCATTCGATCTCGGCGCCGGCGGCGTGGCTGAGCGTGGCCGCAGAGAATTCCGCGAGCTGCCCGAGGAAGTCCTCGACGTTCTCGGTTCCCATCAGGAGGTCCTGCAGTTGCAGGGCGGCTTCGTCCCCGGCGTTGTTGGTCATGCCTAAATCTAAGTCGGTGACCGGCGCGAAACAACTTGCGGGGCGCGCGGTAGCATAAGCCTTGCGAAGGCCCCGCGTGATGCTGTAAGGCCTCTCTAAAGTCGGTGGAGGTCTGATGACGGAACGGGTGTGGCAGGTCACTGCCGACGTGGCTTGTGTCCAGAGCCCCGACGGCGGCCGCGTCGCCGTCCTGCACCTGGAGCAGGACGTGCCCGTCATCCTGGCGGGGACGGCCGCGTCCATCTGGAACGCCTTGGATGGGACTCGGACCGAGACCGAACTCATCGAGGATCTCGCCCGCGGCTATGGCACTGATGCCTCCGCCATCCGGGGGGATGTGATGGCCTTGATTGACTCTCTGAGCACCGGCGGAATGATCACTCGGGCTCCTCGTGACAAGGCTGCCAGCTGATGGACAACACTGAGACCCTGCACCAAGATGAAGCCGTCCTCCTGGCCACCGCCCTCGTGGACCACGTCGCGGTATCAGCGGGTCTCCAGGTGCTGTTCATCAAAGGTCCCGCCGCCACCATGATGGGCCTCCGCGAAAACCACGTCTCGGCGGACGTGGATGTCCTGGTCCGCCCGGAGAATCTGGATCGACTGGTGGAGCGCCTGGGCGCAAGAGGCTGGCTCGAAAGGCCGTCAGGTGTGTCGGTTGTTCGCCGGTACTCGCACTCCCAAACGCTGTACCATCCGCAATGGAACTGCGACATCGACGTCCACAACAGATTTCCCGGGATGGAAGCCCACGCTGGCAGTGCCTTCGACGCGCTCTGGCGGGGTCGGCAATATCTCGTCATGGCGACCAGAAGCGTGCCAGTTCCATCCGTCCCCGCAGCGGTAATCTTTCAGGCGCTCCATAGCCTTCGGGCTATGGATGAGCCACGCCATCAGCGCGAGTACTCAGGGCTGCTGCAGCGCGTCGACACCAGCATGCACAAGGAAATAGTGGAGCTCAGCATAGAGCTGCAGGCGACTTCGGCGCTGCAGCCGCTCCTGGACGACCTCGGGATAGTGGATCTTCCGGTCCGGCAGGGACCCGTGAGCGATGAGTGGAGCAACCGCACGTCGATACAGGGCACGGGGACGGCCTATCTCGTCGCGCTCATCGAAGCTCCTTGGCGAGCCAAACCGCGAGTGCTCGTCCGCGCCATCTTCCCCTCACGGAACACGCTGCGGGAGCGCGACCTCCATCTGGACGACTCCGTTGCCGGGCTACTCAGGGCACACGTTGCGCGCTGGCGCCGCGGCATGGCTGGCCTTCCAGCAGCAGCTCGAAAGATCAGGACTTCACGCCGCCGTCAGCGGTCCCTTTAGGCGTAACCGTCGACGATGGCCGCGGCGATTTCTTTGTAGGCGCGCCGGGTTTCCGGCCGCAGCACATCCAGAGTGACCAGGTCACCGTCGGCCACACCGCGGTCGTGCGGGACGGCGATCAGCTGTCGGCAGATGCCGGACAGGTGGTCCTCAATCGCGTCCTTGTCCACGCGCGAGGAGACCTCGTCCTTGTCGGTGATGACCACGATCGCGTTGCGGGCCAGTTCCTCGTAGCCGTGGCCGGCCAGCCAGTGCAGGGTGCTACGGGCACGCTTGGCGCCGCTGACGGCATAACCCGCCGCGATGATGAGGTTGTCCGCGGACTGCAGGATGCCGCTCATGGCGTTGTGCGTGACGCCGGTGCCGCAGTCGGTGAGGGCCACCGAGTAGTAGCCGGCGATGAGCTTGCGGATCCGCAGGTACTCCTCGGCGGTCAGCGAGTCAGAGACCTCGGGGTCCTGCTCGCCGGCGATCAGGTGCAGCCGGCCGGCGTGGTGCATGTACCGGGCCAGTGCGGTCAGGGAATCGATTGATTCGATGTTCCTGAGCAGGTCCGTGATGGTGCGCGGGCTCTGTTGCTGGTAGATGCCCTCGCCGAGAGCGCGCTCCACTAGGTCTCCAGAGTCCGGGTTGGCGTCGATGGCGCATGGCGGGTCGCCGCGGTATTCCGCCAGGGTCAGGCCGACGCCGACCGTCGTCGAGGTCTTGCCGATGCCGCCCTTGAGGCTTAGCACGGCTGTGTTGTAGCTGCCTTGGAGCTGGCGGGAGATGCGCCGGGCGAGTTCGTCTTCCTCGCGCTGCCGGGCGCTCGGGCCGAGATTCAGCCCGCCGCCGGTCATCCTATAGAGGGCGCCGCGGAAACCGCCGACGGGCCGGGGCTTCTGCTCGCGGACAAAGAGTCCGGGTGAGCTGATGAAGTCCGGGGCTGGAGCGGCCAGGGCGGCCGCACGGCCTTCAGAGCGGCTGGACCGGGCCGGCATTGGCGGCACGGAGGGCGCGGTGTCGGGCGCGGAGGGCACGGCCGCACGCGGAGGGGCGGTCTTTTCCGAGGCAAAGCTTTCCGGAGCCGGATTGGCGTCGACCGGGACGCCGTGAACCGGGGCCTTCGACGGCGCTGCAGGTGCGTCTGCCGCGGCGGCCGCCTCGGCCCACGAGCCGCTGGGGACTGTGCGCGCCGGTGGGCTGTCGATGTCGTTGGGCGTGATGCTGGGCATGGTTCCTGTCCGGGGGTCGGAGTCATCGCCGCGGCGGCGGTCACGCCGGCGACGGAGTTCGGGCTGCTCTGCCTCCACGGCAGGGTTGGCTGATGTGTTGTCCACCGGTACGGGCATAGGTGTCCCCCTAGGACTCACCGCGCGGACCGCTGCGGCGCTCGATTGAAAAGGTCCAAACAGCAAGTCTAGGCGCAGACGAAGAGGCAGGCGGCCAAGCAAGCATCCGAACCTATCGTTCCGGTCAGTTCAGTGCTATCAGCAGCATCTGGCTAGTGCCGGGAATGCAGGTCTGCAGGATGGCCCTGGGAAAGCCCCCGAACACGGCAGAGACGGCATTGGTTGTGGCGCCCTGGGCAACCTGTCCGCGGCCGGCTGCGGTGTACGTGCCGTAGCCGGCGATGACCACGGTTTCGCCGACGCCGATCCCCGAGAATCGCGCCCACCCTCCGCAGAAGTCGTGTTCGGTGATGAACAGCGAATAGGCATCCGTGGGCGTGAAGTGGATGGGGCCGATGCACCTGTCCACCATGGCCTGGCCGCCCGAGCCCGCCACGTTGATGGTGCGAACAGCGGGAGCGGCCGGCGCGGTCAACGCCGGGGCAGCAGGGGCAGGAGCAGGGGCGGGGGCCAGCGCGGGAACGGGAACGGAGGGACCTGACAGCTTGAGTGTTTGGCCTGGGTAGATAAGTGTGTACGCGCCCAGCCCGTTGGCTGCCAGCATGGCGTAGACGTTGATGCCGAAGCGTGATGCGATGGCGCCTACGGTGTCTCCGGCAACCACGAGGTAGTGGTTGGAATCTGCGTCGGCACCGGGCGCCTCCGGAGGAGCTGCCGGTGGAGGTTCAGAAGCTACAGCCTGGACGACCGGGGGCTCCGGCGATGGGTCCGCGGCCGGCGACGAAGTCTCCGGCGCGGAAAGGCTGGGGCCGGCTGTTGTAGCAACGCCGGCGGGCGATTGAAGCGCAACGGAAGCCGCCAGAATGCACGCGATCAGCAATGGCCACGTGGAGATCAGCGATTTGGAGGTGCGTGTCGTCGTGCGATTGTTCGGGAGACCGTACACGTTCGGAACCATCAGCATCAGCCCGCTTAGTGACCAGCGCGAACCGGGGTCTGACCGTGAGCCGAGCTCAAGACTTCAGGGTGACTGCCCACGCTCCAAGATGCGGTTGCAGACGCCCCGAACCCGGCAGAATCCCGGGCAGTTCCGGACTTAGCCTGAGGGTATTAAGGGGCAAGGCAGTGCACACGCGTACCCGCTACTCGGGATTTTCAGCCGGGCCACGTGCGGGCACAACGGTCTACGCGGTTGATGTACCGGACTCGGCGGCGCTTCTGCGTGCCGCCCCGGGTCCAGTTCAGTCACCGGATCACCCGGGGGGATCGGTCGAACGTCCTGCTATCGGGGTGTCAGGGCCAGAACGACGACGACGACCGTCGCCACGGCGAGGACCAAGAGGCCGGCGTATGCCCACCATTTGGGCCGTCTGCGGTGGGGGTTGATGTCGATGTACGGCAAAGCTAGGGCACCTTTCGGTCAAGGGCGGAGGCTTGCCGTCCGCGGTGCAGGCGAAGGACCACGTAGAAAACCGCGCTGAGAAGCACAAGGCTTCCCAGCAGAATGCACAGGGCGAGGACATAGCCGGGCAGTGTCACAGGTGGGACCTCCTGGGAACAGCGTCATCATTGACGCGCCTTGGGATCCCCATCCTCCGGGCGAGCTGAGCGCTAGCGGGTTTGGACCCTGGTTTGCGGGTCCTCCACGAGGTTACTCACGAGTTGCCAGCGTTGTCTACGCGACGCGCCCAAGACCTGGGCGGCTCAGTGGTGGGCCCGCGTCTCCTGCAGGCGCGTGATGAACCAGCGGGACTGCTCCGGCCCGTAGGGCAGGATCGGGATGGCCTTGGTGGCGTCGTCCGGGGTCTCCCGTGTCGCCTGGGTGGCCTGTCGCACCGCCGTGGTCATGGTGTTGGCCATGGTTTTGACGAACTGGTCGCTGCAAGGTTCCCCGTGGCCTGGAATCAGGAATTCGTACCGGTGGCGCAGTGCCGAGACATGCCGGAGGACGTCCGCCCACTGTTCGGGGTAGGAATCCTCGAAGGACGGATGTGAGCCCTGCTCCACCAGGTCCCCGGCGAAGAGGGTGGTTGCCGTGCCGACCAGGAGGTCGCCGTCGGTGTGCCCGTGGCCCAGGTAGAAGAGCGTGACGGTCTGGCCGCCCAGGTCCAGCAGAACCGGCTGGTCCTTCACGATGGCGTTGGGAACCACCAGTTCCACGTTGGACCCCTCGCCAGCTGCCATCTCCGGCTCATCGGTAGCCACGGAGCGGCGCTGGCTGTCGCCGTTCTCCTCGATCTCTGCTGCGCAGTTCTCGTGCGCCCAGAACTCGGTCACTCCGGCGTCGGCGAACACCGCATTGCCGAAGAAGTGGTCGTAGTGGGCGTGGGTGTTAACGACAACGAGCGGCAGCTCGGTCTTTTCCCGCACGGCGTCAAGGATCTCGCGTCCCTGCCGGGGCCCGCTGCCGGTGTCGATCACCAGGGCGCGTTCGGAACCGACCACCAGGCCGGTGTTGAGCAGGGAACCTTGGGTAGTCAGGACGTAGTTGTCCGGGCCAACCTCGAGCCATCGTGACATGAGATATCTCCGTATTCCGGTGTTGTTCCGGTGTTGTTGGTGCGATGTTCTGCCCTCGATTCTACCCACCGGAGCTGGCCGGAAGCTGGAAGCTGGCCCCGCGCGGGAGCTCTTTCCTCCCGCGCGTGCGCGGCTGATTCACAAGTCCGCCAGCACCGATCCCGGGTTCTCGATCGCGTCGGCCACGTAGCGGAGAAAGCCTCCGGCGGCTCCGCCGTCGCAGACCCGGTGGTCGAAGGTGAGCGTCAGCTCGGTCACCTTGCGGACGGCGAGTTCGCCGTTGACCACCCAGGGCTTGTCGATGATCCGCCCAACGCCGAGGATGCCCACCTCCGGGTGGTTGATGATCGCGGCGGAACCGTCCACCCCAAAGACACCGTAGTTGTTCAGCGTGAAGGTGCCGCTGCCGAGTTCCGCGGGGGTCGCCTTGCCGTCGCGGACCACAGCAGTGAGCCGCCGGATTTCGGCATCCAGTTCACGGGCGCTCAGCTTGTCGGCGTTGCGCACCGACGGCACCATCAGGCCGCGGTCGGTCTGGGCCGCGAAGCCGAGGTTGACGCCGTCGAAGGCCACAATTTCCTGGGATGCTCCGCCGGTGGTGTCCTCGGTGGTGACGATCCGGGTGTTCAGCTCGGGGTACTTCTTCAGCCCGGCGGTGACGAAGCGTGCAATGAAAGCCAGCAGGCCCGGGGTGTGGTGCGGGTCCGCTTTCTTCAGCGCGGCACGCATCTCTACGAGGGCGGTTGCGTCGACGTCCACCCAGACGGTGGCTTCCGGGATCTCGGACCGGCTGCGGGTCATGTTCGCTGCAACGGCCTTCCGGACACCGCGGACGGCCGTCCGCCCGGTAATGCCGAGCCCGGTGCGGGAGTCGGTGTCACCGGCGGTCGAAACCGGAGAGACCGGCGCGGTGTCGACCGATTCAGCCGCCGGACGCTCAACCACGGCCGGCTTGATGACCGCCTCGACATCGCGCCGCATGATCAGCCCGCTGGCCCCGGACCCCTGGAGTTCCCCCAAATCAACCCCATGGTCGCGAGCCATCCTACGGACGAGCGGGGAAATCACAGCCCCCAGCTTTCCGGGCACCCGGGTCCGCATCAGCAGCAGGTCATCCGCAGCCTTCTCGGCCGCGGACATCTGGGCCACGGGTTCAGCCACCGCGGTCCCCGCCGAAGACTTCCGGGGCCGGGTCCGGCGGGCAACCCCATGCCCGCCGGGAGTGCCGTACCCGATCAGGACATTCCCTGACCCGGCCTTTTCTTCCTCGCGGTAGACCTCCGCGGCGACGTCTTCGGCTTCGGTGGGCTCAACCGCCGGGGAAACGGGGGGCGCCGCGGCGGCCCCTACCGGGGTCACGGAAATCAGCGGCTTGCCGACGTCGAGGGTCTGGCCGGGTTGGCCGTGCAGTACGGCGACGGTGCCGGCGTACGGGGAGGGCACCTCCACCATGGACTTGGCGGTCTCCACCTCGGCGATCGGCTGGTCGACGCGGATTTCGTCGCCCACGGCCACGAGCCAGTTCACGAGTTCTGCTTCGGTGAGTCCCTCGCCGAGGTCCGGGAGGAGGAATACTTTCGGTTCGCTCATGGTCAGTCTTCCCACTGGAGGTCGTCAACGGCGTCGAGGATGCGGTCCACGCCGGGCAGATAGTAGTGCTCGAGCTTCGGCGCCGGGTACGGGACATCAAAACCCGTGACGCGGCGGATCGGCGCGGCCAGGTAGTGGAAACAGCGTTCCTGGACCCGGGCGACAATCTCGGAGGACACGGAAGCGAAGCCGTGGGCCTCCGCAATGACCACGGCGCGGCCGGTCTTGCGGACCGAGGCACAGACCGTCTCGTCGTCGAACGGCACGATCGACCGGACGTCGATCACTTCGAGCGAGCGCCCCTCCTCGGCCGCGGCCGCGGCGGCGGCCAAGGCGGTCGGGACGGACGGGCCGTATGCGATCAGGGTCGCGTCGGTACCGGGGCGGGCAACGGCGGCACGGCCCTCGGAGGAGGTCCCGCGTTCGGTGTTCTCGGCATGTTCGCTGCGCAGTGCGCCCAGGTCCACCTGGTCCTTGGACCAGTAGAGCTTTTTGGGCTCCATGAACATCACGGGGTCGTCGGAGTCGATGGCCTCGCGGAGCATCCGGTAGCCGTCGGCGACGGTGGCCGGGGTGAAGACCTTGAGGCCGGCGGTGTGCGCGTAGTAGGCCTCGGAGGAGTCGCAGTGGTGCTCCACTCCCCCGATCCCGCCGGCGTACGGGACCCGGATGACGATGGGCAGCTTGACCGTGCCCTTGGTGCGGTTGTGCATTTTGGCGACGTGGCTGACGATCTGTTCGAAGGCCGGGTAGGCGAAGGCATCGAACTGCATCTCGATGACCGGGCGCATGCCGTTCATGGCCATGCCGACGGCCATGCCGACGATGCCGGACTCCGCGAGCGGGGTGTCGAAGCAGCGGCTCTGCCCGAAGGCCTGGGTGAGCCCGTCGGTGATCCGGAAAACGCCGCCGAGCATGCCGACGTCCTCGCCGAAGACCAGGACCGAGGGGTCCGCGTGCATGGCGTCGGCCATGGCGGCGTTGAGGGCCTTGGCGAGGGTGATGCTCTGCGGACCGGTTTGCTCGGCCTTAGCCGCAGCGGTCGCGGCGGCTCGGGCGGTGGCGGCGCTGACATTGCCGTTCGCCTCGGTCGACGTGGCGATGGTGGGGCTCATTTCGCGGCCTCCGTTTTCGATGCGGCGTCGCGGGCGAGTTCGTCGGCGAGCATGGCGGACTGTTCCTTCAGCTGGGGTGTGGGGGTGGAGAAGACGTATTTGAAGAGGTCCTGCGGTTCCACCGGGACCTCTTCGCTCAGGCCGTCGCGGAGCTGGGTGGCCACGGCTTCGGCCTTCTCGGCGATCCCTGCGGCGCGGTCGTCGTCGAGGAGTCCGCGGTCCGTCAGGTAGGTCTTCATCCGGCTCAGCGGGTCCTTGGCCACCCATTCGGCGACTTCGCTGTCCTGGCGGTACCGGGTGGCGTCGTCAGCGTTGGTGTGGGCCTGCATGCGGTAGGTATGGGCCTCCACGAGCAGCGGTCCGGAGCCTTCGCGGGCGAGCCGGACGGCGCGGCCCAGGACGGCGAGGAGGGCGACGATGTCGTTGCCGTCCACGCGCTCGCCGGCCATGCCGTAGCCCACGGCCTTGTGGGCGAGCGACGGCGCGACGGACTGGTGCGCGAGCGGCACGGAGATCGCGTACTGGTTGTTCTGGACGAAGAACACCACCGGCAGGTGGAACACCGCGGCGAAGTTCAGCGCCTCGTGGAAGTCTCCCTCGCTGGTGGCGCCGTCGCCGCACATGGCCAGGACCACGGTGTCCTCGCCGCGCAGCTTGGCGGCGTGGGCCACGCCTACGCCGTGCAGCAGCTGGGTGGTCAGCGGGGTGCACTGGATGCCGACCTTGTGCTTGGACGGGTCGTAGCCGCCGTGCCAGTCGCCGCGGAAGAGCGTCATGGTCTGGACGGGGTCTACGCCGCGGGCCATCACGGCCACGGAGTCGCGGTAGGTGGGGAACATCCAGTCGCCGTCGGACAGGCAGAGGGCGGCGGCGACCTGGCAGGCCTCCTGGCCGTGGCTGGACGGGTAGACGGCCATGCGGCCCTGCCGGACCAGGGCGGAGTTCTGGTCGTTGACGCGGCGTCCGACGACGAGCTGCTCGTAGGCGGCCATCAGTTCCTCGTCGCCGGGGAGGGTGTATTCGTGGCCCGGCTGCGTGCCCTGCTCGGTGTGGGGGTTCAGGGTGCCGTCCGGGCCCACCATCTGGATTTGGTGCCGTGCGGGCAGCATGTAGTCCTCGACCGTGATGCCGAACTTGCGCACCGCCTCGCTGGCGGCGTTTTCCGGTGCAGTGCCAGAGGTCTGCCCCTCGGGCGCCGGGTGCTGCGCAGTGTGGTCTGCGGAGATCGTCATTGGTCCGTCCTTCTGTAGCCACTATTCGTTCCAAGTATGGCGCGGTGCGATGTTTCGTATCCAGCTCCAGCGGGAATCGTGGAGAAGTCCAGAAGATTGGCCTAGTCTGGAAGACAAATCGTAAGTGTGAGCTGGATTACCGGCGGGGGTTGTGGACAAATGGCAGAGGATGAGGCGGACCAGACGGCGGTGCCGCTGGATGATGTGGACCGGAACATCATTGCGGAGCTGACCCGGGACGGCCGGATGTCCGTCACCCAGGTCGCGGAGAACGTCCACATTTCTCGCGCCCACGCGTACACGCGGATCGCCCGGCTGACCGGCGAGGGTGTGCTGACCAAGTTCACGGCGCTGGTGGATCCGATTAAGGCCGGCCTCAAGTCCTCGGCCTACGTGACCCTAAAGGTCCGGCAGCACTCCTGGCGGGAACTCCGCGAACTGCTGCGCGCGATTCCGGAGGTACACCACATCGCCCTGGTGGGTGGGGACTTCGATGTCATCCTGCTGGTGCGCGCCGTGGACAACATCGACCTGCGCCGGGTGATCTTCGACCAGCTGCAGTCCATGCCGGGCGTGCTGGACACGCAGACGTTTTTGGTGTTTGAGGATGTCGATACTCGGTGATGCTATGCCCGGATATCGGTACCTACCGACCGCAACAGCCCCGGACGCTCCACGGCGCACGCCTTGAAAATGGATTAGGGGTCCATGCGCCTGAACACTGCCCGGAGGTGCAACAAAGACGAGACGCTCAGCCGCTCAACGCCGCGTTGGGCGCCGAACCCGGCGCGCGACGTTCCTCCACAGCCGCTTGATTTCGCAGCAGGTCGATAGGAATCCTCACTTCTCCACCGACTAATACTCCGTATGGCCGGGGCCTCAGCACCGGGATGGGCATGCTTGGCCCGCTCTCTCCGCCAATGCATAACCGAACAAGAAAATTCCACAGGTATAATTGGCGAGACCGCGCGAATATCGCGGTTCGGGGACGGGCCGCCTGGCCTCCCCAGCAATCGACACAGGGGGATCCCGGTTTGCACCTACGCGACTATCTGCGAATTCTACGCCGCAACTGGATACTGATCGCCTCCGCTACGCTGGTGGGCCTTCTCATTGGAGGCGCAGCTTCCGTCCTCACAAAACCGACCTACACTGCCGAGACGCAATTATTCGTGGCTATTCAGGGCTCCGGTTCGATTCAGGAACTTCAACAAGGCAACACTTTTGGCCAGGCACGAGTTCAGTCCTACGTGAAAACCGTCAACTCCCCCATGGTGCTTCAACCTGCGATAGACACCCTGGGTCTCCGTTTAACTGCGGAGCAGCTGTCCAGCCAAGTTAAAGCGAGTACAGATCTGGACACAGTTCTGATAAATATTTCGGTTGCAGATGGATCCCCCGTGCAGGCAGCAGCCATCGCCCAGGCTGTCGCCAATAGCCTTATTACGGCTGTGGATACACTGGAAAAACCAAGAGTCGGCGACTCATCGCCGGTCAGCCTTTCAATCATCAAACCAGCCACAGCCCCCTCGTCACCGTCGGCCCCGAACACACGCGCGAATTTGATCCTGGGTCTCGTCGCCGGACTCGCGCTAGGGATACTAGCTTCGGTACTGCGAACGACACTTGACACTCGAATTCGAGGTGAAGCGGATCTCCGCGATGTAACTGATGCGCCCCTGTTAGGAGGTATCTCCTATGACCAAGACGCCACGAAGAAGCCATTGCTGACACAGACCGCCCCCCAGAGTCCTAGGGCTGAATCGTTTAGGCAACTGCGAACAAATTTGCAGTTCGCAAACATTTCGGGCACGGCTAAAACCGTCTTGGTGACCTCGTCGCTGCCCGGCGAGGGCAAGAGCACTACCGCAACGAATCTGGCCATAGCCCTCGCCCAAGCCGGTCAATCCGTGTGCCTAATTGATGCCGACCTGCGACGGCCAATGATAGACGACTATCTTGGTTTGAACGGTAGCGCGGGACTCACGACAGCGCTCGTCGGGCGGGCCGACGTCAACGATTTACTGCAACCCTGGGGCAATGACAGCCTGTATGTGCTGACGTCGGGGCAAATACCGCCAAATCCGAGCGAACTCCTGGGCTCGGCTGAAATGCGGGACCTAATCCTCCGCCTTGAGCGGGCATTTGACATTGTCGTAATTGATGCCCCTCCGCTACTGCCTGTCACGGACGCAGCCGTGTTGTCTCAGCACGTGGGAGGAGTCGTCGTTGTAGTCGGATCGCACAAACTGCGACACCAGGATCTGAGAAAATCCATAGACGCTCTTGAAATGGTGGGCTCGAATATTCTCGGAATCGTGCTTAACCGTCTTCCCGTCAAGGGACCTGATGCCTACTCGTACAGCTATTACAGCCACGACGAAGGCACCACGAACAGTTCCTCCAATGCGGGGAGCAAGAGAAGTACCTTTGAACTCGAGAGCAATCATTTCGCCGGCAGCGAGGGCGCTGAATTTAGTCACGCAATCTCATCATCTGCCCCACAACCAGCCAGACATTTTCCGGGGACCGCAGCGGATCGTTCCTAGTCTCTACCGCATCCTGTCGGGCAAGGCGGGTACGATTACCAGCCACCAAAGGCGCGGCACCGGAGCCCTTTCGTTTCGGAAGATCGATGTCCAGATGATGCCAAAGGCCTGTTCCACCGGTCTGGACGAGATATTACTTTCGCATGCAGGTTTCGATAGGGGTATCTTCCAACTGGGATAGACTATTTCTGCGTTGACCTTCAAGAGGCTAAGCGCTCATGACTGACAGGCCATAGATTTTCCGTCATTCAAGAAGCTCAGAAGTACGCAGTGCGTTTATCACTGATGGGACTCTCGTGACGCTGTCCTCTGTCTCATGCTGATGTCGGGTCGGCAATCGGATTTCGAGCCGAGACGACGGTTCTAGGACCGGACTGATCCATTAACCATTCGGGGGAAAACTATGGCAATGCCGACTATTCAGTCACGTTTAGACACGCGCAGTAATTCACTGAATTTCCTTAGGCTCATCCTAGCTGTATCGGTAATAGTTGCGCACTCGACGCCCATTGGCGGTTTTTCATTAGACTTTGGCATTGGCACATTCGGGCTCGGAACAATTGCCGTTGCAGGGTTTTTCGCCATAAGCGGATACCTGATCACGAGAAGTCGAATGAACACACCACTCGGCAAGTACACGGTTAAACGCCTCGCCAGGATATTCCCCGGGTACTGGGCTTGCCTTTTGTTTACCGCCTTCGTCGCAGCGGGCATAGCCGGTTTGATTCAGGGCGGTTGGAACCTGGCCTCAGCCGTCACGTATGTTGCGTCCAACTTCGACATGTCTTCGAACTACTACTCCGTTGGAACCACGCTGTCTTCTGTACCGATGTCGGACTACTGGAATGGATCGCTTTGGACACTCCGTTATGAGGTATTCTGCTACTTTGCCGTTGGACTCTTACTGACGGCTGGATTTATTCGCCGCAATCGTTCTTTCTTGCTTGTTGCTTTCCTGATCAGCACAGTTGCCAGCTTGGGCTTTCACTTCGTGGAAATTCCGAACACTGCAGAAGATCTACTCTTTCTTGTTCCCGCATTTCTAGCTGGCGCCGTGCTCTACTCATACGCGGACAAAGTCCCCCTGGCTTGGCCGCCGGCTTTGGCCGCCTTAGTCCTCTTCACTACGCTTTCTTTGGCAGATTTCGGTAGAGCGCTTGGTGGGCTGCCTATCGCATACATCTGCATCTGGATCGGCGTCGCGCTGCCTCCGGTCTTCCGCAAGATCAACGCGCGAAACGACATCAGCTATGGTGTGTATCTCTACGGCGCTCCTGTCCAGCAACTCTTGGTGTTGTTAGGTCTGAATAGCTTCGGACACTTGCCTTACATACTTTTCAGCGTAGTTGCAGTCATACCTCTTGCTGTGACGTCGTGGTTTCTGGTTGAGAAACCCGCTATGGCCCTCACTTCCATTAAATGGTCACGCTTCTGGCGGCACCCTCAGCCGACACCTGCTAGCTAGAACGGAATGGACGGAACTACTTTGAACGTAGCGAGTCGGAAACACTGAGGATATCGGGCACCGATAATCGGCCATTCCAATTTCGGCATGGTTGGTTTGTTGGCTTGTATCCCCTAAGGGGCCCTTCGCAGATGAGCGTGGTTAGGCCGGTCTGAGGATACCGCCGCCGGGCTGGGGGTTTTCGGTGCGGCGTGGTGCGGCGGGAAAGAGGTCAGGGCCTCTTTGAATTGGTAGCGACCAAGCAACCAATATCCAAAAGGGCTCTTCGTGGTTCGTGGGGAATTGAGTTCGGGTCGTTGAAGACAAGAGGGCCCGTGGCCCTGCTGGGATGAGTGTGTCTAAGCATTCAACCTGGAACAGGACCACGAGCCTTGAACGAGCCTACCGGGGTCGCAGCCGACGCTGCCACCATCCTTTTCAAACCTGCCCGACTACTACGTTGTCTCCATCACCGATACTGCCGGGCGCTGGCAGGTCATCGTCGAAACCAGCCAGCCGCCGGGTTGCCCGAGCTGCGGCGTGATTTCCTCCCGGCGTAAGGAACGGCGTCTCCAGCGGCTGAGGGATATTCCTGTCGCCGGGCCGGTGGAGGTGCTCTGGTCCAAGTACCGCTGGTATTGCGAAGAACCGGCCTGTGACCGGCTGTCGTTCTTTGAGTCCACCCCTCAGGTCCCGCGCCGGGCCCGCTCCACCGGCCGGCTCCGGGACCACCTCGTGGATGCTGTCATCCGCTCGGGCAGGGCAGTGTCGGAGACGGCTGCCGGCTTCGCTGTGTCCTGGTGGATGGTGCGGGCGGCGCTGAATGAAGCGTGCCTGCTCCAGCTGCCCGACGTTGATGCGCTCAGGCCGCGGATGCTGGGCATTGACGAACACCGCTTCCGGTCTGTGCGGTACTTTCGGGACTCGGCCACGAGGGCGTGGACCAGGTTCGAGCCTTGGATGACAACCATCGTGGACCTTGACACCGGCCAGGTCCTTGGGGTGGTGGACGGCCGGGACCACAAGGGCGTCGGGGACTGGCTGTTCGCCCGCCCCCTTGAGTGGCGTCTGGGCGTGCTGGTCGTCGCGATCGACCCGTCGGCTGCGTTCCGGAAAGCGTTGAGGATGTGGCTGCCGCGTACAGCTGTCGCGGTAGATCACTTCCATCTGATCTCACTGGCCAACCAGGCCATGACCGAGACCCGGCAGAACCTGTCCCAGCAGTTCAAGGGCCGGCGCAGCCGGGCCGTCGACAAGGCATGGGCGCACCGGATGCTCCTGCTGCGCGGCGGCGACACCCTCAGTTGCAGGGCAGCCCTCCGGCTCGAAGAAGTGTTCGCCGCAGACGATCCGACGGGCACGCTCCAAGCGGTGTGGAGGGTCAAGGAACAACTTCGGGCCCTGCTGCGCACCGGATCCCTGGAAGACGCCGAAACTGCGAAAACCGAACTTGAGGTGTACTACTGATGTGAGACACAGTTTGAAAGGATTGTGCCCATGTCTTCCCGTCCCAGTTATTCCGATGAGTTCAAGGCCGATGCCGTGAATCTCGTCATTTCCTCCGGCCGTTCACCCGCCTCAGTTGCCCCCGAGTTGGGGACCTCCGTGACCGCGCTGAAGCGGTGGGTCCAGCTGCATCGGGAGGGAGAGGCAGGGGCCGGCGGCAAGCCTGATGATCCGGTGGATCCCGCGAAATACAAGGCGTTGGAGGCGCGGCTGCGGGAGCTGGAAAGGGAGAATGATTTCCTGAAAAAAGTTTCGGCGTTCTTCGCCAAAGAGCAACGGTAGAGGATCTCTACCGGCTTGTTCAGGAGAAGAACGCCGAATTCCCTGTCACCTGGATGTGCGCCCGGCTGGGCATTCCGCGAGCCTCGTATTACCGCTGGCTGGACCACGAAGAACCACCGACCGCTGCCCGGCACCGGGAGCTGACCGGACTGGTCAAGGCGATGTTCGATTCCTCCGACGGGATCTTCGGCCATCGCATGGTCCACACCAAACTCGCCGCCAAGGGTGTGGAGGTTTCCGTGGGGACGGTCGCTGCCATCATGGCCGAGAAAGGCTGGGCGGCCAAGCGGATGCGCGCCTTCAAACGCACGACCATCCCCTCGGACCCGGACAAGGTTTTTGCCGATCTCATCGGCCGGGACTTCACCTCCGATACCCCCGGAACGAAGCTCGTCGGGGATATTACCTACCTGCGCACCGGCGAGGGCTGGTTGTATCTGGCCACCGTCATCGACCTGTGCACCCGCATGATCGTTGGCTGGGCGATGGCCGACCACATGCGCGCCTCCCTCGTCACGGGCGCGCTGGCGATGGCCAGGGACCGAGGACACCTGGCCCCGGATGCGATTTTCCATAGCGACCGCGGCACCCAATACACCTCCCGGGAAACGGGCGCCTGGTGCACCGGAAACGCTGTCCGCCAGTCAATGGGGGCCACCGGGGTGTGCTGGGACAATGCCGTCGCCGAGTCGGCGTTCTCATCCCTGAAGAACGAGTTCTACCACCACCACAACTTCGCCACCCGGCAGGACGCCCGCCGAGCAACCATGCGCTACATCGAAGTTTTCTACAACCGCTGGCGCCCCCCACACCAACAATGATGGGCTGCCGCCGGCCACAGCAATGGCCAACTTCAAGACCAATGAGTATTTGAGGCTTTGAGCACCGCCCAATCGTGCGGTTCAGCACCACCGTTCGTGCGGGAGAGCGCCAGTGGTGGTGTGGCTGGGAGCCACTGACGCTCTCCGTCATCGATTACGCGCTGGCCAGCGCGGTGTGCTCCCTCATGTTGTAGGTGCCTGTCTCAACCCAGATCGTGTTGTGGATGATCCGGTCCATGATCGCGTCCGCATGAACACCGGAGCCGAGGCGCTGGTGCCAGTCCTTCTGCGAGTACTGGGTGCAGAACACCGTGGACGTTTCGCCGTAGCGGCGCTCCATCAGCTCCAGCAGCATGGTGCGCATCGACTCTGTCGGCCGGTCCAGTAACCACTCGTCAATGACGAGCAACGTGAATGCGGCGTATTTGCGGAGGAACTTCCCGGCCCCGCCGGGGGTGTCTTGAGCGGCGACCCAGGCTTCTTCGAGGTCGGGCATGCGGACGTAGTGGGCGCGGATGCGGTGCTCGCAGGCGCGTTTGGCGATCGCGCATCCCAGGTACGACTTCCCTGACCCGGTGAACCCCTGGAAGACGACGTTCTGCTGCCGGTCCACGAACGAGCACGTGCCGAGCTGAGTCAGCAACGGCCGGTTCAGTCCGCGCTCGTCGAGCAGATCGATGCGGCGCAAATCAGCGTTCGGATATCGCAGCCCCGCCCGTCGGATCAGCCCGGCGACCTTGGAGTGCATGAAGGTGGAGTAGGCGTCATCGACGACCAACCTCACCCGCTCTTCGAACGACAGACTGATCGACAGCGTCTCGTCCTGGGTGTCGATCGCCTCGAGCAGCTCGCTCGCGTTCATCTCCCGGAGCTTGCGTTTGGTCTCCCCGTCCAGGCGGCTCAACGGGTCCCTCTGGCGTAGTAGGCGCTGCCGCGGACGTATCCGCCGTCATCGCCCTCAGGCTCCTCCGGGACGTGGCCGGTCTTGTCCTGCCCGGTATCGAGGATCGGTCTCAGGTGGGCGTAGCGGGGCGATCGTATCGGCCCGCGCAGCGCGAGTTGGCAGGCCGCTTCGACCCGGGCTGGTGAGAACTTGCGAGACAGGCGCAGGACCGCCAGGGCCGGGTCGTGGCCGGCTTCCTCGATGGAGGCTGCTTCGAAGATTTTGCCGATCACCGTCACCGTGGCCGGGCCCATCCGGGCTGCCCAGTCGTCAATCCGGGCCCGGTCCCAGGCCTGCCAACTGCGTCCCTCGGGCAGGTCCGCGTCGTTCGTCTGATACTGATTCACCGTGCTTGCCGGCAGCAGCAGGTGGCTGGTCAGGCGCTCATCAGCCCGGTAGACCTCCAGCATGGTGTCCGTGACGCGGAGGTCAACGAGAGAGCCGATGTGGCTGAAGGGGACGGAGTAGAAGTTCTTCGCCCAGACCACGTGGGCGTTCTTGTTCACCTTGCGCCGGTAGGACCACGTGCTGATCTCGAACGGGGCTGCCGGGAGCGGTTGCATGAGCGGCAGTTCCTCGGTGGTGAAGACGCTCAGCCGGGACCCGGGGCGTTTCTGGAACGGTTGCCGGTTATAGGCATCGATCTGCTCATAGACCCGGGTGCGCAACTGCGCCAGGGACGTGAACTGCTCGTCCCTGAGCCCTGCGATGACCCAGGTCGCGACGTGGGAGACCGTGTTCTCGACGCTCGCCTTGTCTTTCGGAGCCCGGACTCTGCCCGGCAGTACGGCAGCCGAGTAGTACGCCGCCATCTCGCGGTAGGCGTCGTTGAGGACGATCTCTCCCTCTCGGGGGTGGGAGATCACCCCGGTCTTCAGGTTATCGGGCACCAGGCGCGGGACGGTGCCGCCGAAGAAGGCGAACATCGCCGCATGGGCGCGCAGCCACGACTCCTGCCGCATATCCAGGCTCGCTTCCACGAACGCATACCGGCTGAAAGGCAGGCAGGCGACGAACAAATACACCTTCGAGATCTCACCCGTGGTCGGATCCAGCAGCTGCATCGTGGGCCCGGACCAGTCGACCTCGATGCTGCGGCCGGCCTTGTGACCGACCCGGGACGACGCCCCGGTCACGGCGGCGTGCTCGCCGTAGAGCCGGCAGAACCGGTCATAACTCATCACCGCCTGCCCTGCGCGAGAAGACGCGTCGAGATACTCGTGGTGCAGCAGCTTCAACGTCACTCCCACCCGGGCCAGCTCGGTGTGCACCCGGGCCCAGTCCGGCTGCGCAAAGACACTCTCACGGACCCCGCGGCCGGGAAACAACACCGCATACACCTCGGCCTCCGACAGCTCGGCGACCTCATCCCAACCAAGACCTGCCAGCTCCGCCGCATCCAGGACCGCCTGAATGCTGTGCCGGGATATCCCATGAGCGGACTCAATTGCTCTTCGCGACAGACTTTGATTACGCAGCTGCAACACCAGCTTCGCCTTGATCTTCCGTACCATTACCGGTACTCCTTCCACCATGTGTCCGTCACATGGTGGAAGGAGCTTTGCAGGTGGTGCTCAACCACACCAACAGTGGTGCTCAACCACACCAATCGCGCTACCGGACGATGGCGCTCACCCGCACCACAGGTGGAGCCCATAGAAGCCAATATTCAACCAAAAACCAGCCGCTACCCGCGGCCGCCTAACCCAAAAAGAAACCAACCGGCTGTCTCACATCCTTGACACACCTCAACTCGAGGAACTGGTCAAGGCAGCGCACGGCCGGAGACCAACAGGCTCTACCGGACCGTCTGCCGGTGGTGGAACGAGATCGAGGTGCTCATCATCACCGGCGCCACCACAGGCAAGGTAGAGGCCAATATCACCGCCATCAAAAACATAAAACGCACCGCCCGCGGCTATCGAAACACCGCCAACTACAAATCAGTTATTCTCTTGAGAAGTGCCGTCCGGACGGCGGCATGACACTCATCCGGGAATCCATTTCCCCACGAACCTTTGAACAGCCACTAAAGGGATACAAGGCGCATTGCTGTCGGATCTCCCGAGAGGACAGTGGACTGCGCGCAGTGGTCGGCAGATGTCATTCCAGGCCATGGAGGGGCCCCACCTACCAACCGAAAACAACTGAGAGTAGGGCGGTCGCAATTGACGCTGCGGCAAGTATCGAAACTAGATTTTGCCTGAGCCCAATGGCACAGATCAAGATCGTGACAGCTTGCGATACGGCAAAGACTCCGAAGTAACCAGAAACGCTTGGGTTGAACCAAAGAATTCCAACCGCACACAATGCCAAGGCTACATCCACAACTACTTTAGTAGCGACTGTTTTTGTCATGCGCCGCGCATTGACCTCACGACCGATAATTGCAGCCGCGACGAGCATAGATACCCACGATAGGCCCACGAAGATATAGGAGACCCCCGGGTCTACTAACGAAACCTTGGTAGCGAATGCAGCGCTGATGAACACCAGCGCTGCCCCCAATAGAACGTAGTATGTAGTCCCGTTTACACTCCGGCTGGTATTCCAATTAAACTTAACCATTAGAACGGAATTCACGCCTAGACCGACTATCGAGGTCCCAATACGGCTGACAATGAAAATCAGCGCAGCAGAACCGGCAGGCAATTGAGTAATCGACGCTATCGCGAGAGCTGGGACGAGAGCGCTCGCCAACACGCCAAACGCCAGGAAGAACGTGTGGCTCTTCTCGCTCGATGGCCCTTCCGCCTCTGCTGTGCGCCCGGCAAGCAGGAGCGCATCTGGCCTGCGATGCCTAGACAACCAGAAAGCCAAACCGAAGCAACTCACACACCAGGCTGCTCCGGGGAAGACAAACGCTATAGTGTCATCCGCGATGATGAAACTAGATAGAAGGCCCAGCAAGATCGCGATATTCGGGATAATCGCAATCCCAGCTAGCGAAGCTGCACTGCCGCTCAACGCAAGCCGTACGGCGTAAGACCCAGCGACGGCCAGCGCACATCCCCCGAGCGCAAAAGTTGTCATCAACCCGACCATCGAAAGCTGATCATGCGGGTCTCGGCTCGGAAGTAGGCTCAATGTGGCTACGGCTCCAACAACAATGGACAGAATGCACGAAAGGACTCCATGACTCATCCACGACGTAAAAGCTGGCCTGCCCAGCGCGACATTATATGTGACTCCGATAACGCCGCTCGTCAAAGCCACATAGCCGATCTGGATACCCACAGAATATAAGTCCGCTGACCGTGGACCCATGAACTGCAGGACCAGAAGTCCTGCGGCGGAAGTAACCTGCGAGACGAGCGTGAGGGATAGCGCGGGACCAAATTTTCGAATTACACTTTTCCATCTCGCGTTTCTTGCGAGCCCTACGGCATAAGCGGAAGAGTTCGCAGATTTGTCGGGAGAATCAATCACCCAGCACCTTCACTAGCCTCGCCGGAACCCCCGCGTACAGGCCATTAGCCTCACAATCGCGAGCGACAACGGACCCCGCGGCAACTACGACGCCCGATCCTATCGTTACGCCCGGCAGGACCGTTACGTTGGCGCCCAACCACGATCCTGCTCCGATCTCAATTGGTGCCGCAGCTGCCGCCCCACCGCGCATTTCGCGCCCGCCTACGGTGTGGGAACTCGTACAGATTGTGACTCTTGGCCCGATCCGGGTATTTGGTCCTATTCGAACCCATTCAGATGAGTCGATGAACGACTCATAACCGATAAAGGCGCCCTCCCCGAGGTCAAGCCTCTTCCCTCCAAACCATCCGCCGGCCTCAATTCTTGACTTCGCAACGGTGCCCGCAGTCATCCGGCGGAGTAGCCGCCACCTTAGAAAACTCGGCATCAACGGCGTTGACAGCACGGGATTGAGGACGGCGTCTCTCCACCAATTCAGGACCAGTCTGGTGACCCGTATTTTGTAGGTCCTAGCGTCCATCTACTCCCCCTACCTGGGCGCTTGCCGCATCCAAGATTGAATTTTCGCTCAGCCAACCGTCGGCCTCGATTCGTCCGTCCCGGACCGGCAGGACGCTTCCTCGTCTTGAATCATGCCTTGCGGCGGCTCGGAGGATTGCGTCCGCCAATTCGCCAGAATCCGTGGGGGCAGAAACAACCAAATGGCCGTTGGACTCCAGCCACTCCGCAAGTCCTGTTTCACTTGAGGCTACAACGGTGCAGCCGTGCGCCAATCCTTCTACGATTGACAGGCCAACCTGCTCGCGCCAACGCCCGTGCCTCTGCGAGGGCAAGACCACTATGTCGGATTTTGTCAGTAGCTTGTGGATGTCCTCTCGGTCGAGGCCACCAAGGTATTTCACGCTCGCTTCGCGAGCGTCCGATTCTGACGCAAGTGGTTCCATTGGGCCAGTGCCAACTATGTTGAGGGAGAGTCCCGGCATGGCCGCAGAAACCATAGACCAAGCATCCAAAAGGATGTCTAGGCCTTTACGCGCCTCCAAGGCGCCGATAAAAGTCACGACCGATTCCAGTCCATCACGCGCCGATTCAGCTCCTCGGAGTGCCGTTTCACCGCAAGAACAGTACGAAGGCAAAGCAGGAAAAATCGCGGTTTCACCAGGCATGACGTTCCACCCCGCGTCTCGCGCCATGTTGCCATAGGCACCCGCGGCTCCCTGAGAACCAAAAGCGAGGCGATCAATGCCCGCCCACGCACTCATTCCCGCGCTACGCGCCGCAATTCGCCAAATCCGGCCGGGCAGCCATGAAAGCTTGGGAGGAATCCAAGAATACTCAGCATTCTCGATGGCGTATGCCACGATGCGAGTCGCCCTCGACGCCCGCGGACGAAGAAGGCGCAGCGCGCGAATGAGAACCCAAGAGTGGAGAGTGTAGTTGAACCACAATGGCTCCGGAACCTCGAGCACTCTTGGCGGATTTCGGACTACGCTGACCACCATTCTAAATAGGGTGGTTCTCTCTGCGTATCTACCTGCACTAAGAAGTGATTCGTCAAAATCGCTTCTCTTGCTCAGGAAGTAGATACGAGAGGGCGTCATCTCGCTTAGCCGCTCCAGGTGAACGGACCTGACCTCCGGATAAAAACGGACAACTTCTTGGGAGTTCAACGCGAAAGACTCCTTCTTGGCGTAGTCGTTGAAGAACGTTTTCCATGGATCACCATTCCCGCAGACAAGGCCCTCGCCGCTGGCCTAGTCTCCATCGTCAGGAGCAGCATCCAAGTGTACAGCGGAACGAGGACTGAACTCGTCAATCCGTCCGTGGGCACAATCAGTGCAACCAGCAGCGCAAGCTTCACAACGACTGGTAGTGACGACTTGCGATAAAGGCTCCACCAAAGAAGCACGAACAGGAATAAGCCCAGCAGGCCATAATCCACTGCGACTTTCATCAGTGTCGGGGTCGTGACCCCGACGTCCAGTCCTTCGACATAGGAACGAGACGACCCTGGACCGGTTCCGACGATTGGCGATGAGGAGATTATGTCCAATAGGTCAAGGTAAGGGCGGTAAACCCGAGAAGCCACGCTGACCTGCCCGCTGGTGTCAAACGGATTCTGGAGGGCCTTGCCAACAAAAGAGAGAATTGGCTGAGAACTCGCTGCACCCAAGACGAGGATCCCCGCCATTACTAGCAGAGCGCGCTGGCCCTGAGGTGTTCGCAGCATGGCCAGGAGCAGGAGCGGCATGAGGACAAGCCCGGATGTGGCAACCGAGCCGACTAGCGCCACCAGCAGAATCGCCGAAACGGCCAATCTCGTCCGCGGGCGGAGCTCCAAGATCGAACTCCAGCACAATACGAGGCCAAATACAGCAAACAAAGACAAGAAGGAAGCTTCAAGAAAAATTCCACCGTTTGCTCGGTACCAAGAACCACCGAATTCCACTGGGTAGGTGGAATTGAATCCCGGCAGCGTTATCCATTGAGGTATAGCGGCCAGCGGATCGATGAGTACAGAAAAACCATAGCTGACCACGAACTGGAAAACAGCGAAACAAGACGCAACAACGACCGTCCAAAAAGAACCCACAACAAACGCTCTAGCGTCAAAGGGCATTCCCGATCGGCCTGTCGCAACAGTGCTTCGTAGTCCCGATCCGTCGACCTCAGGCACAGCCAGCCCCCCGCCCCGCTCTGTAGTCATCAGCGCAGCGGGAAGCCACGTTACGAAGACCAGAGCAAGGCTCGCGACGGACGTGCCAACTGGGTGCATCAACAGCCCGAGCGCTCCGATGACTACGACACAGAGAAGTATGGCGAGTCTCCCGGGGTGAATCAGCATCCGCCCCGACGTCACCATCGCCGCCGCAGTCCACAATAGAGCAAGAGTGATTACAGGTAGAGAGCCGTCACCGATCTGGAGGCCGAATCTTTGAAACGCAAAGACGCCTACAGCTAACCAAAGGAAGGGTGATCTAATCAGTTTCTCATCGACAAGGCTCGAACTGCCCACGAATTAACACTCCTTGATTGACATTAATATTGCGGCTAGAAGCGTGCGCGACTGTCGGGCAAACGTTCGACATTTGACCAATTAATTCTTCGCCATCCACAAAGGGATCTCTGAGACAGCTTTAGAACTGGCGGTACCTTCATCCACAAAGTCCAAATCTACTAATCGACGCAGATTAGCCAGGAGTTGAGCCTCATTGTCAAAAACGAATACGAGAGAATTATTCTCAAAGCCGCCACTGACGGACCTGTGAACTATCACCGGGCGGCGTGCGGAAATTGCATCGATTAGCTTGTTCGGCACTCCGCTTCCGTGCATGTTGGGAATATAGACAGCAGTATTTCCTTGATAGATCTCGCTAATATCATCAGCCCAGCCCACAAATATGGAATCCGCAATGCGAATAGGTTCGCCTTTCCCGTATAAATGAAGCTCCAGGTCTCCCCTCTCAAGATTCGGCGACTCCCATGCGTCCCGAAGAAATTTCATGCCTTCGTGATTATGAAATGCCTCGTAGTCGGCGGAAACACTAACTCTTTTAATCCTACCGATCACGGCACCAAGGCTCTCGGCGTCCTGCAATTCTCGCGGAGCAACGGGACTGACGACGAACGCGGAACGGTGGAAATTCACCCACCGATCGGCCTGTTGATCCCTCACGGAGATATAGCTTACGAAGAGGCTCCGGCCCAATAGCGTCTGAAGCACCAGCCCCGCCACAGCGGGGAGGGCCAGTGGAAGTCCTCCCGTCCGGAGCCGAGCCTTAACCTGAAGTAGCCAACTGTCACAAGTGTCATAAGCTACTCGCCGTCTCAACCCCGATGCGAAACGCAGGTAGACCGCAAGAAAAAGCATATGCACTGCACCGAGTCCCAGCACGAGGACGACTGCTTCGCGGGGAAGCGTTCGGTCAAGGTGATGCAGCTTCTTCAGGACTATTTTGACACGGGTGATCTTGCTCGACGATGCCTCGTCGGGAGTCAGTATCGCTTCATGGCTCCAGTCGATACCGTGACCAGCAAGCCAGTCAGAAAAGTGCTCATATCGGCGCCTGACACCTGGAGGAGCTAACTCCGGAGGCATCTCCGTCAGCATAAAAACCTTCATGCTCTCGGCAATTCAGGGTTCAGGGCAGTGAGCGAAGCTGGCCTGGGCCCCATTCGGCCGGACCAACTGTCAAAAAGCCCGCGTAGAGCCCACGCAACTTCGTCGGGCCGTCCCTCCCTGAGCCGGCGTAGTGAGTCTTTGGGCAATGCAAAGAGCCACGGCCATCCCCGAAGAGTGTCTGCGTTCTTTCGAGTGAAGTATGTCAGGTTCCGGTACTTAAAATACAGTGTGTAGTTACCAGGTTCTTGCTGCGCAAAAGCCCGCGGCACAACAACAACGTTCATTCCAGCATTACGCAGTCTCAGCTGCAGGTCGACTTCCTCAACGTACAAGAAATACGCCGGATCAAACCCCCCAATTTTCAGGCAATCATCGACGCGAAGTAGGGTGCATGCTCCGTCGACCCAATCCACTGAATAGGGCTCGTCCTGGATCATGTGCGAGTCCACGTTTCGGCCTTGATTCGGGTGAAGGGTTCGACCGTACTTGGTGATGATGCCCCCTGATGAAAACAGGGTTTCCGGCTTCGACGCCAGAAAAAGAATTGGCGCAGCAACAGCACAGAGTCTCTCATGAGCCATGTAGACCACAAGGTGCTCTGCAGTGTCGTTTCTCAGAACAGAGTCTTGTGTCAGTAGCAACAAATAAGGAATCTGAGCTCGTGCCGACTCCTGTAGGAGGCGATTCGCTGCAGGACCGTATCCCAAGTTCCCCCCCATTGGGAGAACACGCACATTCACAAAGCTCGGATGGTGCGACCAGTCACGAAGATCGATGTCTCCCGAGTTGTCGGCTATAAGGATTTCCGACGGTCTTTTGGTCCAAAGAGAGATTGCATTGACGAGTGCAATTACACTTCCAGGGTCACGATAGTGAACTATCCCCACGACGTATTCGATTTCCGACTGCATTAGACCCCATTAACTTCGCTTTAAAATCACAAACCCTGGCAAGATCCTGAGCGACGTCATCGCGACAGCGCCGCGACCAATCTCGCACTACGGAAAATAGCCAACACAGCTCAGTTCACATCCTGGAAAGATCCCACGGGTTAGCTCGCCGCGCTCAGCATGCCCAAGACGACTGGGCGTCGTGGGCATAGGCCGCTCTCAGCTAGTGTTTGTGCCGTGAACGCAACGAAACTCCGCATCCGTATTCTCGGCCTGCACTATAGCCCGGAGCCGTCCGGCAACGCCCCGTACACTTCAAGCTTGGCCGAAGGCCTGACGAAAGCCGGTCATGACGTCGAGGTGTTCACCGGTTTCCCACATTACCCTGAGTGGAGAATATACGATGGCTACTCTGGATGGAGACGTCGAGAGCTCCTCAACGGCGTGAAAGTTACCAGGTTGCGACACTACGTACCGCGAAAACCATCGGCGCTCCGCAGGTTGACCATGGAAATGACTTTCGGATTCCAGCTACTGTTTGCTCGCTGGGGGCGGCCTGATGTCGTTCTATTGGTGAGTCCGGCCCTGCTGTCGACTGCAATCGCAGTTCTTCGAGCCAGACTCAGCCCCAGCAAGCCTGCAGTCGCCATCTGGGTTCAAGATCTCTACAGTCGCGGACTCGTAGAGACATCCGGTGCTGGCGACGCTACGGCGAGACTCGCGGCAGCACTCGAAGGCCTCATCTTGGGGTCCGCCCATGGCGTTGTGGTCATACATGAGCGATTCAAGAAATACTTGGTCGACAGCCTCAACGTTGACGGGTCCTCAATTTCCATAATCAGGAACTGGACGCATCTACCGGATGCCCCCACAAGTGGACAGGCTGCCTTTCGCGAGCGTTTTGGCTGGTTGCCTGAGGACTTCATCGTTTTGCATGCAGGCAACATGGGCAAGAAACAGGGCCTGGAGAACGTCATAAACGCTGCACGTCATGCTGAAGAGAAGGGCAGCAGCGTTAAGTTTGTTCTCATGGGAGACGGAAATCAGCGACAATCACTAGAAGCGTCTGCCTCGGGTGCCCGGAACCTAATTTTCATTGACTCCCTAGCCGACGCGGATTTCCAGATGGCTCTCACCTCGGCTGACGCACTACTAGTCAACGAGCTTCCCGGAGTCAAAGACATGTCCGTGCCGAGCAAGCTGACTTCATATTTCAATGCGAGTGTGCCGGTGATTGCGGCAACCGATGAAGGCAGCGTTACTGCTTTCGAGGTTGAATCGTCATGCGGAGGTGTTCGGGTTAACTCAGCCGACCCTTCTGCGCTTGTGGAAGCTGCCGAGCTGCTGGGGCGAGATCCGGATTTGTCGACCGGCTTGGGGAAACGCGGACTCCGCTACCGGCACGAAACACTGTCCGAGGCCTCTGCGATTCGGCACTATGATGATGTCATTACGAGTTTGGCATCGTCGCGCAGCCGCTAGGCTACGCGACTCTTCTTTTGCACCATGGGGGGCAATATGAATAAGCGCGCGCTTATCACTGGAATCACTGGCCAGGACGGCTCCTATCTCGCGGAACTCCTGCTGAGCAAGGGCTACGAAGTTCACGGGCTCATTCGTAGGGCTTCGACCTTCAATACGGCCCGAGTTGATCACCTTTATGTCGACCCCCACGATCCTGCCGCCAAGCTTTTTCTGCACTACGGCGACTTGAGCGATGGGGCTAGGCTAGTTACGCTACTCGCCGACATCAAGCCTGACGAGGTCTACAACCTGGCGGCCCAGTCGCATGTACGCGTCTCGTTCGACGAACCGGAGCACACTGCGGACACCACAGGTGTTGGCACCATACGTCTCCTTGAGGCAGTCCGCATGTCTGGGATTGAGACAAAATTCTATCAAGCGTCTTCTTCCGAGATGTTCGGCGCGACGCCTCCACCGCAGAACGAAGACACGCCGTTTTATCCCCGGTCCCCCTACGGCGCCGCAAAGGTATACAGCTACTGGATCACCAAGAACTACCGCGAAGCGTACGGAATGTATGCAGTAAACGGAATCCTGTTCAACCACGAATCTCCCCGGCGTGGCGAGACGTTTGTGACGAGAAAGATCACCCGTGCGGTGGCAGCCATCAAAGCCGGCAAGCAGGATCTCCTGTATATGGGCAATCTTGACGCAGTTCGCGACTGGGGCTACGCCGCCGAGTACGTTGAAGGCATGTGGCGCATGCTGCAGGCCGACGAACCCGATGATTTCGTCTTGGCAACCGGAGGCAACTACACCGTCCGTGATTTCCTCCAGATTTCATTTGATCACGCCGGGCTGAACTGGGAGAACCATGTACGCTTCGACGAGCGCTATCTTCGCCCAACAGAAGTCGACGCCTTGGTGGGAGATGCTTCAAAGGCCCAGGAGAAACTCGGATGGAAGGCTTCGGTTCACACCCCGGAGTTGGCCCGCATCATGGTCGACGCCGATATCGAAGCGTTGAAGCACGCTGGAAATCACTGGATCGACAGCGTGGATCTCGACAGCTGGAAGAAGTCATGACCAAGGACCTCAACTTCCTTCCAGGCGAACTTGACCGGACATCAACTTTTTATGTTGCGGGACACCGAGGACTGGTCGGGTCGGCCATCTGGCGCAGGCTTGAAGCTGAGGGCTTTAGCAGCCTCGTCGGACGATCGTCCACGGAGCTCGACTTGAAGGACCGAGATGCCGTCTTTCGCTTCTTTGCCGAGACCAAACCTCGATATGTGGTCCTGGCTGCAGCCAAGGTCGGAGGAATTCTGGCCAACAACACCCGTCCTGTGGACTTTCTCAGCGAAAACCTCCGCATACAGGTGAATGTTCTTGACGCGGCACGCGAGCAGGGAGTCGAACGGCTCCTGTTCCTTGGGTCTTCCTGCATCTACCCGAAATTGGCTGGGCAGCCCATCCGAGAGGAATCGCTGCTCACGGGTCACCTAGAGCCAACCAATGATGCCTACGCAATAGCAAAGATTGCTGGAATTATCCACGTGCAGGCAATCCGGCGCCAATATGGTCTTCCGTGGATATCGGCTATGCCGACGAACCTCTACGGACCAGGGGACAATTTTTCGCCGCAAGGATCCCATGTTCTTCCCGCTCTCATCAGGCGTTACGACGAAGCCGTTATTTCCCGAGCCTCCACCGTCACCAATTGGGGCTCAGGGTCGCCTCGGCGCGAGTTCCTGCACGTGGATGACATGGCCGCAGCGTGCCTCCACCTCATGGAGAATTACGATGGCGCGGACCAAGTAAACGTAGGGACCGGGACCGACGTGACGATAAAGGAACTGGCGTCAATGGTTGCGGAGGCTGTGGGTTTTGAAGGAACGATTGCTTGGGACACGTCCAAGCCCGACGGTACGCCCCAGAAACTGCTGGATGTCTCCAAGCTTGCCGATGCTGGCTGGAGAGCCCGGACCAGTCTAAGCGACGGAATAAAGAGCACAGTTGACTGGTACCGCGCAAACATCGACCACGTCCGCGCGTGAAACACGCTTTGCCCGGGGGATGACAGAGTGACAATCAAAGAAGGAACCGTGCTTGGGACGACCCCGCGCGATAATTGGCGCTTCAAGTATTCACGGCGTCTAAGACTTCTCGACGCTGGCGTGGTGATCTGGGCAGTCGTCGGCGCGTATGGAGTGCGATTTGGTTTCAGCGATGTCGGCTCCGACAATGCTCGAGACGTTGACTATCTGATGTTGTCAGCTGCGCTGGTGACTGCGTGGTGGCTAATGCTTGGATTTTGGGGCTCAAGGGAAGCCCGTGTCCTGGGCTCGGGATCTGAAGAGTACAAGCGAGTTGTCGCCAGTTCGGCCTGGCTCTTTGGCTTCGTGGCCGTGGTTTCCTATGCACTTCGAATTGATACGGCTCGAGGGTTCGTCGGGCTGGCCTTCCCCGCCGGTGCGCTTGGTCTGCTGGCTGCAAGGTGGCTGGTCCGCCAGCATCTGGCTCTCGAGCGTAAAAATGGTAATAGCAGCGCCCGCGTCCTAATCATCGGCGGTCCATATTCGGCCGCCCACCTGGCACGCTCGCTGAAAACCGTACCCTCCGCGGGATATTTGCCCGTGGCTGCGCACCTCCCTGGAGCCAACAGAGACACTGCCAACGGGGCTGGTTTGACCATTCCTGTGACGGGCATTCAGTCCGATTTCGAGTCAATCCTAGCCATTATCTTGGATTCCCAAGTGGATGCCGTCGCGATATCTGCTGGCGTGAACCTTCACCCACACGATCTGAGAAGACTGGGATGGGAACTGGCGGCGAGGGACATTGGAATGATCCTGGCCCCAGCTCTCACTGATATCGCAGGTCCCCGAATCCACACTCAACCAGTGGCCGGACTTCCACTGATCCATGTTTCTACGCCCAAGCTCACAGGCGGAAAGAAGGTGGCAAAGCGAGCCTTCGATGTAGCCGTGGCCGGATTCCTAGTGACCGTGCTCTCCCCTGTCTTCTTAGTCCTAGCCCTCTTGGTCCGATTCAGCGACAAGGGACCTGTGTTCTACCGACAGGAAAGAATAGGGCTGAGGGGAACGACTTTCAACATGCTCAAGTTCCGATCCATGAAGGTGGATGCCGACGCGGAACTCCAGGCATTGCTTAAGGCACAAGGATCAGATGACACCCCCCTGTTCAAGGTCGATAACGATCCACGCGTTACAGCGGTAGGGCGTGTCCTTCGCAAGTACTCGCTCGACGAACTGCCTCAGCTACTTAACGTCATAGGTGGAAGCATGAGCCTAGTAGGTCCGAGGCCTCAGCGCGAAGGCGAAGTGGCTCTGTATGACGATGCGGCCCATCGACGTCTCTATGTGAGCCCTGGCATGAGCGGCCTCTGGCAGGTAAGCGGGCGATCCAACCTCAGTTGGGAAGAGAGCATCAGGCTGGATCTATATTACGTAGAGAATTGGTCACTTATGGGCGACGTTCTGATTCTCTTCAAGACGTTTAAAGCAGTGTTCGCTAGCACCGGCGCGGTATGATCCGGACCCTGCTTCACCTGCGGCCCCCGGCCGCCAATTCTTCTTTTGGGAAGGCACAAACATGGGTATATCTGTCATCGGCTGCGTCGCATGGAACTACCGTGGTCTGGGGCGTCCGTAACCGATGAGGGACACTCGCGGAGCTTCCGGTTCCGGTTCCGACAACATTCATGCTGATGTGCTTGGACGTACAAAGTCGACATCCAAACGCCGCGGGGGGCGCCGCAAGCGGCGTTACGTCATTGCTTCTGCGTGGCTGGCCGTCACGGCGGTACTCGCATTGGCAACAGCGACATGGCTTGGCACACGAGCCACCATCATCAAGGGAGAACTTGAGGCCACCGCGCAACTTATCCCCGTCCTCAAGGACGATATTGCCGGCAAAAAGCCGCAAGAGGCCAGTGCTACGGCCAATCAACTTCGTTCCCACACGGCCGCGGCTCGCGCGGCCGCGGGAGATCCCATTTGGACGCTAGCCGCATCCGTCCCTTGGGTCGGAGCGAATTTCGCTGCCGTTGCAGAAGTTGCTCGATCGGCTGACGATGTCGCTAGCCTGGGCTTAGCACCCTTGGTGAAAGTTTTCGATTCCCTGGACTGGAACAGCCTGCTGCCCAGCCCCGAGGGGGCAAATTTAGAACCCATCCAACGGGCTGCCCCCAGCGTCTCAGCCGCCGCCTACGCTGTACGGGCCTCAGCCGACCGGCTGGAAAGAATCGATGGGAGCAACCTTTGGCCCCAAGTTGCTGACCCACTGATGCGAGCCCGCGAGCAACTGCGTACAGTGACGGGCACCCTCGACGCATCAGCCAATGCCGCTCAAATCACCCCTGGCATGTTGGGGGCCGACGGTGAGCGGAACTACTTGCTCGTGATCCAGAACAATGCCGAAGCCCGGGCGTCAGGCGGCATTCCTGGAGCTTTGGCTGTACTAACACTGAACAACGGCAAACTGACTCTGGGCGCCCAAAGCAGTGCCGGCGAAGTTGGCATCATGTCGCCCGTGATACCTGTGGACGGAGAACAGGAACAGATCTACTCGACACGACTCGGCAAATACATGCAGGACGTCAACCTAACTCCAGACTTCCCCACCGCGGCGGCTACGGCGCAGGCCATGTGGGAGAGGAAGACAGGCCAGCGAGTGGATGGAGTGCTCTCAATGGATCCCATTGCATTGGGCTATGTTCTGGATGCAACCGGACCTTTGGAAATCACAAGCCCCGAATTGCTTGAACTCGTTGACACCGGTCTGCCGACTGAGCTAACAGGGAAAAATGTAGTTAGGACGCTGCTTTCCGACGTCTATGCCAAAATCGCGTCCCCTACCTATCAGGACGTCTACTTTGCCGGCGTCGCCAAGGAAATTTTCAGCGCATTGTCCAGCGGGAAAGGTGACGCCAGAGACCTCATCGAAGGTATTTCCCGGGGTACATCGGAGGGCAGAATTCTCGTGTGGTCGTCTGCAGACCAGGAACAGTCGGTTATTGCCAAGTATCCGCTCAGCGGATCGATCGCCGGCCAAAGCGTCGCCCCCGCGCAGTTTGGGGTCTACTTCAATGACGGCACCGGCGCCAAAATGGACTATCTCGTCAAGCGAACTGTCCAGCTTCTCAAGAAATGCGTAGTGGACGGGTATGAACAAACTGCTGTCCGCATTACCAGCACAAACACAGCACCGGCAAACGCAGCCACTTCTCTGCCGCCGTACGTCACCGGCGATGGTGCCTTTGGTGTCCCGGCAGGCACCGTGCAGACCAACGTGATTGCTTACGGCCCGGTGCAGGCCAACGTGGAAACAGCAACGGTAGACGGTGAAAAGTCGGACTTCGCTGCCCATCACCACGCCAATAGGCCCCTGGGAATGGTCACTGTCACCCTGCCACCTGGCCAGAGCAGCACGGTTGAGCTGACCTTCGGCAAAATAGTTCAGCACACGGAACCGAACGTAGTTGTCACGCCCACCGTCCAGCCTGTCAAAGACGTGGTTCTGGCCACCGAAAATGCAGTATGTGAGCAGTGAAAGTAAACGCTACGTAAACGGCATGTAAAGCAACTTGATTCACTTTGGCCACACGCGCTATCAGTGCTAGTCTCTGCATGGGCTTATCAAATGAGATTTCAACCTACGGTCACTCGGGGGACACGGAAATCTCCACAACGCGTGACACTCGTATATACGGTCTCAGGGGGACACATGAAGAAAACACTTGCCGCGATCACACTCGCTGGTTTCATCGCGCTCGTCGGCACAGTTCCGGCAGTCGCAGCGGACGACTACCGGGCACCGCCCGCTAACTCCGCCGTTTCTGACGGCACCGTTGGACCGGGTGAGCAGTTCGTCTTCCGCGGCAACGGCTTCAAGGCCGGCGAGGGCCTCACCATCACCGTCACGCCCGGCGGCAGGCCTGCATCGACCGGCGCCAGTGTCGCCGGCCGCGGTATGACGGTTTCCGGAAAGATCACGTTGCCGCTGGCCCCGCAGACCTTCTCTACCAACGCAGACAGCTCCGGGGCCTTCTCCTACCCGATCAGCATCAGCGAGACCGGCGTCTACACCCTGACCGCAACCGGTCTGGAATCTGGAGTCACGGTCAGCTCGAGCATCACGGTGCAGGGTGTCGCAGTGAACGCTGCCTCCAGCGCTAACGGCGCTACTGGCACGGCCGTTGGTCTTGCCGACACCGGCGCTGATTCCAACCTGATGATCTGGTCCCTGGTGGGCGCAGGTGCACTGGCCGCTGGCGTAACCTCCGTCGTGGTGGTACGCCGCCGCGCCAAGGCTGACGTCGCAGTCTAAGCACCAGCCAACAAGCACCAACTGAGTGGGGGCCTCCGGATATCCGGAGGCCCCCACTCTTTGCTTTGTCACAGGAAGTGGCGGGCAAGTCCGTTCCGGATGCACTGTGGTTAGGATGTGCTGTGGTTGAGACTACGAGGACCGAATGAGGGCCATGGCCGCTCCCCGCTTGTGGCGGGGAGTCCTGGCAGGCTTCCTGGCCGTCCTGTCGCTGGTTGGCTTCTGGCCCAGCCCGGTGGACCGGCCAGTGCAGGGGCAGATTGCCCGGTTCTTGTCCTTCATCCACGCTCACGGTGCTCCGGCATGGATTGACTACGGGTTCGTTGAAGCCTCCGCCAATGTGGCCCTCTTCGTGCCGCTCGGCGTCATGACGGCACTGGCCTTCCCGTCGAAGCCCTGGTGGCAGATCGGCGCCTTTGGCCTGCTGGTGTCCGGCTGTATGGAGCTGGGGCAGCTGCTCTTTCTTCACAGCCGATTCCCCAGCCCCCTGGACCTTGCCACCAACACCGCCGGATGCCTCCTGGGGTTCCTCCTGGCGGCGTCCCTTGTCCGCTCCCGGAGCGGTATCAACCCCCGCGCTTAGCTGACGAAGGCTTTCATCCAGGTCTTGAGCTCCTCGCCGAACTCCACCCGTTCAGAGGCAATGGAGATGACAGCCTTCAGGTAGCTCAGCTTGTCGCCGGTGTCGTAGCGGCGGCCCTTAAAGACCACGCCGTATACGCCGCCGCCCTCGCGGTTCGAGGTGGCCAGGGTCTGCAGGGCATCGGTGAGCTGGATTTCTCCGCCGCGGCCGGGCTGCGTGTCCTCCAGGACGTCGAAGACGGCCGGGTGGAGCACGTACCGTCCGATGACGGCCAGGTTGGAGGGCGCATCGGCGATGGACGGTTTTTCCACCAGCCGCTTGACGCGCACATGGCCCTCGCCGTCGATGGCTGAAATGTCGGCGCAGCCGTAGGCGCTGATCTCGGCGGGGTCCACTTCGATCAGGGCGATGACGGAGCCGCCCGTCCGGGCCTGCACCGCGATCATGGTGCTCAGGAGCTCGTCCCGCTCGTCGATCAGGTCATCGCCCAGCAGGACGGCGAAAGGCTCGTCGCCCACGTGCTGGCGGGCGCAGAGCACGGCGTGGCCCAGGCCCTTGGGGTCGCCCTGGCGGACGTAGTGCAGGGGTCCCAGGTTGGAGGCGTGCTGGACGGCGTCCAGGCGGTCCACGTCGCCCTTGTCCTCGAGGGTGCGCTCCAGGTTCGGTTCACGGTCGAAGTGGTCTTCCAGCGCGCGCTTCTGGCGGCCGGTGATCATCAGGAGGTCGGTTAGGCCAGCCTTGACGGCCTCTTCCACGACATACTGGATGGCCGGCTGGTCCACTACCGGCAGCATTTCCTTCGGCATTGCCTTGGTGGCGGGAAGGAAACGCGTTCCCAATCCGGCAGCAGGAATGACGGCTTTTTTGATGGTTTTCCCCAAAGTCATGAGGGGATTCTAACGGCTAGCCCCTGAAAACCGGCTTGCGTTTTTCTTGGAAGGCCAAGAATCCCTCGGAGTAGTCCTCGGTCTTGCAGAGCCGGGCCTGCTCGGCGTTCTCCTCTTCCATGGAGTCCCAGAGGCCAAGCCGCTGGTCCCGGATGTGCGCCACGAGTTCCTTGCTGGCGTTGAACGCGCTGGTGGCGCCGGTGGCTGCCTTGGCCACGATGGCGCGGGTGTTCTCCAGCAGGTCCGCCGCGGGCATGGCCCGGCTGAACATCCCCTGCGCCACGGCCTCGGCGCCGCTCATCAGCTCGGCCGTGTAGATCAGGTCCAGGGTCCGGTGCATGCCGAGGCGTTCGGTGAAGTACCAGTGCCCGCCCGAATCGAGCGTGGCCCCCAGGTTCGCGAACGGGGAACCGAACTTGGCGTTCTCCGCCGCATAGACCACGTCCGTGGCCAGCAGAAGCCCCAGCCCCACGCCCAGGCACGCCCCCTGGGCGGCCGCAAACGTCGGAGCGGGGAATGCACTCATCTTCTTCAGCAAAGGCTGCAGGAGCCCACCCAGGTACGCCTGCACGTCGTCCGTCTCCGGCGTCACACCTGCGATGTCCCGTCCCGCGCAAAACGCGCGACCCTCACCCCGGAGCAGCAGCGCCCGCACCTCGCCACGGGAGGCGGCGGCAGCGGCGTCGTCGTACGCCTGTGCCAGATCCCGCAGGGCCTGCCCGTCCAGCGAGTTCAGCTTGTGCGGGGCGTCAAGGACGATCTCGGCGACGCCGTCGGCGATGGAAAGGGAAATCATGGGGCTCCTGGGGTCGGGCGGGAAGCGGGTGGACTGCTTAGACGTCGAAGTCGACGGTGACTTCCGGTGTGGTGGGGTGGGACTGGCAGGTGAGCACGTAGCCCTTGTCCAGCTCGTCCTGTTCCAGCGCGTAGTTCTCGTCCATGGTGACGGCACCGGTGACCACCTTGGCGCGGCAGGTGCCGCAGACGCCGCCGGCACAGGCGAACGGCACGTCCGGGCGGACGCGCAGGGCCGCGTTCAGGATGGATTCGCGGGCGTGCGTGGGGCTGGCCACCTCGCCCTGGAGGCCGTCCAGCTTGAAGGTGATCTTGTAGGTGGCCTGGGACTCGTCCACAATCACGGGACGGCCGGCGTTGCCTTCGGGGCGGTCCGGCTTGCCGGTGGTGAACAGTTCGAAGCGGATGTGGTCCGGGTTGACGCCGCGCTCGGCCAGGGTGTCACGGCACAGCTGGACGAGCTCGAAGGGGCCGCACAGGAACCACTCGTCGACGTCGTCGGCGTGGATGGCGGTCCCCAGCAGGGCCTGCAGCTTCTCCGCGTCGATCCGTCCGCTGAGCAGCGGCGCGATCCGCTGTTCGCGGGACAGCACATGGTGCAGGGCGAGCCGGGCCGGGTACTTGTCCTTCAGGTCGGCGAGTTCCTCGAGGAACATCACGTCCATGGCGGCCTTGTTGGCGTAGACGAGGTCGAAGCGGGTCTCCGGGTGCGCCGCGAGCAGCGTGCGGGCAATCGCGATGACCGGGGTGATGCCGGACCCGGCAGCGATCGCAACGAAGGAGCCGGGCTCCCCCGCCAGCTCTTCCGGATGGTTCATCGAGTTCATCAGGTTCTGCTCTTTGCCGTCCCGGCCGTGCTTGGACACGAACGCGCCCATCGGGCTCATGACGTCCAGGACGTCGCCGGCCTTGAGGTCGGCGTTTGCCCAGGTGGAGAACTGCCCGCCCAGGTCCTTCTTGATCGCGACCCGGATCTCGCTGCTGCCGTCCGCGAAGCTCCGCGGTTCGGCGCAGATGGAGTAGCTGCGCCGGATTTCCTTCGGCTCGCCCGTCTCGTCCGGCAGGGTGGTGCGCAGGGCGACGTACTGCCCCGGGAGGTAGTCGAACTGGCCGGCGAGCTCGGCCGGAACGCCGAACGTCACCTCGATCGCGTCATCGGTGAGCCGGCGCACCTCATCCACGGTGAGCGGGTGGAAGGACGCGCGGCGGCGGCCGGTGGCTGCAGCCGTTTCAGCGGCGGTCTGGCGGACAACAGTCATGGGGGCACCTGTTCCTTACAAAACTTTGAAGTAGTCGAACGGTTCCTTGCAGTCCTGGCAGACGTACAGCGCCTTGCAGGACGTGGAACCGAAGCGGGTGAGTTCCTTGGTGTTCAGCGATGAACACTGCGGGCACTTGACGGCGAGGGACAGGCGGACCGGCCCGGCGTGACGCACGGCGGCCGAGTGGCCGCTGGGCGGCGCGATGCCGTATTCCTGCAGCTTGGCCTTGCCGGACTCGCTCATCCAGTCGGTGGTCCACGCCGGGGAGAGGACCATTTGAACGTTGACGCTGGGGTAGCCCTCGCGGTTGAAGGCCGCCTTGAGGTCGTCACGGATGGCGTCCATGGCCGGGCACCCGGAGTACGTCGGCGTGATGGTGACCTGCACCGCGGGGACCATGCCGCCGTCGTCGTAAAGCTGGACGTTGCGCAGGATCCCAAGGTCCTCGATGGTGAGGACCGGGATTTCCGGGTCGCAGACGGTGGCCGCGAGGTCCCAGGCCTTCTGCTCGGGGGTCTGCTGCTCCGCCGGGCGGCCGTCCGCGGCCGTGGGGTGGCTGACGTACATGTCCATGGTGGTTACCAGCTGGCTCCGGGGTACTCGCGGGCGAGCACCTGCATTTCGGCGAGGAGGTATCCGAGGTGTTCGGAGTGCAGACCCCTGCGTCCGCCGCCGGGGGCGGGCTGGACCTTGGGGACCTCCAGTTCGGCCGCGGCGAGGACCTCGCCGATGAGGCGGTCGAAGTCGGCGCGCAGGCTGGACGGCTCGACGGCGGCGCCGCTCGCGCTGAGGCGGGCGGTGAGCTCGTCGTCGCGGAACAGCTCGTCCACGTAGGGCCAGATGACCTTGAAGGCGTGGATCATCTTCTCGCGGGACTCGTCCGTGCCCTGGGCCAGGCGCAGCACCCACTGGGCGCTGTGGTCGCGGTGGTAGTCCACTTCCTTGACGGCCTTGGCGGCGATGCCGGCCAGGGTTGGGTCGGTGGACTGCGTCAGCCGGCGGTAGAGCTCGAACTGGTAGTAGCTGACCACGAACTGGCGGGCGATGGTGACGGCAAAGTCGCCGTTCGGGAGTTCGAAGATCTCCACGGAACGGAACTCGGGCTCGCGGCGGAAGTACGCGAGGTCGTCCTCGCTCCGGCCGTCGAGACCGCCGGCGTAGCTGAGGAAGGAGCGGGCGTGGCCCAGCTGGTCCAGCGCGATGTTGCCGAGGGCAATGTCCTCCTCCAGCTCCGGAGCGCGGGAGATCCAGTGGCCCAGACGTTGGGCGAGGACCAGGGCGTCATCGCCCAGGCGCAGGGCGAACTCGGCGACGTCCTCGCTCGGCTTGGCGGTGCCGCGGCTCACGGCCAGGGCGATGTCCTCGGGGCGGAGGGCGTTGCCGGGCGTGATGCGGGTGGCGCTGGCCGTGGCCTCGCCGCTGCCGCTGGATCCCTTGACGCCGACGGAGATGTCGCCGTGGCCGCCGGTTTCGGGTGTGGTGCTCACAGGTGCTTCACGCCCTCGCTCTTGGTGTAGTACGTTGCGTGCCGGTAGTCCTTGCCTTGGGGCGACTCGAAGAACGCGCCCTTGGCGTCCGGATCGCTCGAGGCGATGGCGTCAGCCGGGACAACCCAGATGGACACGCCTTCGTTGCGGCGGGTGTAGAGGTCACGGGCGTTGCGCAGGGCCATGGCGGCGTCCGGCGCGTGCAGGGAGCCGGCGTGGACGTGGGACAGGCCGCGGCTGGAGCGGACGAAGACTTCCCAGATGGGCCAGACGTTTCCTGCGTGCGGTTCGGGGGTGGTCATGCTGCGGATTCCTTCTCTGCTTGCTTGCGGCTCTGTTTTTCCGCGTAGGCGGCGGCGGCTTCGCGGACCCAGGTGCCGTTGTGGTGTGCTTCGCGGCGCCGTTCCAGGCGCTGGGTGTTGCAGGGGCCGCGGCCGGCGAGGACTTCGTGGAACTCATCCCAGTCCAGCGGGCCGTGCTCCCATTTCTTGGTTTCCTCGTTGAAGCGGATGTCCTTGTCCGGGAGGGTGAGCTCCAGGACCTTGACCTGCTCCATCATCATGCCGACGAAGCGGTTGCGCAGTTCGTCGTTGCTGAAGCGCTTGATGTTCCAGGCCATGGACTGCTTGGAGTTGGGAGAATCGTCATCCGGTGGGCCGAACATCATCAGGGCCGGGGCGTACCAGCGGTTCACCGCGTCCTGGGCCATCTGCTTCTGCTCCGGCGTGCCGTGGGAGAGTTCCAGCAGGATCTCGAAGCCCTGGCGCTGGTGGAAGGATTCCTCCTTGCAGACGCGGACCATGGCGCGGCCGTAGGGGCCGAAGGAGGCGCGGCAGAGCGGCACCTGGTTAGCGATAGCGGCGCCGTCGACCATCCAGCCGATGGCACCCATGTCCGCCCAGGTGCGGGCAGGGTAGTTGAAGATCGAGGAGTACTTGGCCTTGCCGTCCATCAGGTCCTGCATCATCTGGTCGCGCGGCTGGCCGAGGGTCTCGGCGGCGGAGTAGAGGTACAGGCCGTGGCCGGCCTCGTCCTGGACCTTGGCCATCAGGATGGCCTTGCGCTTAAGGCTGGGGGCGCGGGAGATCCAGTTGGCTTCCGGCTGCATGCCGATGATCTCCGAGTGCGCGTGCTGGGAGATCTGGCGCAGCAGGGTCTTGCGGTATGCCGGGGGCATCCAGTCGCGGGGTTCGATGCGCGAGTCATCCGCCATGACTTTGTCGAAGTATGCCTGGCCTTCAGCGTCACGCCGGGCCACATCTTCAAGGCTCTGTTCGTGCCGTGCCGCTGTTGGCTCTCCGGGCACTGACTGCAGGGTCTGCGATGCCATGGTTGCTCCTATGCATTTCCGATAAATAATTACCGACCGTTCGTTCAGGATATGCGGAAGGCGGGAGATGCGTCAAGCACCGGGGCCATCTGCTGCCCGCAGGTGCGGATGGCCGGTGGTAGCTTGAACTCGTGAAGACCCGTGCCGGCAAGAAGCTCCCCCTCTGGGCCTCCGTGGTCCTGAACATGCTGATCGCCCTGGTGGCCGTGTCCCTGGTCCAGGGGTTCCTGGTGAAGGCCTACCGGATACCGTCCGGCTCGATGGAGCCGACGCTGCAGGGTTCCGCGGCCGGCGGTGACAGAATCCTGGTGAACCGGGTTGCCTACGCCGGCTCGGAACCACATCCCGGCGACATCGTGGTGTTCACCCGGCCGGACAGCTGGCAGTCCGAATCCGCGATGCCACGCAGCGGCGGGGTCGCCGGGCTGGCCCGTTCCTTCGGCGACGTGACCGGGATCGGCCCCTCCAACGAACAGTTCCTGGTGAAGCGGGTGGTGGCCACCGGCGGCCAGACCATCAGTTGCTGCGGGGACGATGGCAAACTGCGGGTCGACGGCCTGCCCCTCGACGAACCTTACGTCTTCGAGGATCTGCCGTTTGTGCCGGGCACCCTCAACTGCCAGACCAGTCCCCGGTCCCTCCGATGTGTTCCGTCCTTTACCGTGCCGGAGGGCGAACTGGTGGTGCTGGGCGACCACCGCTCCAACTCAGTGGATTCCGCCATCGCCTGCCGCACGCCTGCCGCTGAACCGGCCGACTGCATCAGGACGATCCCGGCCCCGGCTGTCGTCGGCCAGGTGGCGGGCAGGTTCTGGCCTCTGAACCGCGCTGGCGGGGTGGGCTGACTTCCCGGGCAAGCGAAAATCCCCTCGGAGCGGCTGCTCCGAGGGGATAGTTTCATTGTTAGCGCACGGGCTGCGGCTCCGGCTCGTGTGATTGGTATGCGGTGTAGTACCGGTAAGAACCTGCGCCGGTGGTGGCCACGCGGTTGAGGATGGTGCCGAGGACGTTGCCGTTCACCCGGTTGAGGTTCCCGAGCGACTTGCCCAGCTCCTCGTCGGTGGTCTTCCCCGACCGGATGACAACGATTGCACCGTCGGCGATGCGCGTGAGGACGGCGGCGTCCGTGACGGGGAGCAGCGGCGGAGCGTCCACCAGAACAATGGCGTCCTGGGCGAGCGTTTTGAGCAGGGTCTTCATGGCGTGCGATCCCAGCAGCTCGCTGGGGTTCGGCGGGATCCGGCCGGATCCGAGCACGCGCAGGTTGGGCATCGCGCTCCATTCCTGCAGCACGTCTTCCAGCTCGGCGTGGCCGCTCAGGACGTCGGTGACCCCGACTCCGGGGATGAGGTTGAAGACATCCACCAGGGTGGGGCGGCGCAGATCGCCGTCGACGACGACAACATTCTCGCCGGCGGCAGCCATGGTGACGGCCAGGTTGGCCGTCACCGTCGACTTGCCTTCGGCCGGAACGGAACTGGTCACCACGATGATCCGCGGGGGATTGTCGACGTCGACGTACTGGAGGTTGGTCCGGAGCTCCCGCAGGGCCTCGGTGATGGCATGTGAACCTTCGGACGCGACCGGGCTGAACCCGTCGTCCAGCACGGTGCTTTTCCCGTCCAGGCGGTGGTCCACCGGGAGCGTGCCGAGCACCGGCACCCCGAAGCGGCGTTCGATCGCCGTGGCGCTGCTGAGCCGGCGGTCCAGGCGGTGGCGGAGCATTGCGTAGAGCAGTCCGAGTGCCAGGCCGGCCAGCGCTCCGATGGCCAGCGCCAGTTTGACGTTAGGGGATGTCGGCGCGGTGGGCAGGGTTGCCTCGCCAAGCGGAACCACGCGGATGACCGGAACGGGGACAACGTCCGAACCTTCCACCGCCGGGAGGCTTTCCAGCTCCTTGACCTGTTCGGCCAGCCCCCGGACCCAGGCCTCCGCTATCCGTTGGGCCACTGCGGGGTCAGTGGACGTAGCGGTGACGGCAAGCTGGGCGCTTTCCTTCGGCACGGTCACGGTGATGGACCCCAGCAGGGCATCCGGCGATGTGGTGAGGCCAAGCTCCGTGACGACACGCTCGGCCACGAGCCGGGACTTGGCCACCGACTCGTACTTGGTGGCTTTGGTCTGGGCCAGGTTCTCGCTCATGAGCGACAGGCTGAGGTTATCCGAGCCGCCTGCCACCACAATCCCGGTGGATTGTGCGGCGTAGATCTTTGGCTGCAGGAGGGTCCAGCAGAAGGCGAGCACGGTCAGCGCCAGGGTGAATGCCAGGATTCCCTTCCAGCGGGCCCGGGCGATTCGCAGGTAGTCCTCTAGCGCGAGCCCCGCCGGTGCTTGCCCATTGTTGTCGGCCGTCTCAAAACCAGTCACGCTTAGGTCCTCTCCCCCGTGCCTGGCCCCAACGACCCACACGAAAATTTACTGTACGGTACGGTGACCGCGTTGGTGCGCATATTAACCGCGCAGGAGCAATCCCTGGTCCACGAGGCCGTCCACGGCCGCATCCAGCAGCGTTTCATAGCCGTCAGGCAGCCCATGCAGGGCCTCGATCCTGCCCTCCAACGTCTCTATCGAGACGGGACGCTGGGCGGACTGCCAAATGATAGGCCCGATGCCACTGAGCCGGGTGAGCTCGGTTGCGGTGAGGACCAGCAGATCATCGCCGATCTCCACGGCGTCAACGACTTCGGTCCGTTGCAGCCAGCCTGCGGGAATTGGTTCGAATTCAGTCTTCGCTTCCGATTCCGCCAGGGCGGGTGACCATTCTCTGCCGGCCTCCGCCGGGTTCAGCGACTCCGTCAAGAACAGCGGCGCCAGGCTGTCCTTCAAGTCAGCCGCTTCCGAATAGCTGACACGGAACACTCCACCCACACTGTCGATTAGCCGACAGAGGGACTGAAGCGGCTGGACCACGGCAGCCTGGGAGGACGTGTCCGGAATAAGCGCCAGGACTGCCTCCACCAGCGGGACCGGTTCGAGGGCGGGCAGTTGATAGTCCCCACCGGCAACCCTGTCGAGCAAAGCTATGGCCGCGATGCGGGGATTGTCCGGCGCGACTCGCAGGCCCAACTCGTCCGGACCCACCTGCAGCTTGGCGGCGCCGGGAGTAGCCTGCTTAACTGACAGCGGCTTGGGATACGGGAAAACGGTCCCATCAGCCCGGATCGCGACCGTTTCGTCAGTTATATAGCCAAAGGTCCGGGCAAGCTGCGCGGAGGCCGTGGTTTTGCCAGTCCCGGACTTCGCCACCAGGGCAATCACTGCGCCATTGGAATCTGCAACGCCGCAGGCATGGAGCATGGTTAGTTGGCCAGCGCGTTCGAGGATGGCAGCGACGGTGACTTCCGAGGTTACGGCCTCAGCCAAGCCCTCGAAGCTATCCGAAGCAAGATTCCTCACTCCCGCACCGGAACGCCTTGAGTCGAAGTAGATAGACGCCGTAAAGGGTTGACTTGCAGTGCCAGGCATATCCTGCACAGCGACAGCTGCACTGAGATCACCGATACAGCGGCTCCACGCCGTAGCCATTGATCGTCGCTCACCACTGGATACGGTTCCACCCCAACGAACGGTGAAGTTGATTCCCAATACGTCTAGGCTCAGCACACTGGGGGCCTCCATTTGACCCATCGAAGATACATTGGCCGAGAATGAGTCGGCGTCGAAAGCACGCACTGCTGCGGGGTCAGCCATTTCGGAATCCCATATCAGGAATCAACGCACTCCACTATTTCCACGACAGGACTCCCACAGTATCCCAGCGCGTGGCATTTGACATTCGACCAATACTGGTCATTCGTGCGGGAAATTGGGCACCTAGATGCCGTTAGACGATTGAAGCCAGCTGTTGTGATGCCACAACGAATGGGGCCCTATTCGGGAAGGTGACCGTCATCTTCATATTGTAGTCGCCCCCGACAGCCTCGTTCTTCTTTCCGTTGTGGTCGTACGAGAACTTGAACGTACGGAAATCGGAGTGGTCCATACCTCCCCCATAGGTAAAGGTTGTTGACGAATCAAATCCGTTGCTATTGAACAAAGCGGAGGTGACAACTACCCCGGCGCCCGGCGTAACTCCGATTACTCGGACGGCAGGCTGCTTGAGGGTCCGCTGCTTGGCAGTTATGTCGATCTTGACCTGGACCTTGTCGTTAACTGCGACCTCCTCGACGGAACCTATGATGATGCCCGAAGGTGCCGATCCGTTCCGAATTGGCGCACCAATTACCGTTGCGGCGTACGACAGACCTGTAGTGAGGATGTCGAAAGCCGCGGTCGGCGTCCCCGTGTGCGACGCCGAAGCGGCCGGCGCTGCAATAGCTGCCGCGATAACGGGAACGCTCCAAGCTGCGCCCTTGACAACGGCACGGCGGTCGAAACTGGCTTTCGGTGCGGCCAGGCTCTTGATCTCCGACATCTTTTACCCCAAGTTCTAATGCTGCGGAGAACCCCCAGTCGGGCCAGCTCCAGCCGAGCGTTTCGGCGTTCTTTGACGACTGTACGCAGAAAAGCGTGAATCTTCAATATCAAGATGCTTTATTTTCAAGAACGACAGAAGTCGGCCCTATCTCCCAGAATCGATAGGGTCGTGCCCGGCGCGGCTAGACTCGAAAACCACGCCACCGGCACGAGTCTCGCTAATGGAAGTTGGGAAAACCTTGGAAGCGCACCGCCCCGTTCGGATCCTGACGGTCTGCACCGGCAACATCTGCCGCTCTCCGGTGGCCGAACGCCTGCTGCAGGCCGGGCTGGACCAGGTACGGCCCGGTGCCTTTGTGGTGCGCAGCGCCGGCACGCGGGCCATGGTGGGCGATCCCATCCAGCCGCCCTCGGCCGACATCATCAGGACCTACGGCGGGACCCCGGACGGCTTTGCGGCCCGGCTGCTGACGCCGAAGATCCTGAGGGAGTCCGACCTGGTGCTGGCGATGACCGCCAAGCACCGCGGCGCCGTGATGCAGATGGATGCCTCGCTGCTGAAGCGGACCTTCACCATCCGTGAATTTGCCCGGATGCTGCAGGTCCTGGAACAGCGCGACGCGCCGCCCGCCGCCGTCGACCTTCCTGGTTTTTGGCGGGAACTCCCCGCCCGTGCGGCGTCCGTGCGGCACCTGGCGCTGGCCCCGGACGCCGCAGACAACGACGTGGTGGACCCCTACCGGCGCGGCCAGGAGCTGTACGACCAGATGGAGGACGAGCTGGCCCCGGCCATCCTCGCGATCCTGAGGTTCGCCCGCCGGCACAGCTGACGCATGCACGCCTGCGCCGCCATCACTATTTGACGGAGCGCGGTGGTAGTGTCCGGCCATGGGAACGTCGCCGGAACCAGCAGATGCAGCCGCAGGCCCAGCCGCGGCAACGGGCGGAGGGCACCGCCGTCGCACCATTGCCATCGCCATCATCGCCGGGCTGGTGGTTCTCGCCGTGGCCGCCGCCGCGTTCCTGCTGAGCCGGCCGCGCACCGAAACGGCGGCCCCGGCGCAAACCTCCGCCCCGGCGGAGTCATCACCCGCCCCCACCCCTGAGCCCACGCCGACCCCCACCCCGGATCCTCTGCCCGTGGCGCTCAACATCCTGCTGGTGGGCAGCGACAGCCGGGTGAATGCCCGCGGCGAGGCAGCCGCCGGCGCGACGTCGGACCAGCGCGGCGACGCCCTGGTCCTCCTCCACCTCCCGGCGGACCGGCAGAGCATCTACGGCATCTCGCTAATGCGCGACCTGTGGGTGGACATTCCCGGCTACGGCGCGGCCAAGGTCAACGCCGGGCTGGAGCTGGGCGGGGTGCCCCTCATGACGCAGACCGTGGAGGCCCTGCTGGGCCAGCCCATCAACCACACAGTGATGGCGGACTTCGAGGGTTTCGCCGCCCTGACCGACGCGCTCGGCGGGGTGGACGTGAACATCACGCAGCCCTTTCAGGGGACCGTCGACGACTTCGTGTATTTCCCCGCGGGGGTGAACCGGCTCAACGGGCTGCAGGCGCTGGCGTTTGTCCGGGAGCGCCACGCCTTCGCCGACGGCGACTACCAGCGGGTCCGGAACCAGCAGACCTTCCTCAAGGCCGTGATGGCCAAGATGGCCGCCGAGGGCGGGCTGACGGACCGCAACACCGTGAAGCAGCTGGTGCAGACCGTCCTCCCCCACGTCACGGTGACCCCGGGACTGACGGTGAAGACGCTGGAACAGCTCGCATTCAGCCTGCGCGGCACTGCCCCAGGCAACGCCCTGTTCTTCACCCTCCCCACCGCCGGCGCGGCATTCAGCCGGGACGGCCAGTCCATCATCCTGCAGGACCCCGCCGCCACCGCCGCCGTTGCCGCCGCACTGGGCTCCGGGACCCTGGGCGAGTACATCGCCGCGAACGGGCTGCAGAATGGGAACTGAGGGGCCCGGTCCGCGGTGCCGGCGCGGCCGGCTGTCGAATGCGGTGCCTACCCAATGCTGACAGGCAGAGTCGCGGCGGACGTCTTCACCACAGTGGCGTAGGCAGTCTTCGTCCCTGTCACGCGGACAGTGATTGCTTTTCCGGCGTCTGCCGTAGTGAGTTTGTAGCTGTTGGAGTTGGCGCCTGAAATGAGAACTCCAGAGCGGTACCACGTGTAACTAAGGGCTACCGGGCTTGGCCCCCATGTTCCAGGGTTGGCTGTCAGGATTGATCCCACCTTGCTTGTGCCGGCGATGACTGGGGTCGCCGCAGCCAGGGCGCCGGCCATCACGGACGCGGTCGCCGTGGAGGCCTTGACCGTCGTGGGGTACCCGGCCTTGCTCCCGCTTACTTTCAGAGTGATGGTCTTGCCGTAGTCGGCGGCAAGCAGCGTGTAGGTGTTCATGGTTGCCCCGATGATGGCCGTTCCGGAGCGGAACCACTGGAAACGCAGAACATCCGGCGTGGGCGACCAGGTCCCGGTTACCGCTGTCAAGGTCCGACCCACCTGGGGAGTCCCGGAGATGCCTGGCACAGGGGTTGCGGACCAAATCCAGCCGGCGTTGAGGGTGTAGGTTTTGCCCCAGCTTGCGTTGCCGCTGTAGCCGTAGATTTTGATGTACGCGCGGCCCATTGGGAGGTTGATTTGTTGGCCGGCGAGCCAGCTTCCATCAGCGGCGGCGCCGCTGAGGTTGAAACTGTAGAGGCTGGTGCCGCTGGCGCTGAGGATGCTGAGCGTGTAGGTGGATCCGCTTCCGAGCCCGGCAGGGAACTTGAAGTTCAGCCCGACCCGGCCCGCCTTGGGCACGTCGACGGCGTAGTAATCGGTGTCGGACGAACTGGCGCTCAGCGCCGAACCGGAAATAGTGGTGCCCAACGGCACCACTGTTGCGCTTGCGGTGGTGCCGTTGGATTCGAGTTCGACGGTCCCCGCGCTCAGCGCGGTGTTCAGAGTGTAGGTCTTGCCCCAGCTTGCGTTGCCGCTGTAGCCGTAAATTTTGATGTAGGCACGGCCCGCGGGCAGGAACGTGCCCTGGCCGGCGAGCCAGCTTCCATCAGCGGCGGCGCCGCTGAGGTTGAAACTGTAGAGGCTGGTGCCGCTGGCGCTGAGGATGCTGAGCGTGTAGGCGGATCCGCTTCCGAGCCCGGC